>JAGVLN010000029.1 GCA_020049805.1 Rickettsiales bacterium
CATTCTACTTTTATAAAATTTATTCATCCTTCTACTAATAAAATGCTTGAATTTACTGCTGCTTTACCAGATGATATGTTAAATTTAATTAAGGTAATCAAGCAATATGACTAATATTAATTTAACCAAGATTATTTCATGGCTTACTATATTTATGCCGTTCTCGATTGCTATAGGTAAGGGTTTAGCTGATGTAAATTTATCTTTGATTGCTTTTTTATTTATTGTTTCCAGTATTTTAAATAAAGATTTTAGTTGGTTGAAAGAAAGATGGGTTCAAGTAGCGCTAATCTCATGGGCATACATTATTATCCGTAGCTTATTTGTGGATGATATCTCTTTTTCTCTTACTAAACCCATTCCTTGGATAAGGTTTATTTTATTTGCAGTTTGTATGCAATTCTTATTGTCTAAAGAGTCAGGCTTAGTCAAAAAAATTTGGATTAGTTTAGCGTTGGTCGTGTGCTTTTTAACAGCTGATACATTGTTACAATTTTTTACGGGGTACGATATTGTAGGTAGGCCTTATTTTGATGAAGGTAATGGTACAGTAAGGTTGACTGGGCCGTATAAGAAAAAGATTATAGGCGTAATTATTACCACTCTTTCTGTATCGGTTATATCATTGCTATATTATAAAGCTCGTAATAGTAAAAATATGGTACAAATTTTAAGTAGTGGTTTTTTGGTTATAGCAATTTATTTAGCAATATTCTTTAGTGGTGAAAGGTCTGCTTTTATTCAGATTAATATAGCGATTTTATTAATGCTATGCTTCTTAAATTCAAATACCAAAATTATTCTTGGTTTTATAAGTGTGGTGGGAATAACTATTTTGGGCGCGTGGGTAATTCATCCACCTTTGATTGATAGGCAAATTCATTCTGTAATTAATGCTGCAAGCAACTTATTTCAAACCCCTTATGGAATGCTGTGGGTAGCTGGTATTAAAACCGGTTTATCTCATCCAATTTTTGGTGTTGGTGCTAGGTATTTTGAGCAGCATTGTAATCAATATACAGATTTTTGTAGTTATCATCCCCATAGTATCTATATTGAGTGGTTTGCAGAATTTGGAATAGTAGGCCTAGGCTTGTTTTTATTTTTACTTTATAGTTTATTAAAAAGATCATTATTAATTTATAAACAACTTACCTCAGATGAAATGAAATATTTAGCCTTTGGTATAATGGTTACTATCTTCATCAAGTTATTGCCTCTTCCTTCTTCCGGCTTTTTTAAAAACTGGTATGCAACACCCTTATGGTTCATGATTGGTATGAGTTTGCTATTCCGCAATCAAGCTATTTCTAAAAATAACTAAACCTCAACTATTGTTATTAATAATTTATTAAGCATATTAAGCTATAAATTATATATAACATAAAAATTAAGAGGTGGTTATGCCAAGTGGTCGAGTTGATTCACATGGTAATTGGGTAGAGGGAAGAAATCCATTTGCTGTAAGTGATCTTGAAGATGTTGTTAGTATGAGAAGAGATGATTTAGGAGTTAGTGCTCGTACAGCAGTAGAAGGCCTTACCGGACATGAGTTAGATCCAGCTGCAGCAGCTCAATTAGATACAATAACTACTAAGGCGCATGAAGAAATTCAAGCTCATAAATCAAGTCCTTCTAAAGTTAGAGAAATTTTTGCTGAGTTATGTTATTCAATAGGAACATGGTGTGAGAAAAGTGGCTGGAACAAAGCAGCAAATTATTTTAAAGACCTTGCCGAAAGTATCATTCAAAATGTACCACGGAAAGAAATAACCCGAGCAAGAGAAGAAGCAGGTGCAAAATTAGCCGGAATTGGTATGGCCTATGAAGCTACTCAAGGTTTATCTAGCCCCATTAAAGCCCAGACCGCGCCATCAGCTGCAGGGCGTGCATTCACTGATTATAAAAGCGGCAGATAAAATTACCACTAAAAGCTTTTTTCATAACAATATTTATTCAGTTAATAATTCATTAATAATTTTGGAGTATCATTTAAATAATAGCTGATAAAGCTGTTTTCTATTAACAATTAACAAGGAGACGATTATGAAAAAAAAATCTGATGGTGCTGGTAGGGGATGGCTTGATGAATGGCCTGTGGACGAAGATGGAGCAGCTTCTAGTATTGCAGCACGTGTAGAATCAATGCCATCAGCAAAATTTGTTGGTGAAGGAGTTGCTGCAACGTTAAGTGTGGTTGGAGAGCATGACCCTAGTGCAACAGTAGCAAAAAGAGATGAAATGACCTTAGGTAAAGTTTTTGAAACTGCCTATAATGGGTTTAAGGAAAAAAAGCCAACTATGGTAGTGTTAAGACAAATGTATGCTGATCTTAGTACTTGGGCGCAAGGTATAAGTGCAAAAGTTTCCAAGTTTTTTGATAATTTGGGTAAAAAAATAGAAGCCACAGCAGCTTATAAGGGTGTTATGCCTCATGTAGAAAAAGCTCAGAGAGTTGCAGATGCAGGAATTGATGCTACTTTAAGGGCTGATGCTAGAAACCTAGGGGAAAAAGCTCGAAATCCTACATTTGCAGCTATGAAAGCTATGAGCAGGGAAGAGTTTCCTACACATAGAAAAAGTGGAGGTCATACTACAGATTTGTAGTATTTCCAATTACTGGGATTAATAGTATAGCAATTATTGCTTTAAGTCGGCAGCGACTTTCATTGAAATAATTTTATCAGGATTAGTCACTGTACCATTATTCATTGAACTGCCTTTTTTAATCTGGTCAACATGCTCCATACCTTTGGTGACTTTACCAAAAACAGTATATTGACCATTTAAATGTGGCGCGTCTTCAAAGACAATAAAGAATTGGCTGTCAGCGCTATTTGGATCCATAGCTCTCGCCATAGAGACAGTGCCTCTAACATGTGGAGTATTAGAGAATTCAGCTTTTAATTTGGTGCCGGAACCACCAGTTCCATCACCTTTAGGATCGCCAGTTTGCGCCATGAAACCTGGAATTACTCTATGGAAAGTTAAGCCATCGTAGAAACCTTGACGAACTAATTCTTTAATTCTAGCTACATGATTAGGTGCTATTTCTGGTAATAGTTCTATTTCAACAATGCCAGTTGGTAATTCAAGGATGATAATATTTTCAGAATCTGCAGCAAAACTGTTCATGTGAATACCGAATATGATTAAGATTAAACTGAGTAAATAATTAAATTTAGCCTTCATAGCTATTTAGCTTGCTAAGTTTTTTATTCTAGCTGAGAGTCTACTAATTTTGCGAGAAGCAGTATTCAATTTCAAAATACCTTTAGTTACTCCACGCATAATTTCAGATTGAGCAACTTTAAACTCTTCTTGAGCTTGTGCTTTATTTTTATTAGTTACAGCTTGTTCAACTTTTTTAACAAAAGTTTTGATTCTGCTAAGACGAGACTTATTAGCTAAGCTACGCTTTGCGATTTGACGAATTGCTTTTTCTGCTGACTTATGATTTGCCATCTATATTCCTTTAATATTATAACTTTAATAGCAAGTTTGTACATAATTTTAGAAGGATTGTCAATTATAAATGATGAGCCCTCTAAATTAAGTTTTAAAAATAATTATATGTAAAATATACAGTTAATTTGATAATACAAATTATCTGAGTAATTTATATATTAATTGTCTTTTTGGACAGTAATATCTGGAGCGTCAACTGCTTTCATACCAATTACGTTATAACCAGAATCCACATATATCACTTGACCAGTAGTGGCTGAAGACATGTTACTTAATAAATATACTCCGGTTTTACCCACTTCACGAGTAGTAACAGTACGGCGTAGAGGAGAATTATATTCGTTCCATTGAAGAATATATCTAAAATCACCAATGCCTGAAGCAGCTAAAGTTTTAATAGGCCCAGCGGAAATAGCATTAACCCGAATATTATCCGGCCCTAAATCCACTGCTAAATATTTTACGCTTGCTTCTAATGCAGCTTTAGCTACGCCCATTACGTTATAATGAGGCATAACTTTTTCTGCGCCATAGTAAGTAAGAGTGATCATACTGCCGCCGTCATTCATCATTAGAGCAGCTCTTTTAGCAATAGCTGTAAAAGAATAACATGATATTTGCATAGTATTTAAGAAATTTTGTAAGGTGAGATTAAGGTACTTGCCTTTTAGCTCTTCTTTATTTGAAAAGGCAATAGCATGAACTACAAAATCTAGCTTGCCCCATTGTTTTTTAAGCTCCTCAAATAATTTATCCATGCTTTCTTCATTTGTAACATCACATTCATAAATTAATTTAGAGTTAGTTTGCTCAGCTAAAGGTTCAACTCTTTTTTTAAGAACTTCACCTTGATAGGTATATGCTAGCTCAGCTCCTTGAGCATGCGCTGCTTCAGCTATACCCCAAGCAATAGATTTATCATTAGCTACCCCCATAATAAGTCCACGTTTTCCGGCGAGTAGGGTTCCTGAAATAACTTTTTCTGTTTCCATATCTGTCATATATACCTCGTTCATTTACTCATAAAAACTTTTTGGCCATCTTTTATGAAGCCAAAACCATTGTCCAGGATTTTCCTGAATCCATTGTTCATAAATATAGTTTATTTCGCGCGTAATTCTATAGATTTCTTCTGAATTATTTTGATCGTAATTAATATCTATAGGAGAATGTATCTTTACAGTAAGGTTCGTTCCTTTTTCTCTAATGATTTGTATAGGAAGAATTGGACATTTAAAATCTAAGGCAAGCTTAGCTGGGGCGCTTGCAGTCATAGCTTCAATTCCAAAAAAAGGTACTGAAATGCCACTGTTCAATTTTTGATCAGCTAAAAAACACACACATCGATTATTTTTAAACGATCTTAATATATCTTTAATACCATCTTTTCCTTTTGGAATTTGAATTAAATCAAGTTCTTGTCTTATTTTAATGATTTGTTGATCAATTAATTTATTATTAGCCTTTCTATAAATGAAAGAAAGCTTTAAACCTGCATCACAACCAACCTTAGTTGATAATTCCCAATTTGCAAAATGTCCTGTAACTAAAATAGCGGATTTACCTGATTTTCTGATGTTATCCAGATGTTCTCTACCAATGACCTTAACATGTTTATAAAATTCTTCATTATTTAGCAAAAAAATATTTGGTAGCTCAGCAACAGTTCTGCCTAAATTATCCCACATATTTATTACTACTTGCTCGATTTGAGCCTTAGAAAAATTAGGAAAACCACGGTGAATATTTTTTCTAGCAACATTAGATACTGATAATATAGGACCTATTTTTCTTGCTATTTTACCGCATAAGTTAGAAGCAGCATCTATTTTTAGGCAGCGCATTATGAACATGAAACAAGAAACAACTATGAATTCAAAAAAATATCTTATCTTTTTCATCGAGCGAGTAATGTTGCTATACGTTTAGCGGCTAATTTTTCTTCATTAGGAGTTTCAAAATTAAGCTCCATTCTTAAAAAACTTATCTTTTTTTGCCAATTTGAGCTTATTCTAACATAATCCTTTTCAGTTGTAATTAGCTGAGCATTATATTTTTTTGCTATATTATATAAGTTAATCAAATCTCGTTCCTGGTATAAAAAATGATCAGGGAAGTTAATTGTTTTGGCTATGTTAAAATCTAAGCTTTGTAAGGCTGTAAAGAATTTTTGAGGATATGCCATACCAGTAAAAGCAATATATTTATTAGCAAGTTTTTTAGGAAGTTGATAAGTCTGGTTAAGAATAAATAATTTATTTTGATAAGGAGCTAACTCCTGAACACTAGATTTATTGCCGCCAATTTGAAAAATTAAATCAAACCTTTCAAGATTGTCAATTGATTCACGTAATGGTCCTGCTGGTAATAATTTTTTATTACCAAACTGAATAATGCTATCTACTACCAATATTTTAATATTAGCAAAGAAGCTGTTATTTTGTAAGCCATCATCAACTATAATGATATCAGCTTCGCTACTACATGCTAATTTAATTGCTGCAACTCTATTTGGAGATACAAATGATAGAGCAGTTTTAGCTAACATTAATGGCTCATCAGATACTTGGTGAGCGCTATCTTGATCTAGATTAATTAATTTTGGTCCTTTATTTTTGCCTGTATAATTTTTACTTGCAAAAGCTACTTTAAGGCCCTGTTTTTGTAATAATTTACAAACAGCAAGAGCAACAGGGGTTTTTCCTGCACCTCCAGCAATTATATTGCCAATGCAAATAACTTTTTTATCAAATTTTTTAGGAGTTTGGAGAGTATAATTAATATTATGCAATATATAGTATATCCATGAGAAGGGTAATAGCAAATAAGAAAGTATATTATTATTTTGCCAATATTTTGGGGTCTTAAAGCGCATTTTTTACTCAGTGAATGGTAAAATCTTTTCCAGCATTTTATCTAAAGTTTGATCTTTGGTAAGAATAATTTTTTTTGCTCTATCTGTATATTGTTTTTGTAGGTTTTGATTATCAAATAAAGTTTTTATGATTTTAAGACACTCTTTATCATCTTGTACAAAAAAAGCTGCTTGATTTTCTTCGAATTCTTTGCAAATTTCAGTAAAGTTAAAGTGATGAGGGCCAACAATAATTACTGAGCCAAATCTGGCTGGCTCAATTAGGTTGTGGCCACCCACTGGTACGAAACTTCCCCCAATAATAGAAATAGGAGCTATACTGTAAAAATAATTTAACTCACCAATTGTATCAGCTAAATATATATCAGTATTTTTAGTAATTTGTTCGTTTTCAGATCTGGTAGCGATACTTAATTTAAAATCATCTTTGAGTATTTGTTTAATTTTCTTTCCGCGAATAGGATGTCGTGGCACAAGTATAAGCAGTAAATGAGAGTCCTGCTTTTTTAATTGTTGGTAAATTTTAGCAACAATTTCTTCTTCACCAAGATGAGTGCTAGCAGCAAGTAGAAGTGTTCGTCCTTTAAATAAAGCCTTTAATTTATTTAACATTTTATTATCAATAATTTGCTCATTACTACAATATTTTAAATTTCCTATATATACAGTATTCTTGGCTCCAAGAAGCTTGAGCCGTTTTTCATCATCTAAGCTCTGTGGTAAAAACAAACTAAAAGAATTAAGTATATGTTTTATAATATAGGGATATTTTTGCCAAGTTTGGCAAGAAGTAGGAGAAATTCTTGTATTTACTGAAATTAATTTACTTTTTTTAGCAGTTTCGGTAAGGATACATGGCCAAAACTCTGAGTCTATAAATATTGCGAGGTTAGGTTTCCAATGTTTTAAAAATAAATTTACGCATATATAGCTATCTAGAGGTAGAAACTGATGGATGACATTATTTTTTAATCTGTCATTTATTAATTTAGCTGAAGTTACAGTTCCTGAAGTGAGTAGTATTTGATAAGAAGGTAACTTTATTTTAAGCTTATTAATTAAAGAAAAAATTGATAATACTTCGCCAACACTAGCGACATGTATCCATATGATCTTCTTATTTTTTGGGGATTGTATGCTAGCAATACCAAATCTTTCTTTTAGTCTGTGTAGCTGCTCCTTACCTTTGCTAACTCTATAAAGTAAATATAAGGCCCAAAAAGGTAATAACAAAGTATTTAATATGTTATAAAAAAATATCATTAAATTATGTGTGTAATTTAGTAATTCGGTCAGCCTTATTAGTAATCAAATTTAAATTAGATGCAAGTAGATTGTTTAACTCGGTGATTTGGGTATCATTTAAATTTCTTTCTGTTTTAATTGGTGTGCCATAAGCAATAACAATTTTATTAAAGGGCGTTGGTAAAATAAATCTATCCCAACTGTTAAAAATAATACCTCTAGCACAAGAATAGGTTACAGGGACAATGTATTTTTTACACAAGCTACTAATTGCTATTACATTACTGTTAATTTGATTTTTTGGCCCCTTAGGCCCATCAGGAGTTATAGCGATACTCTCTCCGAGGTTGATATGTTTTATAATAGTCTTTAGCGCGCTATAACTATTTTTATTAGATGATCCAGTAATTATATTGAAATTAAATCTTTTCATTACTTGGGCAATAACTCGTCCGTCTCGATGAGTTGAAATCAATACGTTAATTTTTAATTTTGGAGGACGAGTAAAAGGCATTAATGCTAGTCTATTGTGCCAGAATACATAAATTGCTGAATCATTAAGAAATTTTTTTTGCTCAAAATTTTCTTCGAAGATTATTTTTTTTGTACTGGTGTGGTATACTAATTGCAAATATAGATATAAAATGAAACTAATACTATACTGTACCGCTTCTAAATTAAAAAAATATTTAAAAAAGCTTTTCAAGTTAAAACCTATTGCTAAAATAGACGAATATTAATTTACAAATTATACAATAATATATTATCTAAATCATTATGTACTTTAATTTATTATCAATAAAGTTATTGCTGCCTTTAATTATCCTATTGGCAATTACCTTTATTTTATCAATTCCACATAATTTTTTATATTTTGGTAACTTCACACCGTTATATTATTTAATTGTTGTGTATTACTGGTACTTATTATTTCCTGCAACTTTACCACTTATTACTTTGTTTATTTTTGGTATATTGCAAGATATAATGATGGGAACTCCTCTTGGTATTACTCCCATAACTTTAGTAACATTTCAATTAGTAATCGATTATTATAAAAGATTCATATCTAAAAAATCTTTTAATATAATATGGCTTGGATTCGCTTTGAGTTCATTATATACAATTTTGTTGCAGTTAATAATTTTATATATATTTTTATCATATTCACTATCGCAGCTGTTATTTTTATTACAACAATGGTACTTCACATGTTTAGTATATCCAATTATGCACTACATTTTTGATTTAATAGTTAAGAAATGTAATATGTCCCAAGTTTATAATGCGTAACGATAAAACATTAAAATCACAAGTTTTTTCACGGAGAGTATTTGTCTTATCACTACTGCAATGTGTAGTAATGTTCATTTTTGCTTGTAGAATGTTCTTCCTGCAAATTATAAAATCTAAAGAATATAAAACCTTATCTGATAAAAATAGTATTAACGTAATCTTTCTTGAACCTGAACGAGGCAAGATTATTGATAGAAATAATGTTCAATTAGCACTCAGTACTAATAATTACAAATTAATTTTATATCGTGAAAAAAATACCAATATAGAAGTCTTATTAATTAAATTAACAGATATTTTTAAATGGAACGAACCAACCAAAAATATGGTAGCTAAAAAAATGCAAGCTGCAATATATCTACGACCAACAGCTATCGTGGATTATGTATCTTGGGATAATGTATGTAAATTTGAAGAAATTTCTTACGAACTTCCGGGTATATATATAGAAAAAGGTCTTATTAGGGATTACGTATTTAATGATTTATTTGCTCACGTTATTGGCTATATGGGTATGCCAAATGCAACTGAAATTAAGAATTATAATTTATCGCATTATAAGGATTTTAAAATTGGTAAATCAGGAATAGAGAAAGGTTTTGAAAGGGAGTTAATGGGTGAATTTGGTATGAAAAAGGTAGAAGTTGATGCCTATCGTGCTATAGTACGCGAGCTCTCAGAACAAAGTAGTAACCCAGGAAAAGATTTAAAATTAACTATTGATTGTGAGTTACAAAAATTTGTAGGTGAAAAATTGAAAGATGAATGGGCTAGTGCGGTAGTTATGGATGTAAATAGCGGTAATGTTTTATCGATGGTTTCTACTCCAACTTTTGATCCGAATTTATTTTCCCGAGGAATTTCAGAAGAACAATGGAATAGTATTGTTAATCACCGATCATTACCGTTAACTAATAAAAGTATTTCTAAATTATATCCCCCGGGTTCGACTTTTAAAGTTAATATAGCGCTTGCTATTCTTCATCATGGTATAGACCCTAATCATAAAGTTTTTTGTAATGGGGCGGTGCAAATTAATGGTCATACATTTAAATGTTGGAAAAAAGGAGGGCATGGTTCTGTGAACCTTCAGCAAGCAATAAAAGGGTCATGCAATTGTTATTTTTATTTAATGGGGCTTCAAGCTGGTATCGATGATATTAATTATACAGCAGATTTATTAGGAATAGGTAAGCTAACAAATATTAATTTACCTAATGAACTTGCAGGTATCAATCCAACTAAAAAATGGAAGAAAAAATTGTATGGTCAACAATGGTATGTTGGGGATACAGTAAATACATGTGTTGGGCAAGGTTATGTTCTCGCTACTCCATTACAGATAGTAACTATGATGGCAAGGATCGCGTCAGGTAATAATGTTTTTCCACAATTAGTGACTAATGTAGGGGGAAGAGAAATAATACCAAATAAATTTGATAAGCTAAATATTAAACCAGAGCATTTAGAATTGATAAGGGCTGGTTTGGAAGATGCAAGTAATCAGCCAGGAGGTACGAGCTTTGCTAGTAGAATTATCGAACCGGAGTTTAGGATGGCAGGTAAAACAGGTACTGCTCAAGTAATTTCTAAGGACACAGCTGAAAATAGATCAGCTTTTGCTAAACATTTGCAAAGCCATTCCATTTTTACTGGTTTTGCCCCAGCATATGCCCCTAAATATGCTTGTGTAGTAATTGTAGATCATGGGGGATGGGGCGCAGTTAAGGCTGCACCAATAGCTGCAGATATATTAAAATATGCACAATTAAATTGCTAAGATTTTATAAATTTACATTACTTAAACTCTCCAGTATATTAAGGTCATTATTTATAATAATCAATTTAGAGCAATAATATGACTAAAAGTTCAACTAATGATATTGATAAAATTACCAGCCAGGATGCGCTTGAATATCATAAGCAAGGCAGTCCTGGGAAAATCGCGATTTTACCAACTAAACCACTATTAACACAAAGAGATTTATCATTAGCTTATTCACCAGGAGTTGCTTATCCTTGCTTGAAAATTAATCAAGACCCTAATGCTGCGTATGATTATACCTCTAAGGGTAACCTAGTAGCAGTAATTTCAAATGGTACGGCGGTGCTTGGATTAGGAGACTTAGGACCACTCGCTTCTAAACCTGTTATGGAAGGAAAAGCAGTTCTATTTAAACGTTTTGCAGGTATAGATGCTATAGATTTAGAAGTAGACACTAAAGATACTGAAGAGTTTATTAATGCGATTAAATATTTAGGCCCAAGTTTCGGTGGTATTAATTTAGAAGATATCAAAGCTCCAGAATGTTTCGTTATTGAAAGTAAGCTTAAAGAATTAATGGATATACCAGTATTTCATGATGATCAACATGGTACAGCTATTATTACATTGGCAGCGTTGATTAATGCTGCATATTTAACAGATAGGGAGCTCTCTAAAATAAAGGTAGTAGTAAATGGGGCAGGAGCAGCCTCTATTGCTTGTGTTGAATTAATTCAAGCAATGGGTGTAAAAAAAGAAAATGTAATTTTATGCGATACTAAAGGAGTGATTTATAAAAATCGTACTGAAGGGATGAATAAGTGGAAAGAAGAGCATGCAATTGATACTGAAAAAAGGACCCTAGCTGAGGCGTTAGAAGGCGCTGATGTATTCTTAGGATTGTCAGTAAAGGGAGCAGTAACTTCTAACATGGTAAAATCAATGGCTAAAAATCCAATTATTTTTGCTATGGCTAATCCAGACCCTGAAATAACGCCTGAAGAAATATTAGAGGTACGTAAAGATGCCATTATTGCTACTGGGCGTTCAGATTATAATAATCAAGTTAACAATGTTATGGGTTTTCCTTATATTTTTAGAGGTGCGCTTGATGTTAGAGCTTCTACTATAAATGACAAAATGAAAATTGCGGCAGCACAGGCTATTGCTCAACTTGCTCGTGAACCTGTTCCAAATGAAGTATTAGCAGCTTATTCAGGTAAAAAATTATCATTTGGCCCAGAATATATTATTCCTGTACCATTTGACTCTCGTTTAATCACTACAGTTCCAATAGCTGTGGCTAAGGCAGCGATTGAATCTGGTGTAGCAAAAAAAGCAATTGCTGATTTTGCATTATACAAACGTGAATTACAGTCGCGACTTAACCCAGCAGCCAATACTTTAAACTTAATTTTTGAAAAAGCTAAAGCTAATCAAAAAAGGATTATTTTTGCTGATGGCGAGGAAGAAGAAGTGATTAAGGCTGCAATGTCCATTCGTGATAATGAATTAGGCAAACCAATTCTTGTTGGCAGAAAGCAGAAAATTATAGAAACTTTTGCAACTTTTGGTAGTGAAGAAACCTTAGATGGTATAGAAATTGCTAATGCAGCACTCTCTACTAAAGTAGATCAATATATAGAATTTCTATATAAGAAAAACCAACGTAATGGTTTATTACGTAGGGATTGTACTCGTTTAGTTAAAGGTGATCGAAATATTTTTTCAGCATGTATGTTAGCATGTGGAGATGGTGATGCTTTGCTAGCAGGGCATTCTCGTAATTATATGTCTACATTAGATGATATTTTAAAAGTAATTGATAGTAAGCCAAATTCAGAAGTATTTGGTTTATCGGTAATGATTGCTGCTGGTAGAAGTATTTTTGTAGCTGATTCGACGGTTCATATTTCTCCGAGTGATGAGCAATTAGCTGCAATCGCGATACAGACTGCTGCTAAAGCAAGAGAGTTTGGCCATACGCCTAGAGTAGCTTTTTTATCTTTCTCCAATTTTGGAGGTCCTTCTTCAGGTTATGAGCGTACAGTAAATATTAGAAAAGCTGTTGAAATTTTAGATAAAAATAAGACTGTTGATTTTGAGTATGATGGTGAAATGTCAGCTGATGTAGCGTTAAATGAACAAATGCGAGCGTTATATCCTTTTTGTCGTTTAAGTAAACCAGCAAATGTTTTGATTATGCCATCATTACATGCAGCAAATGTTTCATCCAAATTACTCCAAGAACTTGGAGGAGGGACATTTATTGGACCTATTATAGTTGGATTAAGTAAGCCTGTTCAAATAGTACATATGGAAGCTTCAGTATCCGAGTTAATAAATATGGCAGTAATTGCTGCAGCTGAAGGTGGGTTATAGCTAATGGCAATGAAACCAGTTATCGGCATTACGTTAGATTATAATGAGCGAAAAGCAAATGCTGGCGGCTATTCTGATAAACCATGGTATGCTCTTAGGGTAAATTATGTAGAAGCAGTGAATTTAAATGGAGGTTTAGTCATTTTACTTCCATATATAGAGCAAGACATTGATTCTTATTTAGAAATATGTGATGGCTTGTTAATACCTGGGGGAGATTATGATATTAACCCTGAATATTATGGTGAAAAAGCCTGTAAACATACTAATTCTTCTTCTGGGATACGGGAAGATTTCGAAATAAAATTATTACGAAGAGCAATGGATTTAGAAATGCCTATATTAGGAATATGCGCAGGCGAGCAGTTGCTTAATGTAATGGCTGGAGGCACTTTGATCCAGCATATTCCAGATGTAACAAAAAGCAAGATCACTCATAAACACCATGGTGACCAGGATTTGGACTGGCACGAAGTAAATATTATGGAAGGTAGTTTATTGAGTAAAATTGTAGGAGTGCCAAATTATAAAGTTAATAGCCATCACCATCAGGCTGTAGAGAAAGTAGGACAAAATTTCGTGGTTAATGCTGTAGCGCTAGATGGCGTTATAGAGGGCATAGAGCATACTACATTACCTTTTTGTTTAGGAGTGGAATGGCATCCAGAGCACTGTAAAAATGAAGGCGATAGAAAAATAATAAAAGCCTTCATACAAGCAGCAGCAAAATTTCATTCATCACGTAAATAAAGCAATAGTGACATGAGGCTTAATAAAAGGATTAGTAATGCTGGTTTTTGTTCACGGCGGAAAGCTGAAGAATATATTTTTGCTAGTAAAGTAAAAGTTAACGGAGTAGTAGTGGTTTCTCCGGCAACTGACGTAAATGAAAAGGACAAAATCACAATTGATGATCAGGAATTGTCATCTATTCCTAAAATAAGAATGTGGGCATATTATAAGCCAATAGGGTTAATTACTTCTTATCGTGATGTATGGGGCAGATCCACAGTATTTGATAACTTGCCTTCAACTATGCCTAAAGTTATTTCAATAGGTAGACTAGACTTGAATTCTGAAGGATTATTACTTTTAACTAACAGTGGAAATCTTGCAAGATATTTTGAATTGCCAGCAAATAAAGTGAAGCGTTGTTATGAGGTGAGAGCATTTGGTAAGCCTGATATGCAAAAATTAGCTGCGCTTAGTCAAGGAGTAGTCATTAATGGTTTTAGATATGGGAATATCTCAGTAAAATTTTTACGAGGTAAAGGGATGAATTCTTGGTTTGAAGTGACTATATATGAAGGTAAGAATCGGGAAATAAGAAAAGTTTTTGAATATTGTGGGTTAAAAGTAAATCGTTTAATTAGAGTTGCGTTCGGACCCTATGAGCTTGAAAATTTAAAAGCAGGAGAAGTTAGAGAAGTGTCTATAAATCCAAAGATCCTAAACCAATGCAAATAATCACTGGTAAATTTAAAGGCTATAAAATAGTCACTAGTAATAAATGTCATTACA
The DNA here is from genome assembly GCA_020049805.1 of Rickettsiales bacterium. Classification (GTDB taxonomy): domain Bacteria; phylum Pseudomonadota; class Alphaproteobacteria; order Rickettsiales; family JABSSG01; genus JAGVLN01. The sequence continues at coordinate 14,553 of JAGVLN010000029.1, forward strand.
GGCCTACTACCGGTCGTGTAAAGGAATCGATATTTAGTATTCTTTCTAGTGGTACTTTCATTCAGAATGGAAAATCAATTCTAGAGGATGCGATAACTATGGACCTTTTTGCTGGCACAGGTGCTTTAAGCTTCGAAGCGATCTCACGTGGAGCTAAACATAGTGTTTTAATAGAAAAAGATCCCGGACATTTACAGATATTAAAATATAACATCGATAAATTGGGTATAAATGGTCAAGTTAATCTAGTTAAAGGTGATGCTACCAATTTACCAGTTGCAAAAATTAAATGTAATCTTATTTTTATTGATCCGCCTTTTAACATGCAATTGGTTAACCCTACTTTAGATAGCTTAGAAAAAAAGGGTTGGTTAATGAATGGTGCAATTATCGTTATTGAAACCCATTATAAGGATAAATATAGTCCTAACCATAACTTTATAGAATTAGATAGTAGAGACTATGGTCATATTATATTAAAAATTTATAAATTCTTACAGAACGATAATTAAAATATGAAAATTATAGCTTTTGAAACTGCCTTAAGAAATTGTTCAGTTGCTCTAGGTATTGATGGTAATCAAGTAGGTTACGCTCAAGCTAAGGAACTTTCCCAGCAAAGTGAAGAATTATTTAGTCTAAGCCAGAATGTATTAGCTGATTTTAATTTTACTTTCCAAAATCTAGATGGAATTGCAGTGAATGTGGGTCCAGGTGGTTTCACAGGTGTCAGGATAGGGGTAGCGGCTGCTAAAGCCATGAAGCTTGTTCTTCCTAACCTTAAGCTAATTGGGATTACCAGTTTAGAGTTGCTTGCAAAAAAGGTTCAAAATGAATCTCGAACTATAATTACTGTCTTGCCTTCAGGCTTACAAGAATATTATGTGCAAGTCTTTACTCATGATTTATATCCCGTATCGGAAATATCATGCATTAATTTTTATCAGTTACAACAATTGTATACTTTACACCCGAATTCGCTGGTTGTAACTAATGCGGAGTTATCTTGGGATGTGCCTTATCATCAATCTAATATTGATGCTAGTGTAGTATTAGCTAGAGTTTATGAAAAACTTAACATAGCTTCTAATGGTGATTACAATAATCTCAAACCTGTTTATGTTAAAAGTCCTAATATCACAATACCTCAAAGATAATTGATAAATAAAAAATTTATTCTGGACATATTAAGTTATAGTGATTATAAATATTTAGGCATAAAACAGGGCCTGTAGTTCAGTTGGTTAGAACGCACCGCTCATAACGGTGTTGTCGCAGGTTCAAGTCCTGCCGGGCCCACCATTTACGATTTTCATGTACCCAATTTTATTTATATATCTTAGTAAACAATTTCTACAAGCAATAGGTATAGTTATATCTGGGGTGACAGCTGTTTTTGTGGTTAGTAATTATATTGATTTGCTTACAAGGGCAGTAAACAAAAATGTTAGTTTTATATTAGTTACAAAACTAGCATTTGCTAAGATACCGTATTTATTACATGAATCAGTCCCGTTCTTAATATTCATTGCTGCAATTTTAGCTTTTACAAGGCTTTCTCAGAAGAATGAATATACAATTATTAAAGCTAGTGGAGTATCCATCTGGCAGCTTTTATTTCCCTTTGTTACAGTTAGTTTTGTTATAGGCATAATATTTGTTGCTATTCTTAATCCATTATCTACAGTATTAATGGAATATAATCGTAAAATGTCTAGCAAATACTATCTAGGAAGTGGTTCTGGTAATATATTATCCTTTTCTAACTCTGGGTTATGGTTTATGGACAAATTTTACTCTTCTAATGGCGAAAAAAGAGTAGTTCAAGCTAGATATCTGAATGTTAATGAAGCAGAATTAGCAGATGTGTCTTTTTTAGTTTTAGATCAAAATTATAATTTTATTGAAAGAATAGACGTTCCAAAAGTTATGCTTAAAGATGGGTATTGGATGTTAAAAAATCCAACTGTCTTACAAGTGCATAAATTAGCAGCTATATCTGATTCTATGGAATTACCTACAGAGTTTAAAGAATATGATCTAAAGAATAGCTTTATAGACCCGCAATCAATTTCTATATGGAAACTTGGTCATTTTATTTCAATATTAAAATCTGCAGGTTACTCAGCTTTGCAACATTCTTCCTACTTTTATAAACTATTAGCACGTCCTTTCCTAATGTGTGGACTAGTTCTAATTGCTGCATCTTTTTCTTTAAAGCCAGCGCGTTTTATTAGCTCTCCGAAAATAATTTTTTATGGCTTGAGTAGCGGATTTTTTTTATTTTTCTCTAACGAAGTGATAACCATTTTAGGGATAAATGGTTCTTTACCTGCTTATCTAGCTTCTTTATCTGCAACATGTAGTGTTGTTATAATGGGTATTGCTTTAATATTGCATGTTAAAGAAGGTTAAGCATTAACGAAATTTTTTAATTTTTCCATAGCCCTTGTTTCAATCTGGCGAATGCGTTCACGTGAGATGTTATATCTTTTGCTTAGTATATCAAGAGTTTCGGGAACTTCTTGTAAATGACGGGCTTTTATTATATCGCGTTCACGTTCATTAAGTGATGAAAGAGCTTGATTAAATAGTTTCTTTTTAATACTAGCTTCTTCATTATGAGATAGTAGAGTTTCTTGATTAGCACCAGTTTCAGGAATATGTTCTAACAAGGTAGTGACATTGCCTTCATTATTATAAATTGGAGTATCTAATGAATAATCGCTACCTTTCAATCTGATATCCATTTCTTTTACTTCGTCCAGAGACACATTTAATTGGTTAGCTACTGCTGTGATGTCATTATTAGTTAAAGCATCATTGCTATGTCCATGAATACTACGAATTTTTCTTTTAATTTTATTTAAGTTAAAAAATAATTTCTTTTGAGCAATTGTAGTACCAATTTTAACTAGGGACCAGGATTTAATAATAAATTCCTGCATAGCTGCTTTAATCCACCACATTGCGTAGGTTGAAAGACGGAAGCCTAAGTCTGGGTTAAATTTCTTCACAGCATGCATTAATCCGATATTACCTTCAGCAATAAGGTCCATTAAAGCTAAACCATAACCGCGCATGGTCGAAGCAATTTTCACTACTAACTTTAAATGACTAGTAACAAGTTTATGTGCAGCGTTGATGTCTTGATGTTCTACTACAGCTTTAGCCAAGATATATTCTTCTGCTGCTGACAGAATAGGATATTTTTTTATTTCTTGCAGATATAAGGTTAAACCGCTATCTGCTGAAGAAAGTGTAGTTACAGCTAGGGTCATATAAACCAAATTTTATTTGTTAATAAATATTCAAATACATATTCTATAATATAGTATAAAAGTCATTTTTTTTCAAGGGTTAAGGTAAAAAAAATAGAATTCTCTTACAAGCATATTTATGGTTATAAAAAGATACTAAATATTCTCTAAAATTAGGACACCACTCAACTTCTAACAAAATATCTGTTTTTTTTAACCTATTAAAGATATTGATTTGATCTGTACCCTTCTTTTATTGTATCAAAAATAAATTTCTTATTTTTTGGGAATAGCCAAATATCATAATAATAAACTGATATACGGTTATATTTAGTTGAAAGTTTCACTGATCTTAGTAAGTCGGTAAGTATAGCAGCATAATAATTATCAATAAAAGTAAGTGGTACACCAAAATTATCGAAAATTATTAAGGAAAAACCATATTTTTCCCAAGATTTCAGTTTTGATGCTACTTCCTGTTCGCTTGTTAAGTTATAATTAGGATTTAGTTCCATAAAAATTATAGATTCTAATTTGTGAAATTGTTTTATATAGTTATCAACTATAAGTAAATCGAAGCCATCCGTATCTGATTTAAAAATATTAATTGGTTTTTTGATACTGCTAATAAGGTTTTCTAAATACACTTTATTAGAGATAATAGATTGAGTTTGCGTTTTTTCAAAATGGCCAGTTGTGGTGCCTTCTATGTAGGATAAATTTTCACTATCAAGTTCTGGTAAGAATAGGAATTTATCAACAATTAACGTTTTACCAGGCAACATTTTAACATTTTGGTATAGATAAGGTAAAAAAATCGTGCTACCTTCTACACTTATGACAGGCGCATCGGTAATAGATTTTACTAAGGCAGCAGTATCTCCACAATTAGCTCCTATATCAATAAAATAACCATCTGGAAAAGCTTTATATATTTCCTGTATTATAGGTATATAGCCCTTATCGTATAAGGTACCATTATTTTGATAAACAGGTAATAAATGACCTTTTGGGAGCTTTAGAATATAATTCCCTACTTTATATTCTTGATATTCTAGAATTATATTTTCATAATGCATTGAACCTTTCATAACGGTAGAGGATCTAAAAGCCTGAGGAAAAGTTTTTATTTTATTTGTTATTTTTTTTATTAACTTCATTATTTATCCATTTATATGTTAGCTCGAGTCCCTTTTTTAAAGAATAAGATGGTTCCCAATTTAGTTTTGCTTTAATTAATTTATTATCTGAATTTCTCCCATTAACTCCTGTAGGGCCTGGAATGTAGTTGATGCTTACTTTTTTACCAGATATTGAAATAATATTTTCAGCTAAATTTGTTATTGTCACCATTTCTTCAGATCCGATGTTTACAGGGCCTGTAAAATCTGATCTCATAAGTCTTAAGGTAGCATCTATACAATCTTCTATATATAAGAATGACCTTGTTTGCTTGCCGGTTCCCCAAACCTCAATTGAACTACCATTTGGTGCCAAAGTGACTTTTCTACAAAGTGCAGCTGGTGCTTTTTCTCTACCACCGAACCAAGTACCTTCAGGGCCGTAAATATTGTGATATCTTGCAACTCTACTTTCAATTCCATAGTTCTTAGCATAAGCAAGGTATAACCTTTCCGAAAAAAGTTTCTCCCAGCCATATTCACTATCTGGTGCAGCTGGATATGCAGAATCCTCGGAGCATTTGGGGTTTAAAGGATCTAATTGATTGTATTCAGGGTACATACAAGCTGATCCTGAATAGAATATGCGTTTTATATTTCTTTTATGACATGCGTCTAAAACATTTAAATTAATTAAAGCGGAATTATAAAGGATATCAGCATCATGCTCTCCAGTAAAAACGAAACCTGCTCCACCCATATCGGCAGCTAATTGATAGACTTCATCAAATTTTTTATCTAATACATATTTAACAGAATATTGATCACGTAGATCCGATATTACAAAATCATCGGCTTTTGTTTCGGAAAATTCAGGATATTTTAAATCTACAGCTCTAACCCAAAAGCCTTCTTCTTTTAATCTTTTTACTAAGTGACTTCCTATGAAGCCACCACCACCTAATACAATAGCCGTTTTAGAACTCATACATACTTCTCCATATTTTATAAATTAGATAATTAATTGGTAACTTTAAATTTGATTTTAACCATCTTGGAATAGATTCTTCTAAGCTCTCTTCATTAATATATAAATTATTTATTACTCTATTAACAAGTGCAAAAGTAACTTCCATAGTTCCTACTTGAGCATAATCTTTTAATAGTTCTACAGGAATGTTTTTTAGAATTTTTGTATTAAGGGTGGTGTTGTTTATAAATTTTTCAATTAAAACAGGTAAAACTTCTTTCAGAGAAAATTCCCAATTTTTATACCCTTTTGCTATATAAGATCGAGCTTGTGAACCTATGCTATGAAAATCAACTTCTCTAAAATCAATTTTAGAAGAGGAATTGTATGAAAATAAAATTCCTGTTTGAAAATTGTCTATATATTCATTCATTGTCGCTTGATCATTGGCAAATACACACATACCAGAAGCCATAGCTTCTAAAAAGGTCAAACCTATTCCTTCAGCTAATCTTGGTGATATAAATATATTAAAGTTATTCAAAAATTCAAAATATTCATTGCTAGAGGAGAATGTTTCGGACTCTGTATACTTTTTTGTGTTTAAAAATTTAGCATTTGAACGAAAAGTATTTGGATCCTGAAAGTTATGTTTATGAAAATGATCGCAAAACATTATCATCTTATTCAGGAGAGATATATTTATGTAGTTAGAATTTCTTTCTGGAAAGAAAATTTTTGATTCTTTTGATTTTTTAACTAACCTAAAATTATCAGGGTTAGGAAAAAATTGAACATAAGTAGAATTTAATCCATATCCTAATGATAAGTTATGCATTTTTTTAGAAAAATTTATTGTATTAACTTCTCTTAATAGTTTCCAATGTATCTGGTTATAACCATATGAACCATCGAGCATTGGAATTAATAACACTTTTTTTTCGTATTTCCTTAAATATGGCGCTATAAAATCATATTGCCACACTATAAAATACTCATATTTTGAAATAACATTCATGTTTAAGTCTGTATCTATATTAGATACATATATTAAATCTATGTCATATCCTTGATTTTTTAGAAATTTGGTAAAAAAGGAAGATGATGATGTGATTTTATGATATGGGTGATCAATAAAAGCAATCTTAGTCATTCTTTACTACCAAATTGAAATTTTCGAAAAACCCTTTAGAATCACCTCTTAGTACCTTTTTATGCTTATCATTTGCTTTAAGATAAACTACCATATGGTCTCTTAATTCGTCATAATCAGAAAAATCATTACCAATACCGTAAAGTTGTGCTTCAATTGTGAAACCTAAAGATTTTCTGTATAAAATCATTTTATTATTTACTAAACCATCAAAAAACACCGCCGAACCTCTTAATTTATATACATCACTATCATAATCTAAAATCAAAATATCAACCGAATGGAGAAGGGGATAATATTCATCATCATGCAAGAAATGAGGATATAAAATCATATTCTTGATTTCTACTAAAGAAAGCTCATAAGGCGTTAATGGTCCTTTTTTAAGTTGGGCTATAAATTCACAACTATTTGAAATAATTGAATTGGCATTTAAAAAAGTAATAAGACTATAAAGTTTTTTATAGCCTTTATCGGGCCTAGGTGAGCCTAAAAACCCGATTCTGATTTTAGTATTTTCTTTTTTCTCTTGAGAAAAGGGACTCATGAGTGTATTAGGAATAACAACAACATCAATATTTTTCTTAATTATATTTTGATAAAAATTTCTTAATTTAATAGTTTCTGTAGATAATTCAATTTTTACTCCTCTTTTTATCATATGGTTTATCAGAAATATTGATATAAGGAGGCTCAATTTCGTTGACATCTCCATTACGCCTATAAGCCTAAAATGTATAATAGGCATTTGTTTTTTTTTCAATAAACTCATAACATATAATGATACAATACTTGCACTATCTGTGCTAGGGTAAAAAAGCTTATCATTCTTACTTATTCTATAATCCTTAAAGAAACGATAGTATATTATTACCATTAATAATCTAGTTATTATATGCCTTATAGGTGTTATGCCATAGGTGATTAGTTTTTTTAAAAAACTTCGTTTGTCTATTTTAAAATCTAATCTCAGGATTTTTAAAAGATTTTTATTATATGGCCAGTTTAGTATATTAATGCTATTTATGGCTTTGTCATTAGGTTTCGATAATAATTTACTGAAATATTTAGAAAAAACAAATTTATTTTCAATATTATTTTTGTGGAATAATTCAGAAAAACGAAGGCAACTGTGATAATTGTGGCCAAAATCACTAACAACTAACGGATCAACAATATATATCATGTTTTATTTGAGTTTGGTATTATTTTACTTTATCGATTGCTAAAGCTTTGTGCTTTTATAATTATTCAATATAAATTGAATACATTAAATAGATAATTTATGCAATAGGTTTTTCTATCCTTTTAATTCAAATATATACCAAAACCTTTAAGTCAATTTTTTTAAATTTCTATCCGTATCAATAATTTTTGCAAGTTTTATGTATAAGGTGAAATTATAGAAATTTATGTAGCTTATTAAAATGAATTAATATTCTGGTAAGTAAACCTCTAGTAAATAGTAGGTTAATATGTTATAAGTACCTAAATTTAGGTTGATAGTTGAAGCAAATGATTACTGTTCAAAATAATGTAAAATTAGTACCACATTGGTTGTTTTTAGCTGTGTCAGCAATTGCAATTGCGGGCTTATATTCAATAATACTTGTATTATTACGGACCCCAATTTTTTACGAATTGATACCATATAAAAATTTTTTTAAATCAGCTTTAATTGTCCATGTCGATCTATCAGTTTTAGTATGGTTTTTTGCCATTCAATCAGCACTAATTAGTCAATATATAAATAATCTTTATATTTCTAAGTTAGTCCTGGGTTTAGCTATTTTGGGAGCTTTAATCCTTGCTGGTTCGCCACTTCAAACATCCATACCTTTTATGAACAATTATGTGCCTATTTTACAGAATTTTAGTTTTGCGTTTAGTGTAGGTTTATTTACCAGTGCAGTATTGATCTATAATGTTTACTTTATAGGTGCAAATGTTCTTTCTTTAAATAAATATTTTATTGATCAGAAGTTTTTATATAGTTGTACTTCTTCAATTATAGTTTTAGCCGCCATAATTTGTATTTACATTGCAAAGTATAAACTGCAAGCCATTGATTATTTAGTAGATTTTGGAATCCAAGATTTTTTCGAGCGTTTATTTTGGGGAGGTGGCCATATATTGCAGTTTGCGTACATGCAATTAATGCAGTTTGCTTGGATTGTATTATATCAGAAGGTTACTGATAGTATTTTTAAGCAGAATAAGATTTTATTAGTTATTGCTTTAATCAACCCGATTGTTGCATTACCGATGATAATTATTATGAACAATATGGCAATTGATTCTGCTGATTATATAATAGCTTTTACTGATCATATGCGCTATTTTGCTGGAATTGCTCCTACCTTACTTGCGAGTTATTTATTGTTTAGATTAATTCGGACTGGAAAAGCTAAAATTTATGATTTTGAATTTTCTGCCCTAATTTCTTCGATGACCTTATTTTTTGTAGGAGGCTTAATCAGCCTTTTCATCAAAGAGAGTAATACTATTATTCCTGCGCATTATCATGGTTCGATTGTGGGGGTTACGGTTGCCTTGATGGGATTATTGTATGTAAATTTAGTAGAGTTAAATTTTAAATTTAATAAAAATAAATTAATGGTTCTTATTCCTTACCTTTACTGTTTAGGGCAGTTCGCCCATATTATGGGGCTAGCAATTTCTGGTGGCTACGGAGCTTTAAGAAAAACCCCAGGTGAGGTTTTGAGCTCAAAAGCCATGACAGCTCTAGGTTTAATGGGGGCAGGTGGCTTAATTGCATTAATGGGTGGTTTATTATTTGTATATATATGTTATAATGCATTTTTCCATAAATGGTGTCAGAAAAAGAGAGTCATTAATGAATAATCATTCAAAAAAACCTAAGCAAGAGCAGGTAGAGGAAGCGATACGAACTATAATAAGCTGGTTAGGAGATGATCCTAATAGAGAAGGTTTAAAAGAGACTCCAAAAAGAGTTGCTAAGGCTTATACAGAATTCTTTATTGGTTATAGCCAAGACCCAAAAGATGTTTTTACTAAGGTTTTTGATGACATAGCGGGTTATAATGAAATGATTCTATTACAAGATATTAGTTTTATTTCTTTTTGTGAGCACCATTTGTTACCTTTTAAAGGAAAAGCTAATGTTGCTTATATCCCGAATGCTAAAATAGTTGGTATTAGTAAAATTGTTAGGGTAATAGAAATTCTAACTAAAAGACTACAAATACAAGAAAGGCTTACTGCTCAAATTGCTAATACTATTGAAGAGTGTATTAAACCTAAAGGAGTAGCAGTATCCATGGTAGCTGAACATGAATGTATGGCATGCCGAGGAGTCAATAAACATGGTATAAAGGTTAAAACTTATCATTTATTAGGATCTTTTAAAGAGGATAGTCATTTGCAGCATAATTTTTTTACTTTATCTGATAGGAAATAAATTTATGAAAGAACATAAGAAATATAATGTAGCAGTTGTTGGTGCTACAGGAAATGTGGGTACAACTATGTTATCGATACTATCAGAAAGGAATTTTCCCGTTGCTAATATTCATGCTATTGCTTCACGTCAATCATTAGGAAAAGAAGTAAGTTTTGGTGAAGAAAAAATTCTCAAGGTTAAATCATTAGATGATTTTGATTTTGGCCAGGTTGATATTGCTCTATTTTCCCCTGGAGGTACTGTTTCTAGCAAATATGCACCAATAGCTGCTGCTGCTGGTTGTGTGGTAATTGATAATACTTCTTATTTTCGTATGAACCCTGATATTCCTCTTATTGTACCGGAAGTCAATGGTGAACAAATTAAAAATTATAAAAATAAAAACATTATTGCTAATCCTAATTGTTCTACTATTCAGTTAGTAATGGCATTGAAGCCATTGCATGATTTAGTGCCAATAAAAAGGGTGGTAGTTGCCACTTATCAATCAGTTTCTGGTGCTGGAAAGCAAGCTATGGATGAATTATATGGGCAGACTAAGAGTATTTTTACATACCAAAAACTACTTCCTGAGAAGTTTTCTCGCCAAATAGCATTTAATCTTATTCCTCAAATAGATTCTTTTGATAAAGATGGCTTCACTAAAGAAGAAAATAAAATGCGTAATGAAACAAAGAAAATTTTAAGTCCAGATATTGAGTTAGTAGCTACTTGTGTGCGAGTGCCAGTATTTATAGGGCATAGCGAAGCTGTAAATATCGAATTTCATGATAACATTAGTTTAGATAAAGCTATTAAAGCTTTAAAGAAGATGCCAGGAATCACAGTTTCTGAGCAGGATGATAAGTTTAATACTCCAATAGAATGTGCTGGTGAAGATCTTGTTTATGTTTCTCGTATTAGAAAAGATCCTACTATGGATAATGCTCTTTGTTTATGGGTGGTTTCTGATAATATTCGTAAAGGAGCTGCGCTCAATGCAGTACAGATAGCGGAACTATTAGTACAGAAATATCTCTAAAGCAGATTATTTATTTAACTGGCTCATAGGATAGATGCTAAATAAATTAGGTGCTAGCAAATTTAAATTTTTATTTTGTTGTTCTTCTGCTTTTTTCAATTCAGTATAATATTTATCTTTACAGCTTGACTGCGTAGAAGCAAGAGGGTGCTTAATATTGAAAAATGTTTGGTATTCTTCTCTATTATTAGTTTCTTTAAATATTATATTATTTGCCAAAGTATATTCTCCATATTCTGGATTATATTGTGTGTGGAACCTGGTAACATATATTGCAGAAAAAGGGGCTACTAACCCAACTTTACCTGCTTCTGGTAAATGATACCAGAACACTCCCAGTTTTTGCAGGTCAGAAATTGAAATAGGAGACGACGTACATGGTTTGCAAGCATTTATTGGCCATGCATATTCTTTACGAATAATATCGGGATGGGCTGCAAAAATTTTATGAACAAATTTGTTATAAAAATTATCAAACTGACCAACTACTGAAATAGGTAGGTCGACATCACCAGGCATATTTTTAACTTTATAATTTTCTGGTGATACTTCTCCCTCATTTGATAAAATAAATAATAGCATGTCTTGATTACGGCCAGTTGGCGAGTTCAAAGTACCAATTTTTATTGGTATAGAGAAATGCTCGCTTTCGTATTCTATTTGTATAGGAGCTAATTGGGAAACGTTGTCATCATGATTTCTAACTTCTACTACAATAAATTTCATATTATCTTTAATATATTGTTTAATAACATGTTCGTATTGTGTTGGTAGGGGGTAGCCATATTTTTGAAGCCACACATCAATTCCAGTACTTTCTTTTGAAGTAAGAATAATAAAGTTATGATCGGTAGTAGTAGGAAGAGTTTTAGAGGTTAACCCGATAGCTTTATCCATGTCAATTGTAGTGTAACTTTGGTTTGTAACAATAGGTGGTCTTTGTAATGTTTTAGGATTACAAGGGTCGTAGTTGATGTACTCAATTAGTCTTGGCGAAGTATAAGTTTCTAAATTGTTGATAAGTGTATAGTCGACAGTATGGATTTGAGTGTTTTTTATATTTGATGGTACAGGCACTAGTAAGATAAAATTTTTAACATGTGTTTGAAAGTCACTAGTGAATGTTAGGATAGTCTTTTGACCTTGTCGCGCTACTACTACTCTCGAGTTATGAGTAGTAATCTTACTTCCATTATCGCTTAAAAATACTCCAACAAAACTATATGCTGGTATTGTATTAATCAAAATTATTATAATTATCTGAAGGAGAATTTTTAACATGTTTGTATGTATTTTCATAATATTAGTCCTTAATCTAATTATATAGAACAATTGGAATAATTATTACAATTTTAATTGTATTTTAATTAGAATTAGAAGTCAAGAATTCCTTAGGGTTGATTAGTTCAAAATACATAATAATAAGGAATTGGATGTTAATATTTTAAAATAAAAATAGTTGCGAGATATAGTCTCTCGCAACTATAAAAATATTATTTATTTACAATGGACTCTATCCATGCTTTATGTTTTTTTTCATCTTCCCAGAAACTTTTTAATAATTGTACTGCATCATCGAATTTATCTGGATGATTGTTAATCCGTTCATAAGCGGTATTAGTGTCTTTTTCTGCGCCATAAAGGCCTTTAAGTACACTCTCATCTCCTATCAATTTTCGAATAGCAATATTTGAGATCGCCAAAACTTGCCCTCCACTTGGACCTACAGCTGGGTCTTTTCCATGGTCTTTAATTAAAGTAGTAAGTTTATCAACATGTTTTTGATGATCGCTCTTAAATTCTCGTAATTTGTCAGCGTATTTCTCATTTTCTAAACGATTAATTGCAGCTTCATATATTTCTAAAGCTTCATATTCTAATTCTAATAGATCGTTAAGAGCATTTAAGAAGTCGGATTGTGTGCCTACGAATGTAACCATATTAACCTCCTTAATTTTTGATAAGTAATTAATAATGTGTTGCCACAAGTTTTAGTATGTTTCAATTTTTATAAGAATTCAATATACATTTTTAAATTTCTATAATAAACATTTATATAGATTAATGTGAATAATTATTATTTATGCTCTGCAAATAAGTGTATAACAGATAAATGAAGGCATTTAGTTATAGAGAATAAATTAATATATTTTATTATTCTGTTACAAAATTTTAATAGCTTACTTAATTATATTAATAAACTTGCTAATATATGGAACCATTACATGGATAAATTCCTAATTAGATTTGAAAATTTTAGATAGCATTATATTTCCTTTAATAGGCTGATCAATAAGTCTACTTGCTCTGAGGTATGTTCAGCACAAATAGCAATTCTTAGGCGAGAAGTATTAGGGGGCACAGTTGGTGGCCTAATGGCTGAAACTATAATTCCATGGTTCGCTAAATAACTCTTATATTTTAACGTTTCTTCTTCCTTACCGATTATTATAGGGATAATATTTGAAGGATAGCTGTTGGTTTCAAAGCCAAGTTGTTGAATTTTTTGACGTATTGCTGCAGATTGATCAAATATTTTTTTTCTGGTTTGATCCAAATTAGGTATTAAATTCCACGCAGCTTTCATTGCCCCAATGATCATTGGAGGTAGGGCGGTAGAATAAATAAATCCAGGACAACAATTAATTAAATATTCTTTTAATTCTTTGCTGCAAGCAATATAGCAACCAAAACTACCTAATGCTTTACTAAAAGTTCCCATAGTTAGATCGACTATATCAGCAAAATCGCAACTTAAACCATAACCTTCTTTACCATATAAACCAGTTGCATGAGCCTCATCTAGATATAGAAAAGCGTTATGTTTTTTAGCTAATAAAGTTATAGCTTGCATATCGACTAGATCACCATCCATACCGAAAACTGTTTCTGAGATTATAAATTTTGGTTGATTTGAATCTTTGTATTGTTCTAGTAACTCTTCTAAATGATTCATATCCAGATGTCGATAACGTAATTGTTTTACTTGCGCTAAAAAGCACCCTTGGTGAATACTAGAATGATTTAACCGATCAGTGAAAACTAAAGGTTCATTTTTTAAAATTTGTTTATTTAATAAAGTAGCTATTATTGAAGAGTTAGCTTGATATCCTGAATTAAAAATTAAAGCAGTTTTAGTATTTTTTTTAAGAGCAATTTCTTGTTCAAGGTCCTCATATATTGGTAAATTACCAGATAAAAGCCTAGAACCAGTGCTACCACTACCATAGGTTTGGCAATATTTCATGCTATTAGCAATAATTTGTGAATTTTTACTTAAACCAAGATAATCGTTGCTTGAGAAATCAGCGATAACATCAGATTTTGCTTTAGGTAGCGATCGCCACAAATTTTGTGCTTTTAACTTTAGACAATGTTCTGTGTAGTACGTAAAGTTATGAATAGTCACACCATTTTTACATAAATTTAATAATAGGAATATAATTATGCTCAAGAACTTAAGCAAGAAGAAAATGATATAATCCTGATTTCTAAGCCAGCTAATTCTATAGAGTTTATTGAAACATAGCATTACCTAGAATATTAATGCCAAAATCAAGTTCCAGTTAAAAATGTAGAATCATTTAAAAATTAGGGCTTGCAGCAATATAAATTAAGCAAAATTAACTTCTAAAATTTGATACTCTCTAATACCGGCTGGGGTATTTACTTCAACAATATCATCAAGTTTTTTACCAATCATTGCGCGTGCAATAGGCGATACAATAGAAACTAAGCCTTTATCTAGATCTGCTTCGTATTCTCCTACTATAGTGTAAGTATGTTCCTTATCAGTATCACAATCTACAAGCTTAACTTTAGCTCCGAATTTCACGATATTTCCTGATAATTTAGCAGGATCAATAATTTCGGCTCTTGCTATTTTATCTTCTAATTCAATAATCCTCCCCTCAATAAAGCTTTGCTTTTCACGAGCTGAATGGTATTCGGCATTTTCTGACAGATCTCCAAGATCTCTAGCTTCTGAAATAGCTTTAATTATTGCAGGTCTTTCTACGAGTTTTAAATGTTTAAGCTCTTCAGACATTTTTTCAAAGCCGTTAGTGGTTATAGGAAATTTTTGCATAATTCTTCCTTTGCTTTATATTATTTATTCTATAAAATTCATGAATACACTTATCCTTCAAGTGCAAATAGAATAAATAAGGATTAAGAATGAGTTGTTATTATATATACTATTATTATATAATAATAAAATTTTCAACAATAGTTCGATAATTTATGTATTTTTCTTCTGATTTTATTGATGTACTCCGCGAGCAGATTAGGGTATCAGACGTTGTTGGTCAAAAAGTGAAACTACAGCAACGCGGAAAGGAATATTATGGGTTGTGTCCATTTCATCAGGAACATACTCCTTCTTTTACAGTAAATAATGACAAGAAATTCTACCATTGTTTTGGTTGTGGGGCTCATGGAGATATAGTGAAATTTACTATGGAGACAAAAGGGTTAGATTTTGTTGAAGCTGTAAAAATATTAGCTCAAGAGCACGGAATTGCTCTGCCAGCTAAACAGAGTGCTAAAGAAATTGATACAGCACAGAAATTATCTACTCTTTATCAAGTGACAGCATGTGCAGCTAAATGGTTTAATGAAAAACTGTTTTCTACTCAAGGCTTACAGGCATTAAGATATATAAATAACCGGGGCATTTTTGAAGATGCAATAAAAAAATTTAATATAGGTTTTTCTCCTGATACTCCAGATGCACTTTATAAATTTCTCCTAAGCCAATCTATTACTTTAGAACAAATGTTAGAAGTAGGTTTAGTGATTGAATCAAAAGGCCAAGTCTTTGATCGTTTTCGTAATCGGGTAATTTTTCCTATTTATGATAATAAAAGTAGAATTATAGGGTTTGGTGGTAGATTGCTTGGAGAAAGTGCTACATCTCCTAAGTATTTAAACTCTCCTGAAACATTACTGTTTAAGAAAGGTCATAATTTTTATGCTGAAAATATTGCTTTAGTATCAGGACAAAAAGATAATCCTGTGGTAATAGTAGAAGGATACATGGATGTAATAGCCTTAAATATTGTAGGCATTGATAATGTTGTGGCAACATTAGGTACAGCTATTACAGAGGAACATATACGTAAAGTTTGGCGTTATTGCCCTAATCCGATTGTTTGTATGGATGGAGATAAAGCTGGTATAAGAGCTATGGAGCGTTCTGCTAAGTTAGCATTAGCTTTACTTAAACCAGGTCATTCTTTACAATTTGTGAAATTGCCTAATGGCAATGATCCAGATGATACTATTAAAAATTTTGGTAAAAGTTATTTGCAAGATTTACTTAAAAGGCCAATTTCATTATCTGAAATTTTGTGGGAAATAGAATTAGATAAAATTGATGCTACTACGCCAGAGCAAAAAGCTCTATTACAAAAAAATTTAATGGATCTGGCAGAACAAATTGCTCATCCTACTGTAAAACAATTTTATAGAAAATTTTTTAATGATAAATTATGGAAACAATTTAATTCTTATGGGATAAGCAGAAGGATACCAGTTAATAAGCCTATTAACGAACGTTATTTAATAAATGTGAGGAATCTATCTTCTATACAAAAATGCGAATTAGCTTTAATAGCTCTAATTATCGAGTATCCTATTCTGTTAAAAGATAGTAGAATATTTGATAGTTTCATTATGATTGATTCCAAAATAGATTTTGCTTCAGAGATCTATAGGACAGTAGAGGAAGTCTTTAATAGCGTAAATATGATAGAAGGTACAAAGGAATTATCAAATGAATTTAAAAAGCTGATTAATGATAAAATTTCTCCGACACAGTTAAATTTTTTATGTGGTGATAATTCTTATTTTATTGATAAAATTAGTATAAAAGAGGACAATGATATATTGCGTTTATGGGAAGAAGCATTTAATAGTTATAATTTAGAACTGTTGAAAGAAGAATATAAAAAGGCAATGCAAGGGTTGGATGATAAATCTATGCAATTAGCTTTAACATTACAAAATGAAATTATGAAACTAGAGCAACAAATTAAAGTAAAATCAGAGTAAAATATGAGCTTGGAACAGAAAAAAACAAACAAAAAAACGTTAAAAAATACTGAAGTAAAGGCTGAGAATGCTAGTAATGATATAGGTTCTTCAGTTAAAAAGCTAATTTCAATGGGGAAAAATAAAGGATTTTTAACTTTTGATGATGTTAACAAAGCTTTGCCTTCTGACCTATTTACACCTGATGTTATTGATAATGCATTAAGTTCAGTTTCTGAAGCAGGAATTAATGTAGTTGAAAGTGATACGCCAGTTAAAGAAGAAGAATTTGATTTAGCTATCGATGATGAATTTGACGTTAGTGGAGAATTTGAGCCAGAAACTGTTGAAGATACAATGATAGGTACAACTGATGATCCAGTTCGTCAGTATTTAAAAGACATGGGTGGAGTAAGATTATTATCAAGAGAAGATGAGATTTCAATTGCAAAAAGAATTGAAGAAGGTCGCAATTCTATGATTGCTTCATTGTGTGAAACTCCTTTAGCCATGAAGAAGTTTATTTCTTGGTATGAGGATTTAGTTAATGAAAAGATCTTATTACGGGATGTTATCGATTTAGAAGAAACATTTTGTGAGGGTAATTTAAGTAGCGTAGCGACTTCACAAGATAATGTGGAAGGAGATGAAAAAAGCGAAGATTCAGAAGAAGAATTTCAAGAAGGGGAAGGTGAAGAAGCTTTTGAAGAAGACGAAGAAGAGCATAATGTTTCATTATTAGCTATGGAAGCAAGCTTAATGCCCAAAATGCTTGATAGTTTTGGTGAAATAGCAAAGATATGTGAAAAATTATTAGAAATCTTCAGTACTAATCAAACTAAAAGTAATCCTACTTATAAAAAGTTATCTACTAAACTTGCCGAGTATATTAAAGAGTTACATATTAATGATAAATCAATTGAATTTTTAATAGACAACCTCTATGGCTACAATAAGCGGATAGTAAATTTAGAATTAAAATTGCTTAAATTGGCTGAACAAAATGGTATTAGCAGACCAAGTTTTCTTCAGCATTTTAGTGGAGAAAGCTTAACTGAAACTTGGTTTAAAAGAGCTGCTAAAATTGATACACAATGGGCAGCTTTTATAAAAAAAGAGCAGGAAGAGGTTCAAAATCTACTAAATGAAATGCGAGAAGTAGAGGAAAAAGTTGGTGTTAATATTATTGATTTTAAAAAATTAGTAATGGCTGTTCAAAAAGGCGAGCGTCTAGCACGAAAAGCTAAAAAGGAAATGATTGAAGCTAACCTTAGATTGGTAATTTCCATAGCTAAAAAATACGCAAATCGTGGATTACAATTTTTAGATTTAATTCAAGAAGGTAATATTGGCCTAATGAAGGCTGTAGATAAATTCCAATATCGACGTGGTTATAAATTTTCTACCTATGCTACTTGGTGGATAAGGCAAGCGATTACTAGGTCTATTGCTGATCAAGCGCGTACTATTCGTATACCAGTTCATATGATCGAAACAATTAATAAAATTGTTCGTACTACAAGACAAATGGCTTATGAATTAGGTTACGAACCTACTCCTAATGAAATCGCGGAACGTCTATCCATGCCAGTGGAAAAGGTTAGAAAAGTAATGAAAATTGCCAAAGAACCAGTAAGCCTTGAAAGTCCAATTGGTGATGAAGATGGTAGTTCACTTGGCGATTTTATTGAAGATAAGAATGCTATGTTGCCTGTAGATGCCGCTATATTATCTAACTTACGTGAAGTGACTACTAGAGTCCTAGCTAGTTTAACTCCAAGAGAGGAAAGGGTGCTCAGGATGAGGTTTGGTATAGGTATGAACACAGACCACACGCTTGAAGAAGTGGGACAACAATTTTCAGTAACTAGAGAGCGTATTAGACAAATTGAAGCTAAAGCTTTAAGAAAGCTAAAACATCCTAGTAGGTCTAAAAAGCTCAGAAGTTTCTTAAATAGTAGTGCAAGTAATAACTAGTTAAGCTAGTTTTAGGCTTATATAACTGGCACTTCCATTTCAACTGTTTCACCTAAGCAGGGCATATTATTAGCTGGATCTGAGCATTTTGCTTGGTATAGAGCTAAAGCTGAATCAATATCAGGCATTACATAAGTATTCCAAAAATCCACCATTGGCTGTAAAGCTGAAACTAAACTTGGTTTTAAACCTGCCGCTACCATTTCTGGTAACCTAACCATTAATTCAACTTGTCTTTGTTGGCTATCAAAATTATTGTAAGTTGAATGGTAGATAGAATTTCCACGATTTGCCCAATCTGCTACACGGCTTATAAAATATAAATCATGGCTATCTAGGCCTCTTTGAGAAATAATAGCAGGTAAAAATTTAGCTTCTATTTGAGTTATCATTTCTTCGAAAGTTAAATTAGGGCATACAGGATTTGCAGCTTCAAAGTAACTTCTTGGATAAGAGTGTGAGTGTTTATTATAAAGTTGAGTACAAGATATAAAATTATCCAATGAAATGCCTATAGACGATGTTCTAGTTGCATTAGCAATTAAAGAGTTAGTTTCACTAAAAATTGTACCAGTAATACCAGGCATTAAAATAATTTCTGGGCATTCAAATTTTGCAAACTCTACTATAGGGTCATTACCACCTTTATTACTCATTACATTTTCTATCTCTAAGAATTGGTTTGTAGCACATCCTAATAATTCTCCAGCCTTGTTTACAAAAGATAGCTCAGCTCTTTTATGATCTAAAAAAGATTTTATTGCTTTTAAGCTAAATAGTTGCGCAAATGGTTTTAAAATAGAAGTAATTATTTCTTCATTACTATCTTGCGTGGAAACATTATTAAAAGTAAGTTCTCTTAATTCTCCAATATTAAATGGTAAAGCTCCAGATTTATAAATTTGATTAAAGAAGTAATGCGATAATTCGTGAATAAATATAAGTCCTAAGATGTTAAACTCACTATGATTGTCAGTATTAACTTTGATAATGTTCTTAGAAAGAACAAATGATGAAGTAACACCAGGCTCAAAAATAATTCGTATATTACTACTACCATCAAGTATAGTTGTTGCACAATATTGCATCACTTTAGTGATGATGGAATCATTTGTAGCAACTAAATTGTGATAAATTTTTCTAACCTCGTCTTGGCTTAAGGTCTCTGAATAAGTCCTGGTCAAAAGTGCTTCAATAACTATTGAGTTATTTGCTGATATCTCAGCTGATAAAGGTGACTTTTCTTCTAGTTTGTAATGTTCTAGTTCTAAACCTTTATATGCCTCATCATTTAGATCGATGTTATTTTTTGTAATTAATTCTTCGAATTCAGCTTTTGTAAAAAACGATGAAATAATTTGTAAATCACTAGCTTTAAATGTTTTCATGCTAGTAACAATAAGTTTACATGCATTTTTATGAAACTCTTTTAGTTCATCATAAAGTATAATCTTACCACCTATGTCCAGGTGGTAGCTAGCGGAGCGCTTGTAAATTCTAGTTAAAAATTCAGATTTTTCTTCTTCTGATAAATATTTGGTTGCTATTTCAACGGCCTTAAGATCCACTCGATCTATGCATTCATCAGCATAAGTAGTATAGGATTGGTCTTGAAAGGAGATTTTAATAAGGGCCTCAAAGGATTCATAATCTTTATTATCAAGAGCTTTGTTAGCTAATTGTGGTATCACAGGAGACAATATCTTTAATACCTCTGGAGGCATTGATGAAAAGTCTAATTTAGCTGTTGAAAGAAACGTAATTATCATACCTAATACTCCTAATAATTAATATTTTTTAACATTATATGAATATTTTGCCATAAAGTCAATATTTAATAATTTATAATTGAAACTATTGGTCGCAAACTTGCATTTCTACTTCAATCTAAAGTGGAAGTGCATTTATTTTCTTATAACAAAAAGAGAAGGAGAATATGGTGCGTCCTAAGGGATTCGAACCCCTGACCCACAGATTAGAAATCTGTTGCTCTATCCTACTGAGCTAAGGACGCATATGCTAAGAAAAATAAAATAATCTTTATAATAATACAAGATTTATTTGACTTAGAACTCTATAATCCCTAACTTCTTACTATAAATTTTTAAATTTTGCAGCATGATTTTAAAAAAAGTAGTTTTTGTATTACTATTAATCTTTCATTTAGTCAGTATATCTGCTTTTGCTGTTATAGAAGAAACAGAAAAGACTTCGACGATGATAGAGGCTGATTCCATTGAATATTCTACTAATAAAGAAATAGTAACAGCTAAAGGCAATGTCGAAATTTTTAAAAATGATTTCCTTTTGAAAGCAGATCAAGTTGTTTATGATAAGCTTAATCAAAAGGTGACAGCAAGTGGTAATGTTTATATCCTTGACCCTAATGGCAATGAAACCCGTGCTGAGAGTTTAGAAATATATCGTGAATTAAAAGAGGCAATCATTGAGCATTTTAATATCAGGATGGCTGATAACTCTTTATTTACAGCAGGTGAAGGAAAATATTTTTATCCTAATCGTGCGCAGTTAAAACATGCTGTCTATTCACCATGCCCTATTTGTGAAGGAAATAAATACCCACAATGGCAACTTGCAGCTAAAAACATGACTATTGATAATGAAGCTGAGCAGGTGCGTTACAAAAGTGGATTTTTCGAAATATTTGGTAGACCAATAATCTACACACCATTCTTTTCGCATCCAACGCCTCATGCTAAACCTAAAAGTGGTTTTCTTATGCCTAAATATCGTTATACAACGGTATATGGTCAAGGGATTTCTATACCATATTATTGGCGAATAGCTGATAATCGAGATTTAAAATTTGCACCAATTTTTACTTCACGTCAGGGTATTATATATACTGGTGAATATAACCATTTAACAGAGTCTAGCTTCTATACAGTTGCTGGTAGCTATAATAAAGCCAAAATTAAAAGCTCAGTAGAACCTTCTAACAGATATTATGGTAATATCAAAGGATATACCCAAATTAATGACCAATGGCGTTTTAATAGCGATATCCAAGGTACAGGAGATAAATCATATTTACGTAATTATTTTGGTGATAATCATAACTACTTAACTTCACAAGCTGAACTTACTTACAACCAGCATCGCGATTATGGGGTTATTAATTCATTATATTTCCAAGAATTACGTCCTATAGATCAAAGTACTGTTCCAATGATATTGCCGGTGGCAGATTATCATAAAGAGTTCGAAGGAGAAAATAACAATAGATATACTTTGGATAATAATGTTCTATTGCTTATGCGCAAGCAAGGTTCAGGAACTCGAAGGTTATCTGTCACTGGCACTTGGTCTAAAACCTATTTTACAAATAATGGTCAGCAAATAGGAGTTTATAGACGTATAAGAGGAGACGCTTATAACTTTGTTCATAAAGGTAGCGCTGTGCCTCAAGTAGACCAAAACAATAATGGTCCTAATAACGTCGGTAGATTAATACCTGAAGCAGAAATAAAATGGAGTTATCCTTTTATTAATACTGATTCTGGTAGAGATATATTTCTTGAACCAATTGCTAATTTAATTGCAAGTCCTTATATGCCTACTGTAAGCGATGTTATTGACGAAGATAGCCAAGAAGTAGAAATTAGTGATGATAATTTATTTTCTGCAAATCGTTATGCTGGTTATGATCGTGTTGAAAACGGTATTAGAAGCTCTTATGGCCTTAATGGATATTATCATACATCGAATAATGTAGTATATAATTTTCTTATAGGTCAGAGTTATAGGATACGCAAAGATCTTGAATATCAGGTTGATAGCGGGCTACAAAATAATTTTTCTGATATAGTAGGTAGATTACTAACTAAGCCTTGGCAACCTTTAGAAATATCGTATCGTTTTCGTTATGATCCTAGGAGTAAAATATTAAGGAGGAACGAGGTTAGAACTGATCTAGTTTTCCAGAAAATTAGATTTACAGTTGGTTTTGTAGCTTATAACTTCATTGCTCCCTTGCAACCTCAACAAGTAACTAAATCTGTAGATTTAGGAACGGCCTTTAATATTACTCCCGAATGGATAATAAGTGCTAATATAAAACAAAATTATTCTCCTGCTAAAAAATTCCTTGTATCTTCTGGAGGAAGTATAGGTTATAATGGAAGCTGCGCAAATTTATTATTTACTCTAAATAAGGATTATACGCATGCTGCGATTAGAAATTTTAAACAGGATACAAGCTTTGCTATTGAACTTCATTTAAAAAATATTAGTTAGTTGATTATGATAAAAAAAATAACATATTTCCTTATTATTACTTTATTCTCTTTTCTCTCATTGGCTGAATCAGGAACCCAAATATTAGCGGTAGTAGGAGATGATGTCATTACTTATAATGATGTCCAGACTAGATATAAAGTAATTGTTGCTACTAATAACTTGCAAGTTAATAACGAACAAGAAGCGCAAATGTTATCAAGGCAAGTATTACAATCTCTAATTAACGAGAAAATTTTCTTACAAGAATCAAAAAAACTTAAAATTAAAGTTAGTGAAGATGAAATCAGTAATATAATTATTGAAATAGAAAAACAGAATAATATACCTAAAGGCCATTTTGAGGATTTTCTGAAATCAAAAAATATTTCTAAAGCAGATGCTATAGCGCAAATAACTAATAGTATTACTTGGGAAAAAATTATGGATCAAATTATTTCTCCTCAGGTCCAAGTATCTCTAACTGAATTAAATGAATATATTGAAAATCAGTATCCTCAAAATTTCCAAGTAGAATTTGATTTATATACTGCTCCTAATGATAAACAGTCAGGCTTAAAAAATGTGTATGACAAGGTTAAGGCTTGTAATATTAGTGATAAATTAAAATTACCGGAAGAAGTTAAATATGCTCATGTTAAAAATAAGGTTAAAGATTTGCCACAAAATTTGAAAAACAAAATTCAAGGTATAAATATTGGCCAAAAAACAGAGATTTTTTCTGAGAAACAAGTTGCAGAGTTTTTTATTCTTTGTGAGAAAAAACCTAGCTTAACAGAAGAAGAAATCAGTAAAATTAAAGCATCGCTTCTTGATAAAAAAATGTCATTACAAGCAGATTATTATATGAAAAACCTTAGTAAAAAGACATTTGTTGAAATTTATGATAAGTAGCAATTAAAGTGTTACCTAAAATATCAGATCTCTTAAAGCAACATCAGCTTTATCCTTCCAAGAAACTGGGCCAAAATTTTCTATTAGATAGCAATATTACTGATAAAATTGTCCGTTATATACCCAATATAAAAGACGCAGTCATTTTAGAGATAGGTTCTGGTCCAGGAGCATTAACTAGATCGCTATTAGCTAGCCCAGCAAAATTAGTTTACGCCTTAGAATTTGATCCTAAAATGATAATGCTGTTAAATATGTTAAAAGACATACATCCTAATAAATTAAAAATTATAGAAGGAGATGCATTATATTTTTCTGAAGAAGATCTTGCTTCTAATCAGAAAATAACTTTAGTAGGGAATTTGCCCTATAATATTTCTGTTCCTTTATTATTCAAATGGTTAGATAAGTTAAATTTATTTAATAGCTTTACCCTAATGTTTCAGAAGGAAGTAGCCGATAGAATTACAGCAAGCCCCAATAATAAAAATTATGGGAATTTATCAGTTCTAACCCAGTTTAGTTGCAAAGTGTTTCATAATTTCGATATTAACCCGGCAGCTTTCTACCCGCCTCCTAAAATAACTTCTTCAGTTATTACTATAATACCGAAGGATCAATCAGAATATCCAAGTGAATTATTGCCAATTGTAAAAAAAATTTGTCACGCAGCTTTTAATCAAAGAAGAAAAACTATAAGAAACAGTTTAAGTAAAATATGTTTTTATACTAAATTATTATTAGATAATGCCGAAATTGACGGTAACCTCAGGGCAGAAAATTTATCTGTGGAGCAATTTATTCGTTTAGCTCAAGAATATATTAAACTTCAATTAGATTGATTAAAGCATCTTATCATATTATTCGTAATGGATTCAAGTAGGTCTAAATAAATATTTTTATCAGTATTAACGTTACCATATTCTCCATCAATTATTCCTACTTTAATATGAGTGGCATTAGCAATTTTTTGAATAACATTAGGTGCAAATTGGGGCTCAGCAAATATACACTTGGCATTATTTTTATTTATAATAGTTTGCAGTTGTTGCATAGTTTTAATCCCAGGCGTGATGTTATGATTGATAATAACTACTCCCACATCCTTTAAATGGTAGTGATGACTAAAATATTGATAAGCATCATGAAAAACTATGAAAGGTTGATTATTAGTAGCAAACTTAACTTTTAACTGCTGATCTACTATTCTTAATTGTTGGATATAATTTTTAGCATTTTCATAATAAAATTTACGATTTTCAGGATCTAAACTACTCAAAACATTAGCGATTTCGTTAATCATAGCTTCAGCATTATTAGGATCAAGCCAAAAATGCATATCAAAGCCATCAACTTCATGATGATGCGCCTCATGTTCATGCGTTTTATCCTCCACTAAGTCTAATTCATGTCTATTTTTTAAAAGAGTAATATTAGGATTGTTACTAAATTTAATAACCTTAGCGGTTACGGAATTTTTATCTAAATAAGTAGCTAACCCGAATTCAAAACTATTATCGATCATAAAAATAATATTAGCTGATTTAATTTTTACTACATCAGAAGGCTTAAGATTATAATTATGAGGAGATTGGTTTTGGTCTATTAAAATATTTATTTTGTTTTTATTACCAGAAACTCCTTCTATCAAACCATAAATTGGTCTAGTAGTGGCAAGTATATTAAGTTCTTTGGCTGAGCTAAATGCTGGGCTTGTTAAATAAATAAGTAATAAAGATATAATTATTCTATTCTTCATCATAAATAAAGTCTTGAGGATTAATGTATAAGTAGTTTTTAGACCAAATCATTTGATAGGATTCATTATCTATGTTGCCACCAGTCAAAATTATTAAAACCCTTTTTCTATCTTTTTGCTGAGATAACCAACGATGGGCGGCAGCTACTGCTAAAGTAGATGTAGGTTCGCTAGTTACCTTTAACAAGTGAGTAGTCCACATTGTCCAGTAGGCTATTTCTCGCTCAGAAATCTCATATATATCATTTAAAAGGGTTATGTAATTGAAAATACGTTCAGTAATACCTAAGGTTCGTGCTCCATCAGCTAATGTCTCAGGCGACTCTTTAAACCTAAAGATCTTTTTAGTGCGAAACGATATGGCCGCGTCGTTTGCTTGCCTTGGTTCACCTGCAAAAACCTTAGTTTTAGGCGATAGTAATTTTGTAGTTAAATAAGTACCTGATGCGAGTCCGCCACCACCACATGGAACAAAGATTGCATCAAAATTTTTATCTTGCTTAAGTACCTCAAAACTTGTTGTACCAGCCCCAGCGATAACGTCATCATAGTCTGATGGTGGGAGTAATATGCAGTTTTTGCGAGTCGCTTCTTTTAAGGCTAATTCTTCAGCTTCATTTCTAGTTTTAGTTAATATAACATTTGCGCCATAGCTTTGAGCAATTTTCTGCTTCATTTTAGCAGTGAAGCTTGGCAAATATAAATTAAGATTAACTCCAAATTTTTTAGCTGCCCAAGCAAGAGCTAAGCCATGATTACCGGTACTATATGCAGAGATTTTTTCTGGTAGTTTATTTTGTTCTTTTAAAGATAATAAACTATTTAAAACTCCACGAACTTTGAAAGATCCAGTTTTTTGTAGGCTTTCTATTTTAAAGATTAACTCATGACCCAAGCATTTATTTAGCACCTCAGAGGTCATTAAAGGAGTTAACCTTGTGTAATTAGCAATTCTATCAGCAGCAATCGCTACGTTTTCTGGAGGTTGTATTAGTATGCTCATAAAAATATAATAGTAAAATTACGCCTAAGATCTAACAGTAATAATTTTGTTTGTAAATAGCTAAGCTGCAGCATCTAAATTACGCTTATTTGGTCTTTTAGAAGCGTATTTAGTTTGGGAAACTTGATGATTACTCAGTTTTTTGCCTGTTTTCTTCGCAAGTTTTAAATTTTTCTTAGCAAGTGCCATAGTATTTTTTTGAGCCTTGGTAGCCTGAGTAATTTTAATTTGTTCTTCTGATGTTTGGAGTTTGGCGAAATGATGATTAATCAAATTGATCATTTTAGTATCGCGACTTTTGGCATTAGAGCCACCTAATACTACTCCAATTAATCTTTGTGAACCACGTTTTGCTGCAGTTACTAAATTCCATCCAGCTTTAGAAGTATAACCTGTTTTCATCCCTTCCGCGCCTGGTAAATGCTCAGTAACGTAATTGTGCCCTTTATATTTAGTGTTCTTATATGTAAAACTAGTTTTTGAGAATAAGCCATAATATTCAGGAAAATCTCTATTTAATGCGATTGCTAATTTCGCCATATCATATGCCGTGGTTTTCTGAGATGGATGATGCCATCCTGAAGCATTCATAAAATGAGTTCCATGCATACCAAGTTGATGAGCTCTAGTAGTCATTATTTTGGCAAAATTAGATTCTGTTTTGCCAATAGCCTCAGCTAGTACTACTGCTGCATCATTAGCCGATCTTACAATTAAGCTTAATATACATTCTTTAACTGTTATAGTTTTACCTGCTTTTAAACCAAGATTTGTTCTAGGTCTTGAGGCTGCATATTTTGATATAGGTAATCTAGTATCAAAGGATAGTTTACCTCTATTTATTGCTTCAAAAGTTATATAAATAGTCATTAGTTTAGTCAGTGAAGCAGGGTGCAGACTTTTATCAGCATTTACTTGATGTAAAACTTTACCACTAGCTGCATGTACTACTAAACTTGCTTGTTCGGGTCTGTGTTGGTGTAGTCTTAATTTTTTACGAGAAGCAGCGAAAGATTCTGCATTAAAGCTACATAGGCAAAGACAAGCATATACTAACACTAAAAAAACACTAATATTATTTCTTATATGCATGTTTTGCATATTGTTGTCTCTTCCGTATAACCTAGGTTTTATAATTTTAACCCTACCTATATCTTTAATAATAATATTATGTCAACAATTAATAAAGCAGATAATTCAGTTTAATAAATTATTTGAGTCATTTCCTGTTGTTGTGGCGAGGTAAAATTCCAGTTAGAGAAGAAATATTTTAGCCAGGCAATAATTCTTTCAAAGAAAGATAATTTTTCTATATCTTGGTTGGTATATAACTGGAACGCTTTATTTTCCTCGTTTATCTGTACATTTAAGGTACCCAAAGTTTGTTCAGATGAGATAGGTGCATATACAGGCGATAAATAGGTTGCTACGGCTTTAATTGATTTTTTCTGATCAACTGGCACTGTGACAATTATATCTTGTTTGGCAACTAGTTTTACTTTATCAGCATTTCCTAGCCAAACATCTGCTGTAACTAATGGGTCGTTAGCTTTGGCGATTGTAACATTACTAAAATTCATAAAGCCGTAGTTAAGTAGGCTTAATGCCTCTTTTGATCTCTCTGCTTCATTTTTTAAACCATTAACCACTAAAATTAAGCGGCGGTCGCCTCGCATAGCTGAAATTACAATACCATATCCAGCTTCATCAGCATGGCCAGTTTTTAAGCCATCAACCCCAACATTTTTTGTCAAAAGGGTGTTGCGATTACCTTGAGTTATATTGTTATAAGTAAATTCGGTTTCAGCAAAATAACTATAATATTCAGGGAAATCATTAATTAAACGTTGAGATAAAATAGCTAAATCTCGTGGTGACATATAATGTTCAGGATTTGGCCAACCAGTAGCGTTAGCTAGATTAGAATTATTTAGACCAAGTGCTTTAGCTTTATTATTTAAGCGAACTGCGAATTCCTCTTCTGTGCCTGACATACCTTCAGCAAGCACTACACAAGCATCATTACCAGATTGGACAATGACACCTCTAATTAAATCTTCGACAATTACAGGTTCACCAACAGGAACAAACATTTTGGTGCCTTGCATTTGCCATGCATTTTTACTTACCATCATGGTATCAGTTAATTTTAATTCTCCAGTTTTTAGAGCTTCAAATACTACATAAATGGTCATTAATTTGCTCATTGAAGAGGGGGCCATTTTTTCATCGGCATCCTTAGCAAATAATACCTGGTTAGTTGTCGCATCAATTAAAAATGCTTGTTTGGCTGTGGTTTCTATAGCTTGAGCTTGAGTGACAAAAAAAGTAGTAATAATTATTACTGCAAATTTTAAGCAATATTTTAACATAATTTATCCAATTTGAGGTGTTTTAACGAATTTGCTATTACTAATAGCCAATTTTTTATGTAAGTCTGCAGTGGCATGCGGCAAAAGCTCTACTTTCACTTTTGCTACTCCTTGTTGCTTCATACCTAATATTTCCGCGGCTTTTTCAGAAACATCAATAATTCTATGTTCTTTATTTTTGTTAAACGGGCCACGATCATTAACTACCACAATAACTGATTTTTGATTTTTTAAGTTAGTTACTTTAACCACACTTGGTAATGGCAATGTATGATGAGCAGCGGTTAAACCTCGTCGATTAAAAGTTTCGCCGTTAGCTGTTTTTTTACCATGGAATTTTGGCCCATACCAGGAAGCGAGTCCCTCTTTTTTATAATAGGTAACTTCTTGAGGGTGATAAATTTTTTTATTAATTACATAAGATTTGCCAACTTTATAATGACCTTTATATTTAGAATCAAAAGGGCTACAGCCAGCAATAATCAGAAGTATTAAAACGTAACATAGTCTGAATAAGTGTTTTTTCACTATAAACCTCTTAGGTTAGCCGTTTGTTTATATTTTATAATACAAAACGAGAAATATACCAAAAAATACCTCTTTATACAACCCATAATTTGTTTTATTACAATAAAAATACGACAATTTTGCCATATTCTATAGGGTTATCCAGGGCTTGGTAGTATTGGGGTTGATTTTAGCTATTAAATTGGTTGTAACCTTCCCTTATACAGTATTTTGGCTGTATTTATTGGCAAGGTTTTTATTTTTTATATTTTTTACATCATTTTTGCTCCTTAAGTTAGATTTAGGTGGATTATTTCACTGCAAGAGCTCTTCGCAATGACGATCAATAAGTAAAATCAAGCTTTCCAGCTTTATGCATCTGTCTAATAAATTCCAATATTACTTCTTTATCTGAAACTGTAGGCCCTTCTTCAGCTGGTTCCCATTGTTTGTCCAGGAAGAAAGTCATTTTGACTATTTTGTGCAAAATGGCGGTTAAGCTCATCAGAAATGCAACCATCTTCGAGGTTTTGCTAGTAATAGTTTCGATGTTAGTTTCAGCCTGCCGACTTTCTTTAATGAATGGAGCTAGCATCTTTTCTTTAAATAAACTCATCAATTCATCGATTGATGTTTGGATTTTGTTGAGGCTATAGGCGGTTTTTTCAAAATTAATTAATTCTTCTTTTATTTTTTTGGACATAATGGCTCCTAAAGTTAAGGTTAATTATTATATGGATTGCTTCGTCGGCTAACGCCTCCTCGCAATGACGTTTTTATCGCTCGTCATCGCGAGGGAGCAAAGCGACCGTGGCGATCCATTTAGATCTTAGATACAAATCCTAAAAAGATTGCTAAAGATAGATTGCTTCGTTGTGCAAGGGCACTCCTCGCAATGACGGACTTAATGACAGATGTAAATGAGCATTATTATAATAACACACAAATATTTAACTAT
Organism: Rickettsiales bacterium; assembly: GCA_020049805.1. Taxonomy (GTDB): domain Bacteria; phylum Pseudomonadota; class Alphaproteobacteria; order Rickettsiales; family JABSSG01; genus JAGVLN01. The sequence goes on from JAGVLN010000029.1 coordinate 45,283, forward strand.
GTAAGTGGGTAAGAACAAAATTATTATTTTTAAAATTATCCTCTTTATGTTAAAAAGAAAAAATTAAATTATGAACATATATGCACAAGCTCTTACTCATCATAACAATCATCCTTAACTTTACACTTCAGGTTGGTAATGCTTCTGAAAATATAATTGAAGCTCGATCATCAAATTTATTTGATAAAGAACGTCAAAGGCAAATACCAATTGAAACTTATGTAAGCAAAGAATTAGAAGCTAAAGCCAAAGCTGGTATTACAAAATTGCCTATAGCTATTATTAACCACGGTTACACAATAAAAAACACTGAATATTCTTTTATTGCTGAATCATTAGCAGCTCAAGGTTATTTCGTAATTAGTATCCAACATGATTTACCATCTGATTCGCCTCTCCCTACAATTGGTTCTATATATGAAAGACGCAAACCCCTCTGGGAAAGAGGCGTGAAAAATATACTTTTTGTAATTCAACAATATAAAAATACAAAACCATATCTTGATTTTACAAATCTCACTCTTATTGGTCATTCAAATGGTGGGGATATATCAATATTGTTTGCTACACTCGAATCAAATATAGCAAAGAAAGTTATATCCTTAGATAGCCGTCGTATGCCTTTTCCAAAAACATCTAACACTAAGATTTTATCACTACGCTCAAATGATCAGACCGCTGATGAAGGTGTGTTGCCGACTAAAGAAGAGCAGAAAAAATTTGGAATTAAAATTATAAAACTTAATATAAAACATGATGATTTTTGTGATCGTGGACCAAGTTTACTCTTGGAAAAAATTAATGTTATTATATCTAAATTTTTAAAAGATGATTTATAATTTCTTTCTATTACATCTTGTCTTGGAAAATTTTTCTGATTAGTGCTAAAATAAAATTTTTATTACAAAGAGGGGTAGGACATGCAACAATTATCTTTATTACGTTTATTTGCTTTCATTATTTTTTTAGTAGTATATAGCGCGTTTTTTGACCCATCTTTCCAGTTATTCCTGACCGCTACTGAAAATCTTAAAAACTTAAATTTAAACCATCTATACCTACTAACATTTGCTAGCTGGCTAATTGGTATGTGGGGGCTTTTATTATTTTTAAACAGCACTAATGCCAGCTTACGTAATCTATTCTGGGTCCTGTTTATTATTACAAGCTTGATAAATTTCTATTATTTCAAAATTTTACATGCCCCTTTTTCCATAAATAATATTGATAAAATGGGTGAGGTAATAGACCGTTTTACAGAAATAGATACCGTCGATTTACTAAAATTCCTAATTATAACTGCTGCTTTCATATTTTTTGCTAAATATATCAAACCACTAGGCATCTCTTATAATAAAATTTTTGTAATTATTTTAGTAGCAACAGTTATTGTTGATATAACCGCCTATTCATGGAATAATATTCCATTACCAAGTATTTATGTGGTTATTGGGGTGACACTTTATAAATATATGATGGTGGGATTGGGAGCACTGCAGCAGAGTGGGAAGAGGTAGCTTATAAATCTTTTGTCTTAATTAGAATAGACCCATCTTGTTCCAAACCATTAGCAAGATATTTACTACGGGCCTCATGTTCAATAACCGCTCTATTTGCTTCAAAAATTTTAAGTGGATTATGAGTTCTAATATTTAAGCCAAAATGATCTGACAATGCTTCCCACTCAATTTCACAGCGTATTTGTTTATCTCTATCTTTGCCCCAGAATATAACAACTAATCTTTTAGGATCATAATATGCCTTAGGCTCTAAAAAAATTAGATCACGTTGATCAACCATACCAAGAACATTGAGTATATTTAATACTGAATTAAGTTCTATACTTTTATTACCACTCTCAAAACTTGATATCGTAGGTGCACTAACACCTGCTAATATCGCTAAACGTTGTTGAGTTAGAGCTTGTTTTTTGCGTCTTTGTTTTGCTTCTTCAACAATAATTGGCCAATTAATGTAAAAGTTCCGTTCCATCTTTTCTCCATAATTTCAATAACTCTATTTTTCAACTCTTTAGAGCCCACATTTGAATTTTCTATTGCTTCTAAAGCCTTATTTAAATTCTTACCTATATCTTCGACTGCAGTAATAATAACTTTTTCATTAAAATCAAAATCTCTTCCTAGCCGCAATATATGTTTAGGTAAGAGTTTACCTATTTTAAAATCCTCAACTCCATTAATTTTTAAAGCTATTGATTGATATTGTTTATAAAACGCTGCTCCTAACTGATCATAAGATGGTGTAAGACGCAATCCATCCCTACTATAAAGCATAGCAAAGTTTTTTAAATGTGCATCAGTATTACCAACTAAAAGACATACTAAAACCCGTCTAAATAATTTATACACATCACTAATTATACAATTAGGATTACCGTAAATAAATTGTGCCATGTCCTCATAGGAGCCTTTATATTTATCGAATGAACGATGTCCTAATAACTGATTAAATTCCTCAAAATGTATTTTTTCTCCAGATGGCCTTCTATCAAATCGACGAATAACTAAAGCTCTTTCTTTTATTGAATCTATGTTATCAACAATTTCCATTTCAACCACACTATCATCGTGTAATAGCTTACTTACTACCAATGTAGTGATAAATTCTAATTCAATTAACTCTGCAAGATTATCAGAAGGTAATTTTGCAATATGAGTACTTAATTCGTTATATTTAACAGGTCGATAAGATTTTCCTTCCTGAACTAATAATAATTTACGCTGCACACCAGGAAGTGACGCTCTACCAATTAACGCCGCTTTAGTTACTTTATCTTCATGACTTAAATTACGTCTTGGTATAGGATCAGGGTCAATAATTGACACTGCTCCAGCAAGGTCATATCCAAACCCTAATAAGAGAGCAAAACTATCATTCGGATCCACGCCTAAAACTTTTGCCTGAGCATTTTTGAACCATCCTTCAGCAACTAAATTATCAAAAAAAGGAGGTAAGCCATTTTCAGAAATTATAGGTTTTTCAGATATAGGCAAAGTGTAAGCAATTTGAGAATTCCCGGCATTAATGTAATCAACATCATATGTAAAACTATACCTATTACCTGGCTCCTGTTGCAACCTCCCAGCATAAAGATCCTTAAAATAAATATTTCCCCAAAGTAGTGATGCCATATCTTATAATATTATTAATTTTATAAACTATAGTTTATCATACTATAAAATAATAAGCAATATATAAACTATAGTTTATATTTTCTGAATAATTGCCGCAAAATATAAATCATGGTTTATATTCTATGTGCAAGAACTTAAGAGCCTATAATCGAAGGACTATTATTAATGCATGAAAGCATGTTTTGAAAATTTAAAATAAGAGGAAAGCATTGTTGAGTAATATAAGCAACGGTAGTAAGAGTATTATTCACTATCCCTTTTAAGTTATCCATTATACCACTATCTTGCAAGGCTTTTAGCAAATAATATACGGCCCATACGGCCGGTATAGTCATGGTATAATACCAATATCTTATCACGCCAAAAACAACTTGGCCAGCACCTGTAAATATTCTTTTCATGGCATCAGGAAAGTATCTTAACCACATGAACCATTGAAACATCTATTTCCTCATCAGTAAGTTTTTATAGGCATTACATTATCTAATTATATTTTTGTTAATATATAACTACAAGCCAAAATTACGATCGTGGAAATACTTAGTGAAATTGCGAACAATATTTGTATATCTATAAATAACATTTGATAATTCACCTGCGCTGCAATCATATTTAGAATGGAAGCGGTATACAGCAAAAGATTAATGGCAAGGGGCATAACTATTAAACAATTTACTATAACACCATTACTAATTCTTAAAGTTAAGGCTGAAGCAAATGTAACTAAAGCAGAAACTGTAATTGAAAATAATAATAATACTAAGTAAATAGAAAAAAGATTAGTAAAGAGATGGATATTGTAAATAAAGCACAATATCGGTACACTAATACATAAAATAATGAATAGCTGTAACCAATGAGCAAACATCTTGCTAATCACTATATAAAAACTTGGATAACCAGCAATAATTAACTGCTCTAAACTTGAATCATTAAAATCCTCTTGAAAAATTTCTGGAGCAGAAAGAAGCTCAGCAAAGATATAAGGCAATAAAATTATATTAAGTACATTAACACCAGTTACTGGTTGTCCACTTAATAGAATAAAAATAAGCAATAAAACTGATAATATAAATAATGCTAAACTATTAAAAAAATAACCTTTGCGAATGAAAGCTAGGCTAAAATCACGTTTTAGTATTACAGATAATATTTTACCCATCTTTAAAATCCTCGATATTCAAATAGTGAGCATAAGGCAAATTATCAAAAGCGTGACTAGCGATAATCACTACCCCCCGCTCTCGTACCCTAACTTTTATAAGGTCCATTAGTAAATTTTTTGCATTATTATCCAAGTTAATTTCTGGTTCATCTAATAACCATAAATTAGTTTCAGATAATAATAATTTAGCTAATTCTATTTTTCTTTGCCAACCAGCAGATAATGAGCCAGTCATCACCTCCAACACATCATGTAATTTAAAATGATGAATGGCCGGTAAAAACAATTCTGGCACTCCTTTTAATTGACTCCAAAAGCTTAAATTTTCAAATACTGTCAATTCCTTTTTTAAGGCATTATCATGGCCAATATAGCATACATTTTGCTGGAATATATTTAAGTCAGTATTTATATCGATCTTATTCCACAATATTTTGCCTGGTTTATGATTAATTAGACCAACAAGCATTTTGAGTAAGCAGGTTTTACCACTACCATTAGAGCCTTTTACAATTAATAAACTACCAGGCAGTAAGGTAAAGCCGACATTTTTAAAAATGTAATTATAATTATTTTCTAAACTTAAATTTTGACAACTTAACACTTTTACTCCTTTGACAGACATATGTTGACAATCTATCATAGTAAAGTTAATTTGGAAAAAAAATCTTAATATTTGTTTCGCGAAAGTAGGAGTATCATGAGCACTAGTTCTAAAAAACTTGCAGTAAATAAAAAATTTAAAGTTGGCCAACAGGAATATACTTATTATTGCCTAAAATCAGCAGCTGAAGAATTAGGTAAAGATATTTCTAAATTACCAATTACACTAAAAATCTTACTTGAAAATTTACTCCGTAATCAAGATGGTAAAACTGTTGTGATTGAAGATATTGCTGCAGTAATGGATTGGGTTCAAACACAACGTTCGGATCATGAAATTGCTTTCCGCCCAGCTAGAGTACTAATGCAAGATTTTACCGGTGTGCCAGCAATAGTAGATTTGGCAGCTATGCGTGATGCTATGGTTAAGCTTAAAGGAGATCCTAAAAAAATTAACCCACTTTCGCCCGTAGATTTAGTAATCGATCATTCTGTCCAAGTAGATTATTACGGTGATAAAGACTCTTTTGAAAAAAACGTAGAAAAAGAGTTTGAACGTAATAAAGAACGGTATGAATTTCTACGTTGGGGTCAAGAAGCATTAGATAATTTTAAAGTAGTGCCACCAGGCACTGGTATTTGCCATCAAGTAAATTTAGAATATTTAGCTAAAGTTGTATGGTCTAAAAAAAATCATGGTGAATTAGTTGCTTACCCCGACACCGTTTTTGGTACCGATAGCCATACTACTATGGTAAATGGTTTAGCGGTTTTAGGCTGGGGTGTAGGGGGTATTGAAGCAGAAGCAGCAATGCTAGGACAACCAACCTCTATGGTTATTCCGGAAGTAATAGGGTTTAAACTTACTGGCCAGCTCTCAGAAGGAGTGACCGCAACTGATTTAGTATTAACCGTAACTAATATTTTACGACAAAAAGGTGTAGTAGGTAAGTTTGTAGAGTTTTTCGGTCCTGGCTTAGAAAGCTTGTCTTTAGCAGATCGCGCTACTATTGCCAATATGTCGCCTGAATTTGGCGCAACTTGCGGCTATTTCCCAATAGATCAAGAGACTTTAAATTATTTAAAACTTTCTGGCCGTGACCAACATCAAATCGAGCTGGTAGAAAATTATGCTAAATTACAAGGAATTTGGCATGATCATAATTATACTGACCCAATATTTACTAGCATTATTGAATTAGACCTAACAACAGTAGAACCTTGTATAGCTGGACCAAAACGTCCTCAAGATAAAGTATTATTATCACAAGTGCCTGGTTCCCTCATAAAAGAACTAGAAAATTCCATCAATCCTAATAAATCTATCGATATTAAACACCAGGTTGAAGGAGAAGATTTTAAACTTGGTCATGGAGATTTAGTAATTGCTGCTATTACTAGCTGTACTAATACTTCAAATCCTAGTGTAATGATTGCTGCTGGCTTAATTGCTAAAAAAGCTTATGAAAAAGGCTTGAAAGTTAAACCTTGGGTCAAAACTTCTTTAGCACCTGGCTCAAAAGTAGTAACAGAATATTTAGCAGCTACTAATTTACAAGAATATTTAGACAAAGTTGGTTTTTACTTAGTCGGTTATGGCTGCACTACCTGTATTGGTAATTCCGGACCACTTCATCAACCAATCGAAGATGTAATTAAAAATAATAAATTAATGGTAGCAGCGGCATTATCTGGTAACCGTAATTTTGAAGGCAGGATTCATCCATTTGTTCAAGCAAGCTACCTAACTTCACCACCATTAGTAGTTGCATACGCTTTGGCTGGAACGATGAATATTGACTTAACACATGAAGCAATTGGTAAGGATAAAAATGGCCAAGACATATATTTGAAAGACATTTGGCCATCTAACCAAGAAATAAATGACTATGTTCAAAAATATGTTAGCCCAAAAATGTTTAGGGAAAAATATCAAGATGTATTTAGCGGCGATCATTTATGGCAAAAAATGCAGGTCACCAAAAGTATGAATTACGATTGGAATGAAGATAGTACTTATGTTAAGAACCCGCCATTTTTTGAGCATATGCAAAGAGATGCTGGTACTATTAAAGAAGTTAAATCAGCTAAATTATTAGCCTTACTTGGCGATAGTATTACCACCGATCATATTTCTCCAGCCGGTAATATTTCCAATACCAGCCCAGCTGCTAAATATTTACAAGCAAATGGTGTGCAGCCAGCTGACTTTAACTCTTATGGCGCAAGACGAGGCAATCATGAAGTAATGATGCGTGGTACTTTTGCTAACATCAGGATCAAGAACGAACTTAATCCAGGTATTGAAGGAGGCGTTACTATCTATTTGCCAACTAAAGAAGTTATGAGCATTTATGACGCAGCTATGAAGTATAAGGAACAAAACATTCCTTTGATTATTATTGCTGGCAAAGAATACGGCACTGGTTCTTCCCGAGATTGGGCAGCTAAAGGGCCTCGCTTACTTGGCGTTAAAGCTGTAATTGCTGAAAGTTTTGAACGGATTCATCGTTCTAACTTAGTTGGTATGGGCGTAATACCTTTAGTTTTCAAGGGCGGTGTAACCCGTAAAGATTTAGAGTTACAGGGCGATGAAACTTTCGATATTATCGGTCTTTCACCAAACATGAAACCAAAATCTGAGGTAAGCCTAGTCATCACTTATTCTAATGGCATGACTAAGGAAATTAGTTTGATTTGCCGCGTGGATACTGTTCAAGAAATTGAATATTTGAAGCATGATGGGATTTTACCTTATATGGTAAGGGAGTTGCTGTAGGGTTTTTCGGGCAAATAATAAATTACTTATACTGAGCAATCTTGTAAACACCTTGTTATTTCAAAAAACATATGTGTTACTATAAACATATTGACATATTCTTGGTCTTTGGATAAAATTAGACTATACTCCGTTTTTGGCGGACATTTTAGGAGTGAAGTCGTGATACCAAGATTACTCAAGTTACCTTTAAAACAAAGCCTTTTTCTTTTTGGACCAAGAAATACTGGGAAAAGCACACTAATAAGAAATTATTATAGCAAAGATAGCAGTATAATATTTGATTTACTTGATCCTATTATTGAAGATAGATTCGCACGTGATCCCTCTGAATTAGAAAAAATTGTAAAGGCATTACCAGAAGAAGTAGAATATGTAATTATAGATGAAATACAAAAACTACCGAAATTACTTGATGTAGTTCACCATTTAATAGAAACAACTAAAAAATATTACATCATGACAGGCTCTAGTGCTCGTAAGTTAAAGCGTGGTGCTTCTAATTTATTAGCTGGTAGAGCTTTTGTTTATCATTTATATACGTTTAGCTTTATTGAAATAGAAAACCAATTCGATCTAGAAAACGTATTGAATTGGGGATCACTTCCTAAAATATATGCGCTTAACAATCCAGAAAGCAAGAAGCAGTTTCTAGATGCGTACTCTCATACTTATCTGAAAGAAGAAATTTGGGGAGAACATTTTATAAGAAATTTAGATCCGTTCAGGAAATTTCTAGAAGTTGCAGCTCAAATGAACGGCAAAATCATTAATTTTAGTAAAATTGCGTCAGATGTTGGTGTGGATGAGAAAACAATTAAAAGTTATTACTCAATATTAGAAGATACTATGCTTGGAATATTTTTAGATGGATTTCAGAATTCATTTAGAAAACGCTTAAGCAGCAAACCGAAATTTTATTTTTTTGATGTTGGAATAACTAGATCATTATCAAGAATGCTTTCAATACCTATGATGCCCAGAACGCCAATGTATGGAGATGCTTTCGAGCAATTTATTATATTAGAATGTATAAAACTCTCAGATTATTTTGGAAATGATTATAGATTCAGTTATTTGCGAACAAAAGATGATGTTGAGATAGATTTAATAGTTGAAAGACCTGGTAAAAAGTTACTTTTTATAGAAATTAAAAGTAGTGATAATGTTACTAAAGAATCAATTTCTTCATTTATAAAATTATCTAAAGATTATGGAGATTGTGAGGCCATATGTTTGTCTAACGATCCATTTTCTAAAGTAATTGAAAATGTAAAGGTAATACCTTGGCAAGAAGGGATTAAAGAATATATTATTAACCGTAAACTTAGTTTTAATGGGTCAAACCCCATGTATGATAAGGATAGATTGATATTAGCATTTTGGGGCCAGAATGAAAAGGGAGAATCAATTAAATGTTTGGTTTCCTTAGAGGTTTTATCAGATCAATTTAGGATGAATATAAAAGCTGATAATCCAATAGAAATTTATTCTAAGAATAGAAAAAACATAGAATTAAAAGCCCAGCATAAATATATTTTTAAAGACATAGAAAAAAATGGTTCAATAACAATTTCAAATAAAGATTTTTAACATTATTAAAATAGCTAATATATGCTATTTATCCAAGTTTAAGAAATTCAGTAAAACTTTTTGAAAATTGACCTTATTAGAATATTAATTGCGTCGGTACAATCTGGTTCGCATAATTTTCCACCAAGGCGATTATATTTTTAATTGTACGCAAATTGCGTACAATTAAAAAAACTCAATTATAAAAATAATAAAAGGATCTTTCGTATAGATAATAGGCCTATTTTGGCTTCAAAATTAATCACCATAACATTCCTAAAGCTTTCCTGAATTAATTATGTTACAATTTAATTACTTAATTAATAAAGATTGCGAAAAATGAATTTAACAACCATATTTAACAAAATTACCAGTTTTATACGTAGCTTCTTTATTAATGATCTCCAAGAAGCAATCCAAATTGGCGATCTTAATAAAGTAATTGAACTATTAGATAATGGAGAGAGTATTGAAGTTCCTAATTTCGCAAATAATGCTCCTTTATTAGTTGCTACAATTTATGGTCACGAAAATATTGTCAGATTTTTATTAAGTCGCGGAGCTAACTTAGAAGCTAAAGATTTTTATGGCTTTACCGCCTTACATGCTGCTACTGCTAAAGGGTTGGTTAGAATTGCGAAAATATTGTTAGAGAATGGAGCTGATATTGAAGCACAAAATAATGATGGTGGTACTCCATTACATGTTGCAGCTGAATATAACGGCACAGCTATAGATCTATTATTATTTTATGGAGCAAATGTAACTGCCACTAATTATAAGAGAGAGATCCCTTATCTAATAGCTAGAAAGAAGGGTTTTACTTCATTATCTGCATATTTAAAGGATACTGAAGCTACACAAGGTGAAATATGTAATGTACCATTAACCGACGCAGAAGTTAGAAGCCTAATTAATCTCGAGCAAAAGGTAAAGTCAATCAAATTAGGTGCAAACGGCGAAATAATAAGAAATAGTGAATTAACTGAAAAATGGGCAAATCTCAATCCTAATGTTAAGCTAGAGGTTGCAAGTTTTTGTAATCAGAATGCTTTATCTACATTAGGTAAAGGTTTGTTATGCAGTTTTGATAAAGGTAACCCAGAAATTTGCTTAGCTGGGCTACAAACTTCAGAATATGTACTTTGTGAAGTAATTTGATCATCAGCAGAAATATGCTTCATCTTCTAAACAATTAAATTGACATGCTAAAAGCTTAAAATTACTATTTTAGTATTATGTTTTTAATATTTAGAAGAGGCTAAATTATGAAACAATTACTAACATCAATTCTTCTTGCAACTACTTTAGTTTTTTCAGCTAATGCAGATACTTTTAACGGTCCCACTAAGCTATCTTCTAATTCTAAACTGACTAATATTACTATTTACGGGCCAGCTAATCTTGATCAAATTCAAACCGATTCTATTACAGTTACAGGCCCTGCTGAATTTGAAGATATCACTACTTCTCAAGGCATTGAAGTAACCGGGCCAACTAAAGGAAAAAATATAAAAAGTAGTAGTCTTACTGTTACCGGCCCTCTTAAAGTAGAAAATTTATCTACTAACAGTTTAGTAGTAATGGGACCAACAAAATTAGAACATAGCACTATAAATGGCAGCACCACTATTACTGGGCCTTTAAAAGCTAAGGATAGCAAATTTAATGATATTACTGTAACTGCTGGTGAAATTGAGTTAAAAAAATCTTTAGTTAAAAGTATATTAGTCAAAAAAGACTTAGCTTACTCAACACAAGTTTTAACTCTTAACTCCACAATGGTAAGTGGTGATGTGATTTTTGAATCAGGCCAAGGTAAAATAATTTTAGAAAATGGATCTAAAATTCAAGGTACTGTCACTGGAGCTAAAATAAGCAAATAATATAAGGATTAGATAATATGGTAATTCTATTTGTCCTATTACTAGTGAATCTTTTAACTATCTGGTTTAAATATGAAAAAACTTCAACTTACCTATTATTATTAAATTTAGTAATAGGCAGCGTTACTTTTTTTCATCATATTACTTCGCATCTAACTATTCAGCTTTAAAGGTAATAATAACATGACAAAAGTTAATATTAATTTCCTTAGAAATTTTATTAATGCTTTTGAACTCTTTGGTTTATGTTTACTAATAATTTTAGCTCTATTATTACAATTTCACCTTAAAGAACTTCCATGCCCACTTTGTTTATTGCAAAGGTTTGGGTTTATGGGAATAATTTTAGCATTGTTTTTAAATTCACGTTTTGGGTATAACCCAAGCCACGTTGGATTATCTTTATTATTTGCAGTATTCACAGCATTAGTAGCTTTAAGACAAATTGCTCTCCATGTTGTACCAGGCAGTGGAGTATATGGTAGCAGTGTATTTGGCTTACATCTATATACTTGGTCTTTTGTGATGGCCTTAATCTTTATAATTTTCAATTGCATGATGTTGAGCATAGGCTCAGAGCCATTCAAACATAGCAAAGATAATATGAAGTTTTGGAATAATGTTCGCATTGCACTGTTTATCTCTGCAGGAGCTGTTATTACAATTAATATTATTTCTACCTTGCTCGAATGCGGCTTTACACAATGTCCTGACAATCCTATAAGCTATATGTGGTAGGATTAGAATTATAACCTTTTTTCATAAATTGTTACTTTTTATAATTGATTTTCATATTCTATAAGTATTTTTCATAAAAATAGTAATGTATAATCGCTTTTCATGAAAATAGTGCTTTTAGAATTAAATTTCATGGACTATAAGCGTTTTTCATGATAAAGTGATTATTATAATCAAATTTCATAAATAAAATGAAAAATATAAAATCTTACTCTAAATCAGTCAGTAACTTCCAAGGACGTACATTACCTGAAGAAGCTATACTAGCAGGTTATGGAGCCTTAATTAACGCTTATGATTTGAAAGTACCTTTGCCTGAAAAACTTGCCGCAATTAGTCATCAGCATAGACGTTATGATACTGATAGCTGGGCAATATATACACCCAGATATACCCCGGAAGATACTTTGGCTGGAAATTTAATCTTTGCCCTTAGTTATGAAGGCGTTGATCTTGGTATTCTTAATGCTCTATTTAATACAATAGAAGGTAAAGAAATAGAAGAAATAGTCAAAAATGAGCCAACTGGAAACTATAGTAGACGTATATGGTTTCTTTATGAGTGGCTTACAGAAAACAAACTCAATCTTAACGATGCAACTAGTGGAAATTTCATAGATGTTTTAGATTCTAAACAATGCTATACAGCCTCACAAGGAACTTCTAAACGTCACCGTGTAAATAATAATCTTCCAGGAGTAAAAGATTTCTGCCCTTTAGTTAAACGTACTGAAAAATTAGAAACTTACATTAAAAAGAATCTTCTAAAATTAGCCTATAAAAAGTTAGAAGTCATTCATCCAGATGTATTAAATAGAGCAGCAGCTTTCCTTTTACTTAAAGATTCTCGAGCTTCATTTGCAATTGAAGGAGAAAATCCTAGTCAAGATAGAACTGAGCGTTGGGGACAGATAATAGGACAAGCTGGTACAATTCCCTTATCTATAGAAGAATTATTACGTTTACAAAATATTGTTCTTGCAAATAGTAAGTATGTGAAATTTGGTTTACGTACAGAAGGTGGATTTATTGGCGTTCACGATAGAACCACGGGATCACCAATACCAGATCATATATCAGCTAAATATACCGATCTCAATAAATTAATGAATGGATTACTTGCTACAAATGAAATTCTTCGTAACAGCAACATGGATGCAATTATATCAGCCGCTATCATTGCTTTTGGATTTGTATTTATCCACCCATTCGAAGATGGTAATGGACGCATACATAGATATCTTTTACATAATTCGTTTGCAGAGCATGGATTCGTACCTAAAGGCATGATCTTTCCTGTATCAGCTGTTATTTTAGATCGTATTATTGAATACAAAAGTGTTCTCGAATCTTATTCAAAGCGATGCTTAAAATTCATTAAATGGAAAACAACAGATAAAGGCAATGTAGAAGTTCTAAATGATACCATCGATTTATATAGATATTTTGATGCAACCAACCAGGTAGAGTTCCTTTACGATTGCGTTAATGAAACTATAACTAAGGTCTTACCAAAAGAAGTAAGGTATTTACAGAACTATGACAAATTAAAAAATGAAATTAACCAAAGATTTGATATACCAAATTATAAAATAAGCCTATTAATTCGCTTTCTTGAACAAAATAAAGGTAACTTTTCTCAAAGAGCAAAAACTAAAGAATTCAAAGATATGAATGAAGAAGAACTAAATATGTTAGAAGAATTATACAAAAAATTCATGCTACCAAATTTAACTAACCTTGGTCTAGATAAGCAGAAAATAGAAGATAATGCGAGACGTTACGGCAATACAATACTTCACATTCTTATTAATTATTTCGGAAAAGGCGTTAAAATAATTAGACCTGACCTGGAAGAAGAATATTTGTTAGACATGGAAGAAATTATAGATTATCAGCCAGAAATCGTAAATATACAAGATAACAATGGTCAATCACCTCTACACCGAGCTTATTCCCTTCATTTACCTAAAGTAATAAAACTACTTGAAGAAAAAGGTGCAAGAAAGGATATTAAAGATAAGTTGGATAATACTCCTATAGATCTTTGGCCACAAAAAGAGCTAGAAACATCTATAGATAAGTTTAAAATTGGTGGTGGTATCTTGGAAAATAAAAATTCAAATTAATCACTATGGCTTTACACTCCATCAAATCTAGGGTAAAAACTAGGATAATTTAAATTATGAGAGGTTTTATGCTTCCTAAAATTCATGGAATGTTAACTGCTATGGTCACCCCATTTAAAAATGGCAAGGTAGATGAAACTGCTTTTGCTAATTTAGTGGAATATCAAATCAAAAATGGCATTCATGGCTTGGTGCCCTGCGGCTCGACTGGAGAATTTGCTACTTTAGATGATAAAGAAATCCAACAAGTTACTAGGCTATGCGTAGAGGTTACTAATAAAAGAACATTGGTTATAGCCGGAGTTGGTACTAATAATACTGCAAAAACAATTTATTATGCCCAAGAAGCCAGTAAAATCGGTGTTGATGCTGTTATGGCTGTAGTACCATATTACAACAAACCATCACAAAAAGGATTATATGAACATTACAAAATGATTCATGATGCCATTTCTATACCTTTAGTATTATATAACGTACCTGGAAGAACAGTAGCTGATCTGCAAGCTGGAACAGTAGCTGATCTAGCAAAATTACCAAGAATAGTTGCTTTAAAAGATGCTACCGCTAACTTAGAAAGACCTTTACAAATATTAAGTAAATTAAATCGCAAAGATTTTTACTTACTTAGCGGAGATGATGCCACTTTTGTTGCACATAATGTCTATGGAGGACATGGAGCTATTTCTGTAGCTTCTAACATTGTTCCTGATAAAATGATCCAAATTCAAAATTTATGCCAACAAGATGAATATAAGAGAGCATTAGAAACACATTTATCACTTCTACCTCTTTATGATGTACTATTTTGTGAGTCTAATCCGGTGCCTGTTAAATACGCTCTCGGACTTATGGGATTATGTAGTGATGAAGTACGTTTACCACTTTACGAATTAAGTGACAGTAATAAAGAAAAAGTGAGGTCGGCCTTAAAAGCCCTAAATTTAATATGAAAATCATAGCCACCAATCGCAAAGCAACTTTTAATTATTTTATCGAAGAAAAACTCGAAGCTGGAATCATCCTTACTGGTAGTGAGGTAAAATCTTTGCGCAATGGTAAGGCTAATATTGAAGAATCCTACGTTAGTGATATAGATGGGGAATTACACTTAATAAATTCAAGCATAGCTAAATATAGTCAATCTAATCGCTTTAATCATGAAGAAAAGAGACCACGTAAATTATTACTACATGTTAAGCAAATTAATAAATTCCTTGGAGCCATTAAAAAGAAAGGCAACACCATTATCCCTCTCCGCCTCTATTTCAACCCAAAAAATCGAGTAAAGGTAGAAATTGCCTTAGCTTCAGGTAAAAAACTTTTTGATAAAAGAGCGACCATTAAAGAACGAGACTGGCAAAGGGAAAAAGCCAGGTTATTAAAAAATGGTAAATAACATATTCACAATTAGTACTTTTACATTAAGGGAATCTGTGCTATAATGCCTGTGAAAGTTCTTGTTAATCAAAATCTTCCGGCGAAAAGCGAGGTAATTATGGTAGCTGATAATATTTTTAAAGTTGGGGACAATGTAGTTTATCCTTCTCATGGGGTAGGCAAGATTCTGGATGTAGAATCACAAGCAATAGGCGGTATTGAAATGCAACTTTACGTGATTCATTTTGAAAAAGAAAAAATGTCTTTACGTATTCCCGTAAATAAAGCCAAAAAATCTGGTTTAAGAGCTCTCAGTAATTATGGTGAAATTGAAAAAGTATTACAAGTTTTACGTAGCCATCCTAAAACAAGCAAAGGTATGTGGAGCAGAAGAGCTAGCGAATACGAAACTAAAATTAACTCTGGTGAACTCTCTTTAATTGCTGAAGTAGTAAGAGATTTATATAAAAATGTAGACGATCCTGATCGTTCTTATAGCGAAAGACTGATTTATGAATCAGCTCTTAATCGCTTATCAAGTGAATTTGCCGCACTCAATAACATCGAGCGTGACATAGCAATTACTCAAATAGTTGACATTATTAGAGAAAAACAAGCTGCTTAGGCAGTTTGTTTTCCCTAGATTTAGTTTATAATTTCTTTGAAGCTAAGGTTTGTACTTTTACTCAAGTAAGTTGAACATTATGATTTCAATACTTGAGTTAATTATCTAGCCATAGCAGCTGCTACAACTCCAATCTCTCTACGACCTGTATGCCTTGCAAGCTCAGTAAAATTAATAAAATTAACTCGTTCTACACCAGCACTACGCAGTCTTTCTTGCGCTTCCATCGCCTGGCCATTTGGCATAATTTTTTGTAATCTCTCATAAAACACATCAAGAGAAACTTCTTCTCTTCTACCAAGCAATCTAGTATCGTCTCCTGCTGGCCTAATCTCATAAACTCCATCTCCGAGAGATTGAATAGCAGCACCTCTTCTCACATGACCAGAAGAAATTAAAGACCGCACAAATCTTCCTCTATCATCACGAGCGGCACAATTTACTATCGCTATACAATTATTTGGAATACCTTCACCATCTAATTTTATAAGCGGCGAATCATATCCTGTTATATTTATTCTATCCGGAGCCCTTGCTTCTCTTGCCATAACTGGTTGTGCTTGCTCTACTGGAACTGCTGCTTGCTCTACTCTTGGTGCACGACCAACTGGTATTCTGTGCCTTACTTCTGGAAATGTTGGTGGATTATTTGGCTGCCTCCCTGCATCATTAGGCAGAGGTAAAGCGGCATCTCTAAGAACAACTACAGGAGCGGCCGGTTGTGCATCCCTTCTTGGCCCTACTTCAACCCTTGCTCTTCTTATCGGCCCATGGACCAGTCTTGGCTCTTCCGGACGATAAAATGGATCTCGTAAGTCATGAATGTAACCTAATTTTTGCAAACCCCAACCTACCAAACTTACTAAATTTTTAGCAACAATTGTAGCTGCTATCTCACTAGCTAACTTCAACATATGAATTTGTTCATTGGTTACTGTTCTTACAGATAATTGTTTAATTTTCTTAAATTGACCTTCCCTTTCTACCGTTAATGGCGCATATTCACATAATTGGAATTCTGTTTCTGGTCCTGTAAATCTCTGCTCCAATGGAACTCCGTATGAAAAATTTCTTAGATACTGGTTAAACTGATTCTCTAAAAAGGTTAAGCCGCCAAGAAAAATACTTTTCAACATTACATCTAAAAAGTGATAATTTTTATGAGAAGATAAGAATTCTAATTCTTGTAATTTATTGCCTATATAAGGAAAAAGTGGAAAGGCTACAGTATATAATGTATGTACCAATGATGAAATAAGAATTCTGTCATTACTAAGAGCTTGGCCTAATAAAACATATTGCGCAGTAGTTAAAATTACATTAATGCCAAACATTATAGCTAATTTAGTATACCAAGCAAATCTGGCTCTATCTAACCTCAAGGATGCAGAGCGTGTTATTACACCTCTTGTTACACTAATTATATCATTTCCCAAACTTTCATAAAACCTCCTAGATATTGAATGTAAGTTAAATCCAGGTCGTTCGACACGTTTTAATCCTATATCAAGATATTCATTTGGCAACCCTTTAACTATTACTGCAGACTCAATCGTATCTTTATCTAAGCTCTCGCTTTCGATTATTCCTAAAAATGAAGGTAAATTCCAATATTCATACCAAGTTTTTGGGAGAGCAAATCTTAAAAATGGAGTGCATTTTAGCAGAGTGCTTTTATACGCAGATTTGACTTGTGGTGCTAAATTTTGAGAATCATAAATTTTCATAAAAATTATCCTTTAATCTCATAATGACTTGCAACATAAAGTAACATAATTGTTAATTTATGTCAATTACTTGAATGGAATATATTATAGTAAGACATATTATTAAAAACATGTGGTTAATTGCAATTCATTTTTAATATATAGTAAACATCAAATAAATATCAACTCCATTGCCTCCCAGAACTACTATTCCTTGCTATTTTATATAATTAATGCTAGTGTCTAACACTTAACAAATTACTATAGGCATGAGTATTTACCAAAAAAAATTGGCAGAATTAAAAAACTATCCCCAAACTTGGTTAGTCACAGGAGCAGCAGGTTTTATTGGTTCAAATATTGCTGAATTCCTATTAATGCACAACCAAAAAGTAATAGGATTGGATAATTTCGCCACCGGCTCGAAAAATAATATAGCTGATATATATAATTCGATACCTCAAACCAACCATAAAAATTTTGAATTTATTGAAGGCGATATTCTTGATAGCGAATTAGTAGATCAATTGGTTAGTAAATCAGATCATATATTGCATTTAGCTGCACTTGGTAGCGTGCCTAGATCTATTGATAATCCACTTCGTAGTAATAAGGTTAATGTAGAAGGGTCGCTTAATATTTTCTGGGCAGCAAAACAACATAATAAAAAAGTAGTATATACCTCTTCGAGCACCGTTTATGGAGATACAAATATCATTCCACAACAGGAATCACATATTGGTAATCAGCTTTCCCCATATGCAGTGTCAAAATTAGCTATGGAAAAATATGCTCAAGTATTTAATTTACGTTACGGCATTAATTTAATTGGTTTAAGATTATTCAATGTATTTGGTAAACGTCAAAATCCTCGTGGAGAATATATTTGCGTAATTCCAAAATGGATTTGTGAAATTCATAAAAATCTGCCGATAGAGATTTATGGCGATGGTGAAACTATGCGCGATTTTTCTTACATTGAAAATGTTATTCAAGCACTGATTCTCTCAGCTTTATGCGATAAAGCGGAAGCTTGGAATCAAGTTTATAATATTGCAGTAGGTAAAAAGACTAACCTAAAAAGATTATTTGTTTTATTGAAAGATGAGTTAAAAAAATATTATAATATTTCTAGCTTAGAACCTAAATTTATACATCAAAGGGCAGGAGATATGAGAACAACCCATGCTGATATAAGCAATGCTCAAGAAATGCTTGGATATCAACCTTTATATACTCTTGAAGAGGCTCTTAAGCCTACAGTAGAATGGTATGTTAATAATCTGGCTACCAATCCTAATTATTTTTATTAAAATTACATGTTTACAAACACGAAAAATATAAATCTTTTAGCCATAACAATAATTATCAGCGCTTTCTTAATTAAATTTGGTGCAGCTTTTTACCTATTTAATAACAATCTATCTCTTTTCGTTGATGAAGCTCAATACTGGTTATGGTCAAAAAACTTAGATTGGGGATATTATTCTAAACCTCCATTAATCGCTTTTATTATCAATATTTTTACCTGTTTTTTTGGTGATAACGTTATAGCTTTAAAAGTCATACCAAATGTCTGCATAGCAATAAGTGCCTGGTTTATTTTCTGTTTAACCAGCAAGCTAAAATCTAAAGCTGCTGGCATAATTAGCTTAATTACTTTTTTATTTATGCCAATTGTGGTATTTGGCTCTTTCTTCGTAACTACTGATTTGCCTCTAATAATGTTTTGGTGCATTGCTCTATATGCCTTACATGTGGCATTAAATACCCAGAGCAAACTATACTGGCTACTCTTAGGCATATTAGGTGGATTAGGCTTACTCACCAAATATGCATTTGGTTTTTTCTATATATGCTTATTTTTATATCTAATAATATTTGATCGAAATAATTTAAAATTATCTAAAACCAATATTTTACTTAGCCTTGTTGTTACTTTAATTGTGATTTCGCCCAATATTTACTGGAATATTGAGAATGGATTTATAACTCTTAAACACGTCGCCAAAGATAATATAGAAATATCTAACAGGATTTATAATCCTATTAACGGTGTAAAATTCCTAATTGAACAAATAGGTATTTTAGGCCTATTGAACTTTATTATACTAGCCATTGGTTTTTATAAAAAATTATATAAGGACAGAGCTCAGCAATTTTTGTTATGTTTTTCCCTACCTGTATTTATAATTATTTTAATCCAAGCTATAGTTAACCAAGCTAATGCTAATTGGGCGGCACCTGCTTTTATCTCACTATCAATGTACATAGCGACAGTTATCGATAAGTTAAATTTAAGAAAATTATTTATATCTTCTATTTTCCTAAATTTCATAACTTTCATCTGCTTCGTATTTGGTAGTCACATTATCAATTTCTTGTCTCTACCAAACAACCCATATGAAAGGATTGATGGATGGAGACAAATAGCAGCTTCTATCAAAGCAAATAACTGTAATAATAAACAAATTTATTTATTTGATGATAGAGATATTGCTGCAGAAATGAGCTATTATTTACAAGGTTGTTATGGCAAAATAGAGTATTATAATCAAGGCACTGAAATAAAAAATTATTATCAGATGAAATACCCCTTTACTAAAGAAGATGATTATCTATATTTTACTACTAAAAAAAATAAGGCTTTTATAGCAAATTATCATGAAACTAAAATAGCAACTTATTCCACAAAAATAATACCAAATAAAAATTTAGAAATTGAAATAATAAACCTAAAGAAAATAGCAAATGTCGATTAAATCTATAAATTATACTTTTGCTTTAATATTTATATTATATAGCTTGATATTTATTCAATTTCCAAACATTGACATTAGAATCACTACTTTTTTATCCAACCCTAACCCTACTTGTGATTTTATTACTAAAAAAATTAGATTATGGTTTATTTATTTTACTATTTTATTGACTGCAATAAATGGATTAAGAGCATTAATTGGATACCTAAAACGAAAAAGCAATTATAAACATTATTTCCAAAATTTCATTTTTTTACTTTTTAATAAATCTATTATTGCTGGCTTAATGGTTGATATTTTAAAACATGTTTTTCACCGACCAAGACCATATACAATGGATATTTTAGGTGGCCAAGAAACTTATGTAAAACTTTTTCATTTTTCAAATATATGTATAAAAAACTGCTCTTTCCCATCAGGAGATGTGGCGGCTAGTGCCTTGTTGTTCCCAGTACTGTATGTTTTAACTAAAAAAATTAAATTATCCTTTATATTTGGTCTTATATTTGTTTGTATAGTAGGTTATTGTAGAATTGCTCAAAATAAACATTTTTTTAGTGATGTTTTATTTTCTTTTTTTCTAGTATATTATTTTTCTCTTATAAGTCTTATGTTAATTTATAAAGTAAAAAAATGAACCAAGCATTTTCAGTTGTAATTCCAGTTTTCAATGAAGAAGGCAATATTTTAGAGTTACTAAAAGAAATTCAGGATGCCTTTACATCTATTAAAGAAAAAAATTATGAAATAATCTGTATAGATGATGCGAGTAGTGATAATACTTTCCAAGTATTATTAGGGGCAAAAACCACCATAAAAAATCTAAGGATTCTTAAACATCAAAATCGTAGCGGTCAGAGCACTGCTCTTAGGACTGGCTTTTTGCATTCTAAAGGAAAACTAATTATTACTCTTGATGGCGACGGGCAAAATAATCCTACTGATATACCAGCATTAATCGATAATTATAAACAAAACGGCCTCCCTCTTGTTTGTGGCATTCGAGTTAAAAGACAAGATTCACTTATCAAAAAATTCTCATCCCGCTTCGCCAATTTAATTAGATCATTAATTTTGAATGATGGCATTAAAGATACTGGCTGCGGCTTAAAGTTATTTGAAAAAGAAGTAATTCTTAGAATACCTTTTTTTAATCATTTTCACAGATATATTCCAGCATTAGTGAAAAGAGAAGGATATAATTATACCACTGTTCCAGTAAAACATCGGCATCGTCAAAAAGGTGCATCAAAATATGGCACTATAGACAGACTAATTGCTGGGATTATAGATTTACTAGGCGTGCTTTGGTTAAGACTACGTTTTAGAAATACTGGCAAGATAATAGAGAAATAATATGGATACAGCGGATATTTGGTTGATAGTAGGATTCTTAGGACAATTTTTGTTCAGTATGAGGTTTATCGTCCAATGGATTGTAAGTGAAAAAAACAAAAAGAGTATTATTCCTGTATCATTCTGGTTTTTTAGCATATCTGGTGGAGTTGTGCTTTTAAGCTATGCACTATATAAACGCGATCCGGTGTTTATTGTTGGACAAGGGTTAGGAGTGTTTATTTACATGAGGAACCTTTACCTAATTTATAAAGAAAAGCTAAATCATAAAGCTTCTTAACCACATTTTAATAATCCTTTACTTGTCTTAAGTTTTGTATAATATGCTGGTATTATATAAAATATTGAGGACAAATGAGTTTTGAAAAATTAACTTATACATTAACTCATGACGAAGAGATAAAGGCAGCTACAAGAGGCGATATTACTTATAATTTATTAGTATCTATGCCTGAAAGCTTTAGTTTTGCTAAGCTTACAACTCCCTCAGCAATTTTATATTTAACTAAATTATTTAACGCAAGGTTCAAACACCGAGTGTTAGGTCGTAATGATTTAAGTGATAATCAAACTTATAATATTAATTTCTGTCCTGCAGCCGATGTTGACATGGAAGCAAGAATTTTTGAAAGAAAAATTTATGATCCAGAATTCCTAGACCCAACAAATAATAAACCTTTCTTTTATTTTTTTAGTAATAATATACACTGGTGGTTAAGAGCAGCTGTTAAAACTAGTAATGGAGTTGTAGTAGATATACTTTTTAATTCTTTACCAGATGATAAAGATGGACCTGACATTAATGCGTCTTTAAGTGTATTAGGAAATAATCAGCATGGAGCTAATTGTGGAACTGTATGCGCTTATAACGCAGCCTTATTATCTTCTTACCTAGAAAGCCTTGGAAGACTACCAACTGTTGCAGAATTGAGTCCAGATCGATTATCAGACTTTGCTAGAGCTCAAAAAAGAAGAAACCCCTCAATATTATTATCTGGCGAATTCAAATCAGATAATGCTCCTAATTCAATAAGACAAATGCTTATTTCTGCTCAGAAAGAAATTTATGGAAATGTTTGGGAAAAATTTTCTTTGTTTATGCGTAATAAAGTAACCAATTTTTTTAATATGGTAGCCGATTGGCTGGATAAATCTATTTATACTATGACTGCTGCCGAATTTATTAGAGGATATACAGGTAGCACTAGAGACTTGCCGCCTATTCCTGCAGACGATGGTCATCCGGCAAGAGAAGCAGGAGCAGCATCCACAACAGTACCAGAATTAGATAAAATCCATAGTACCCATGTTGAGGGAGTTACACGTAGGAGAGAGAGAACAGGCGGCCTTCATATAAGCTAAATATCTGTTTACCTACCTCTAGCCAGAGCTTCAGTAATTCGCTCATGCTTCACTCTCTCAGCAAAAGCAACTGATCTCACATTTCCTTCAGGATTATGAGCTCTATCTAATTCTATAGCTGCACCAAGTGGTAAAACTCTTCTTGCTGTATCGTAGAAACCTTCTTCCCTACCCAGGACTCTATCTCCTAAAGCAGCCGGTCTTATTTCATATGTCCCATTTCTCAAATATTTCATTGAAGCACCCTCAGCAGCAACGTGCCCAGTTCTTAAGGCTCTAACATAAGGTTCATAGCCTCTAACTCGATCACAAATTACAGCACCATATATATCGCGATTTATAATAGCTGGCCCATATAACCGCACCATAGGGCTTGGATAACCACCAGGAATATCTATCACATCAGGCCTTTGTGGGGCTCTAGCTGGTGCAGGCATTGCTTCGGGAGCTGCTTCAGCGGCACGAGCCTCTAATGCTTTCCTTACACCAGAAGGTGTTTTCTTTACTTTTGCAGTTTGTTGAACAGCTGATACATATTCTCTAGGAGCATCAGCTACTGCCACAACTTCATTTTTTCTTACTATTTCCCTTGGTGGCATAACTGCTTGTTGAGCAACAGGCCGCCTATTAGGAACTGGAGCTTGGTTGTTCGATGTCCTTCCAAGTAATCCTAATGGATCTCTAAGATCTTTTATAACACCAATTGCATAAAGAGCAGAAAGAGTAAGATCAACTGCATATCTTCCAGCTAACCAACCTAATTCATCAGTATAATGTCTTGCAGCAATTGCATCTTTTTGCTCTAAATAAGTATTACCAAATCTTCTATCAAGGCATATAATTGTTTGAGGGCTATTAGAAGGTAATGCAATCTTACCATATTCTATAAAATAATATAATTCTATTAACTTGGTAGACATAATATTAACTATTGAAGAAAACAAGCCTCGTATGGTCATACTTCCAAAATTGAAGTTCCTAGTAGTGGAAACTACTTCGGTCTCTCTTACAAAATTTGCCCAATCCATTCTATTACAATATTCTAATCCAGTTCTAATCATATTTCTCAATAGATTTATACTAATTAATTCATACATTGGCCAATTACAAAAATACTGCATAAATAAATAAGGAATTATAATAGCACCCATCGAAGCAATAAATTTTGCCCCTCTACTCCATTTTTGGTTATCAATCTTATTCATTATACCTAAAGAGATAATTTGTATGACCCGAAAAACTATAGATGTAACAAACATACGTTGAGCCTCTTCTAAGTTAGTAATGAGACTCCTTTTAGTAGTTAAATCTTGTAGATAATAATTTTGATCATCAACAGATGAAACATTCCAATTTGCCGACATAAGTCTTGTTCTAGTTTCAGCCTGGTTTTGAAACAAACGAGAATAGAAATGATCAAAATTTCTCCGCAATAAATTGGGCTGTGTAATAGCTTGCCAAAAACTTTCAGGAACTAGAAAGGTAACTGCGTTCTTACATGAGGTAATAGGTAACTGTGAAGGCAGAGATGAAGGTAAAGGTAAATGTGGTTGTATAAAATTTGGCATATGCTTTTTCAATTAATTAATAGCGTCGTATAATAACACTTATATTAATTTAAATCAACAATTATTTCAAAGTCTCAATCATAAATTTACTGCCTGAAATAATTCCAATATTGTTAATTTTATGACCAAGCTTAGGGATAACTTCTCCATCTACTTGCACCCCTACTGATTTTAATTGAGCGCAAGCATCATAAAAATATCTAACATGGACTACTTGATCATCTTCACCATGAATTAATTTAATTTTAGGGTAAGATTTGATATCATGCTTTAAATACTCAGGCAGAGTTAAAGCGCCACTATATCCCAAAATGCCTGCACATGCTTTTGACCTACGTAACCCCGTGTGTAATGCAATTCTTGTACCTTGCGAAAACCCAACAAACATCAAATTTTTATCGGTTAAATTATATTGCCGTAATTTTTGATCAATAAAATGATTTAAAAGTTCTGCAGTATGATTAATTGTACGATATATATTTTCAGGCGTCCAATCACCATCATAACGTAACCAGTCATATTTACCTGGATATTCACGGCATTCATGAGGGCCATTCGGAGCAAAAAAATAAGCATCCGGAAATTGCTCGATTACATAATTGGCAAACATCCTAATCATATGCTCACCTCGCATAGCAAAACCATGGAGTAAAAATATTATCTGCTTAGTTTGACCTGATTTAGGAGGAATTTCATAAGTAAATAATGATGAACTATCCAGTTTCATTTACTTGCTCTTAGCGGCATATAAAATATAATTTATATCTATATTATCAGTAAGGCTCCATTTATTACTAGTAATCGGATTGTAAGAACAACCTTTAATCTCCTTAAGCTCCAAGTCGTTTCTAAGCAAAACTTCAACAATTTCAGATGGTTTTAAAAACTTATTCCAATCATGAGTACCAATCGGTAACCAACGTAAAATATATTCAGCACCGATTATTGCTGCTAAATAACTTTTGATAGTACGATTAATAGTAGCAATAAAAAGTAACCCTCCTGGCTTAACTAAAGAACAAGCATGACTTATAAAGCTATTTAAATCAGCAACATGTTCAACTATCTCCATTGCTAATACTACATCAAATTTTGTTCTTTTTTGCGCTAACTCTTCAACAGATATACATTGATAATCAATCTTCAAATCCATAAGATGAGCATGATCTTTAGCTACTGCAATCGCCTTATCACTAGCATCAATACCAGTAACTTTGCCACCTAACCTAGCCATTGGCTCTGTTAAAATGCCGCCTCCACAACCAATATCTAAAATTTTTAATCCTGAAAAAGATTGGTTAGTTTTAGTTATATTAAAATGCGATAGAACTTTATCTTTAATATATTTTACTCTAGTAGGATTAAGAATATGCAATGGCTTGAATTCACCATTTTCATTCCACCACTGACCTGATAGGTTAGAAAACTTATCTATCTCTGCTTGATCTACACTCTGCACAAATCCCCATTAAAAATTCGAGAGCAAATCTTGAAGTGGAGCCAATTTTTTCTCGATTTGTTCCCCTACATTACCTTGGATTTCTGATGGTAAAATCTTTTGAATTTGGTTTAATTTATCTAATGATTCACCAATTACGATTGTAGCAATCAGTTTATTCCATAGCATTCCAAATTCTTGAGAACTATACCTACCCACTGCCGGATAAGTTTCGTTAAAACCTTTATGAGCACTAAGAGTAATGTTAATGGAATTAGCATTAGGTTCATCAGATATTTGTTTAATAAATGATTGAATTTCGAAACGTGTTTGCTCTGTTAAGTTAACTCCCAAATTACCAATAAAGAATTTGCGACCAAGCGCACTAGTTATCCTTTTACTATAACCAAATAAATCATTAACTATTAACCCATAACCATTTAATGCTAATTTACCGTCATAAGCTTGCTGGTTCTGTTTTTGTTGTAGATTACCACTGACTGCAAGGGAGTATGGCTCTACTTCAAATGTTAGATTTTTAACTGTTATATCGTAGTTTTGTTTGTTATCACTGGATTTAATATTTAATTTTATTTGATTATGTATTTGACCAAAATCTTGTAAACGTGGTACATAGGCTGCATATACCAACGAACTATTAGTAGAAAACTGAGATTTAAGTGAATCAAATATAGATTTAAAAATTGAAGAATTATGTGAAGACCCAGAACTTACTTTATTAGGTTTAAGAGTTTGTGCATAAACTCTCATTAATTGATACCAAGCTTCACTAAATCTACTATCACTCTTTAAATCTAAACTAAGATTGTTGATATTACTACTAGCATCACCTTTAACTGCAATGTTTATTAAATTATCCTGTAAATTTAATTTGTTAATAGTAAGGTCAAAAGATGATGAAGTATCGCCTTTATAATCAATATCAGCTGAATAATTCATGTTACCTAATTTCGGCAAAGTAAGGACCGAGAAATAATTGCGGACTTCAGGATTAATAGTATGTAGTAAATTATTAATAGTTGGAATTTGATTAAGATGTTGCCATAATGTTAAAGCTGCATTAGTAAAATTTGCATTAACTATATCTTGCTGAAGTGATAATTGTTTATTGGCTGGATCACGAAAATCTGGTGCTAATTTTAACTGTATTTTATCAGCAGAAAATAATGATTGGTTACTACCCACAGTTTTAATACTACATCCAGAAGTTTCAACCTTAACCTTTTTAATTAGCTTAATAATATCTTCAGGATGCTCACCTAGCCCTAAAACTTTTTTTAAACCTTCACCCCATAATGGCGTATCATATAAATTTATCTGATATACGGTATCTTGTGCAGCATCAGCATTCACATTAAAATTGTAGCCATTAATTACTCCTTTAATCGTTATGCCACCATTAGAAACCAATTCTATTGATTTAACAAGCCAACTAGTGGAAAGCTTAAAATCACCATTAAAAATTAGATCATATGTTGATTGTATATTCTGATTATTATCAATAAACCGAAAATGAGGCTTGCTTAATTTTAAGGAAAAATCAAAAGGAAAGCCACTAACATTAACTTCATAATCACCAACGACTTGGAACTTATCATTACTTGCCCCAGCAATTACACTTTTAATTTTATACTCGATAAAACTCGCAGTACCAAACCATATAATGCAATAAAGGATAACTATAGTTAAGGGTATAAAAACTATTTTTTTCATATCTCTACCTCAAAATAAATTATCAACACTTTGAGCATGTTTTTATTATTAGCAAGTTAAGCTAGGCTCTAATATAGATAATATATGGCTCTTCGCTAAGGTCAATGATTTTTGGGAAATTTTTACAATCTAGAGTAAATTAAATTTATAATTATTAGCGCCTACCAATAATATCCGCCCCGCCCAGCACCTCCGCCTACACGCCCAGCCCCAACTGTAGAGGTTGAAATTTCTTTGGGATCAAATCTTATACCTTTAAATCCCATGCTTGTTAAAGCCGCAGCTAATAGACTCTTTAAAATAGAACTATCTGTGAATCCAGGACGGTCAGAATATAAAGTTAAATCAGTTTCACCACCACCTAAAGAAAGCTTTCCAACAATCTTAAAATCTCCACCTCTTTCTTGTATTTGTATGGGAGCCGCAGTCCATCCTGCAAGAGATTTATCTACCTTTACTGCAATACCTGTTGTTTCATCTGTGACGTTATAAGCAGAATTTATTTTAAATTTATACAATGTAGGAACCTTTTCTGCAGCCATTGATTATAGCCTAATCTTACAATTATATTAATAATAATCAAAATCTAAACTAAAATACTTCTTTTGTAAATATTTTCTTTAAAGTTAATAAAGAACTTTCACTTTCTAAGGCTACGTGGTGGTAAAGGGACAGTAGGAGTATGATCTGCTCTTAATCCCATTCTAAAATCTGCCTGGTGCTCAAATATTCTCCGCGCTTCCCTTTCCGCCCTTATTTCAGCCGGTGATGGAGCTCCTGCTCCAACTGCTACTGGAGCTACTACAACTCCAACTCCTACAGCTAAGGCTGCTCCACCAGCTGCTCTTTCCATCCTAGCTATCAAACTCTGATTTATGTCTAAAACTTCATCACGTTGAGCCATTAATTCATCCACTCTTCTTCTAAGGTTATCCCTATGAGGAACAGGAATCTCTCTAGCTATTATATCATTCCCTCGATCTATTCTAGCTTGCTCTTTTATTCTATCACTAGCATCATATCTGGCATGTGGAAATTGTTTTGCTGGGTTTCCTTGGCTAAAAGGATAGTCTTTTCCTATTGTACGCCGTGCTAAAACTATCTCTTGTGCTAAATCTTCTAATGCTTTGTTATAGGGCTCTGTACCGACAGCTGCAAAATTAGCTACAAATCTATTTTTACTATTTTCTAGCCATTCATCACGTAACATATGATAGGCTATACGTTTATCATACTGAGTACCTCGAGGGTCATCTCTTGAAGCAATTATTACCTGAGTAGTGCGCTCGCTGTTCATGATAACATCTAATTCTATTTTCCTAAAAAAACTCTCAAAAGAAGAACCTTTAACCGAAACCAAAACCTTATCTGGAATAGACCTCGCATAAGAATAAGAGGCAAAAGCAGCTACTGCATCTCTAACTTGCTCTGGAATTGGAGTTCCTGGCCCACCATATGTATCAAGTTTTATTACTCCTCTTGCTCCTTCAAAGTCCTCCATTAAAAAAACTGGCGGCCTAGGGTGGGATTCACGATAACGCCGTGCAACTTCTCGTCCATAGCGTATACCACCTTCATAATCATTAGACCAAAAGCAATAAATAGAATCACTATAAACTTCAGGACTGTCTTTAAAATTACCTTTTCTATAATGCTCAAAAGTAGCTTGTACATCTCGGTGTCTTAAAACTTCATTTGGATCCATTCCATAACCAGCAAAATCATTTTCAACAACTGGCATACTATCTACCTCGTGCACTGGTTAAAGTACCTTTTGGCGTTGGTGCTGGTGGAGTAACAGCTTCTACCAAAGAAGGTACAAAGTAAACATTTCTAATACTCATGCTTCTTAATGCATGTGCTAATGCATTAGTTAATTCATTCTTATCATAATCAGCAATATCTTTTACTGCTATAGCTGGAGCATTATCAGAATCCCTATACATATCAGCTACTATAAAAAAACCCTTCTCATCATTTTTCATTTTTATTTTAGTATTTTTCCATCCCGCTGATGAATCCACTTTTATTACAATTCCTTTTTCCTTATCTTCCACCTCATAATAGTTTACTGATTTATCTGGGTTAGTAGTTAATTCAAACTTATATTTTGTTAATGGCATATATTTTCTCGATTTAATGACACCTAATTAAATCATAACTTTAGTCATGGTAATGACCAATATTTGAATATTATTTATAGTAAAAATATTTATATAAGAATTATTCTTGTCACAGTAGAATTTTCTATAAAATTTAAGATAAAAGGAGAATGTTAAAAAAACTTGAAATGGTGCAACCGACAGGATTTGAACCTGTGACCCCAAGATTAGGAATCTTGAATTTAGTATTTCTATCTATATTTATCTGTTTATATAAACCTATATAAAACATACTATTTTCCTAGCTTACATGAAGTTTTGATTTTTATCTAGCTATATTTTTATTTATCTATTATTATTATTTTTGCGACCTAGCTGCGACCTAGAAATAAATAATAGGTATAAAATGCCAAAAATTACCGCACGTTTAATAGACGCTATAGAATCTGAAAATAAAGATGTAATTATTAGAGATAGCGAGCTAAAAGGATTCATTTGCAAAATAACTCCCAGAGGTAAAAAAGTTTACATGCTTTATTACCGTACTAAAGATGGTAGGGAGAGAAAACCAGCTATTGGCATCCATGGTCATATAACTTGTTACCAAGCTAGAGATACAGCTTTAAATTGGCTTGCTGAAGTTAGTAAAGGTAATGATCCATCATCAGAGAAGCATTTGCTTAAGGTTCAAAAAACTATTGCAGATTTAGCAGATAGATATTTAAAAGAACATGCCGAAATCCATAAGAAGAAATTAAGTATCGAAGGTGACAAAGTATTGTTACGTAAATACATAATTCCAACTCTTGGCAGAATCAAAATTAATTCACTGACTAGCAAAGACGTGGTTGATCTTCATTATGACTTACGCGACACACCAATTGCTGCTAATAGATGCATTGCACTTTTGTCTAAAATGTTAAGTTTAGCTGAAAAATGGAGTCTAAGAAACGATGCCAGTTCTTTATGCAAACAC
>JAGVLN010000025.1 GCA_020049805.1 Rickettsiales bacterium
GTGCTAGTAAATATTACTATAGATGCTATAAATATTATAGCAAAATTTAGTAGTTATACAGATGAATTTATCAGTTATTATTCTTGCCGCTGGTGAAGGAAAGCGAATGCAATCTTCAATACCAAAAGTCATGCATAAAATTGCTAATAAACCTATGATCGGGCATGTCTTATCTCATATTAAGCCCTTGCATTTAAATGATGTAGTGATAGTAGTAGGCCCTAATATGGAACCCTTAGAGAAATATACAAGACTTGAATTGGGATCAGCTAGATGTGTGGTTCAATCTGATAGGAGAGGGACCGCTGATGCAGTAAAAATTGGTCTAAAAAATATAAATAACCCTAATAATGACATTTTAGTTTTGTATGGTGATCATCCTTTAATAACCACTGCTACTATAGAGAAGTTGCATAAAGTTTTAAATGAAGATGTTAAAACAGCGTTGGTATTAATTAGTTTTATTCCTGCAGATGCTGCAGAATATGGAAGAATTGTTGTTTCTAAAGAAGGGAAGTTAGAAAGGATAGTTGAATATTCTGAGTGTAGTGAGAGAGAGAAAGGAATTAATTTATCTAATTCTGGGATAATGGTAGTTAAGGGTGGGGTAATGCATAAGCTATTACCCAAAATTAAAAATAATAATGCTAAAGGAGAATATTATTTAACAGATTTGGTAGCGCTTGCTAATGAAGAAGGTTTAAAGTGTAAGCATGTTACTATTGATGAATCTGAAGTAATGGGAGTTAATACTCGTAGCGATCTAACAGCTGCTGAAAAAGTTGTTCAACATCATTTGCGTCAAAAAATGCTAGCTGCAGGTGTAACTTTAATGGACCCAGATACAGTATATTTTTCTTCTGATACAATAATTGAAAGAGATGTGATATTACATCCATATGTTGTTTTTGGTAATGGTGTAGAAGTAAAATCTGGTACGGAAATCAGATCATTTTGTCATTTAGAAGGGGCTATTATTGGTCATAATGTTAAAGTAGGACCCTTTGCTAGGATACGTCCTGGTACAGAAATTGAAGAAAATTCTTCTATTGGTAATTTTGTAGAAATTAAAAATAGTAAAATCGCCTCTGCAACAAAAATTAATCATCTTTCTTACATTGGTGATGCTTCGATAGGTAAAGAAGTTAACATTGGTGCTGGTACTATTACATGCAATTATGATGGTGTAAGCAAACATCATACTGAGATAGGAGAAGGAGTGTTTGTCGGCTCAAATTCTGCACTAATTGCCCCAGTGAAAATCGGTGCTAAAGCAATGATTGCAGCTGGTAGTATTATTAACAAGGATGTTGAAGAAGATTCTTTAGCCATCTCTCGTGTTGAACAAAAGAATATCTATGGTAAAGCTAGTACTATACGTAAGATCAAAAAAAGTAAAATTCCAACTTTTGATGTTAAAATATAAATTTAATGATAGCAAATATAGAGCAAAAGCTAATTATAGTTGATGGGTACAGCTTGGTATTTCGAGCTTATCATTCAATGCCTGCTTTATCGCGACCAGATGGAACACCTGTGGGTGCAGTATATGGCTTCGTTTCAATGATGTTACGTTTACTATCTGAGATTAAGGCTTCTCACATTGTTATGGTTTTTGATACCGGGGGTAAAAATTACAGACATCAAATTTATCCACAGTATAAAGCTCATAGACCACCAGCTCCAGAAGATCTTATTCCGCAATTTCCATTAATGCGTAAAGCAGCTCAAGCCCTTAATATTCATATCTTAGAGCAAGATGGATATGAAGCAGATGATATTATTGCAACTTTAGCCGACCGTGCTTTAGCTAATAAAGAAGAAGTATTAATTATTTCAAGTGACAAAGACTTAATGCAGTTAGTGAATGGCCATATCAAAATGTATGATGCGGTTAAAGCTAAAATTATTGGTGCTGATGAAGTTAAAGAAAAGTTCGGAGTCACTCCAGACAAAATGTTAGATTTGCTATCTATGGTAGGAGATGCAGCAGATAATATACCAGGGATTCCTGGTATAGGTCCTAAAACTGCAGCACTGCTTTTAAATGAATATGGAAGCCTTGATAATATATTAAACAATCTAAGTAATATTAAACAAGAGAAACGTCGTCAAGTTATTGATGAGAGTCGAGAAATTGTAAACTTATCTAAACAGTTAGTTTCTTTAACTAAAAATATACCTTTAAGCGTAACTTTAGATGATCTTAAAGCTCAAGGTATAAATGCTGATAAGTTATTAGCTTTTTTAGAAGAGCAAAGTTTTAGGAGTCTTGTTGCAAGAGTTAAAAAGGATTTTGCAATTGATGTTGGACAACCTATAATAACTCAAGCTCCTTCATTGGTTATGATTCGCGATAAATCTCAATTGCCTCAAATTATTAATCTTGCAAAGCATGCTGGAAAGATTTCGTTTTATTTTCAAAATAACTATGTGACTAATGAAGAAATTAGAACTAGTAAAGATGTAGCTGGGATAGGAATTATAATTAATGAAAAAGATAGTTTTTATATACCTATAGATAATAACCATACTCAAGAACATGATTCATTATTTATAAATAATGATAAGCCTACATCTCTGGTTTTTTCTGATTTTGTTTTGATGTTTGAATCATTGTTTTCAGACCCGGCAATATTAAAAATAGTTTATGATCAGAAAAAATTACTGCACCTTATTAGTGAAGTTATTACACCTAAATTAGTTTCTACAGAAGATGTAATGATTATGTCTTATGCCTTAGGTTGTGCAAAAGTTGGAAGTGAATTTAATAACCTAATTATCTATTATCTGCAGCAGAAAGATATATTAGTCGGACTGGGAGGAATAACAAAATCTAGGGCGGCTTTTAATAGCTTAGATATATACGCAATAGCTAACTATGTATCTAAAAAGGCATTATGGGTAATACAATTATATAATCTAATAAAAGAACAGCTTATCCAAGAACAGCTTTTAGCTCTATATGAAAAAATAGATCGTCCTTTACCTCAAGTTGTGTATGAAATGGAAGCTTATGGCATAAAAATTAATTCTCTGATCTTAATTGGATTATCAAAAGAGTTTGATATAAAGCTTCGTAATTTAGAAAAGGAAATTTATAAAATTACTGGTTGTGAGTTTAATATTGCTTCTCCTAAACAATTGGCAGATGTTTTATTTAATAAGATGGGGATTGATACTGGTAAAAAATCTAAAGCAGGAACATTTAGCACAGGTGTTGAGGTACTAGAGGCATTACAATTACAGGGTCATACTATAGCAGATTTATTAATAGAATGGAGACGATTTTATAAATTAAAAAACACCTATACTGATACTTTGGTTAAACAAATAGACCCTAAAACCGGCAGAGTGCATACTAATTTTGCATTAACAATTACTTCTACAGGAAGGTTTAGTTCAATTGAACCAAATCTGCAAAACATTCCTATACGTTCAGAATGGGGAAATAAAATTCGTTCTGCTTTTGTTGCTGAGAATGGTTACAAGATCGTATCTGTTGATTATTCACAAATTGAACTGCGTATATTGGCACATATTGCTAATATTGAAACATTAAAACAAGCTTTTGCTAATGGGAAAGATATTCATGCAATCACAGCTAGCGAAATTTTCCATATTGATATTGCCCAAGTAGATGATCATCTGCGCCGTCGTGCTAAAGCAATTAACTTTGGTATCATTTATGGTATTAGCCCTTTTGGTTTAGCTAAGAATTTAGGTATATCAAAGGCTGAAGCAGCAGAATATATAAAACGATATTTTGAAGAATATCCTGGTATCTTAGAATATATGGAACAAACAAAAGTATTTGCTAGAACTCATGGGTATGTACAAACTATTTTTGGGAGAAAATGTTATACTCCTAATATTAATAATGCGAATATAAATTTAAAGCTTTTTGCTGAACGTGCAGCAATTAACGCTCCAATTCAAGGTAGTGCAGCTGATATTATTAAAAAAGCTATGGTTAAAATTGATCGTGTTATAAAAACAAAGAATCTTAGTGTTAAAATGTTATTGCAAGTTCATGATGAGTTAATTTTTGAAATAAAAGATAGCGAAGTAGAACATGTTATAAAAGAAATTAAAGATTTGATGGAAAATATTACCATACTTGAAGTCCCGTTAATTGTTGAATCTCATATAGGCGATAGTTGGGTTAGACATTAAAATAAGGAAAATTTTTAAATATCTAACAATTACTGGATATATTTGTCTTTTCGTATATATTGATTAAAAATAAGTTAGGTTAATAAAACTATGTCTTTCGAATTAAATGCCTTAGTAATATCAGGTAAGGAAGTATTGCCTATTATTGAAGGTGGTAAGGGAATTGGAGTATCAAGTGGCCGTTCGTCTGGGGCTTTTGCTGCAGCAAATGCAGTTGGTACTTTTTCAGGTGTTAATGCTGATCGTTACGATGCCCAAGGTAATGTTAAAGAAGTCATTTATTATGGCAAAACTCGACGAGAACGCCATGAGGAATTGATTTCGATGGGTATCGAGGGTGGTATTGCTCAAGCAAAGATTGCGCATGAACTTTCTGGGGGTGCTGGTCCAATCCATGTAAATATTTTATGGGAAATGGGTGGAGCCCAAAGAATTTTAGAGGGTATATTAGAAAACACTAGAGGATTAATCCATGGTATTACTTGTGGAGCAGGAATGCCTTATAGGTTAGCTGAAATTGCTGCCAAATATCAAGTTTATTATTATCCTATAATTTCTTCTATGAGAGCTTTCCGTGCCTTATGGAAGAGAGCGTATTATAAAATGAGTGAGTTGTTAGGTGGAGTTGTTTATGAAGATCCATGGCTTGCTGGAGGGCATAATGGTTTATCTAATAGTGAAGATCCTTTGCAACCTCAAGATCCTTATCCACGAATAGTAGAACTGCGTAAATTTATGAATGAAATTAATTTACATAATGTTCCTATAGTGATGGCTGGTGGAGTATGGCATTTAAAGGATTGGGAGCATTGGCTTAATAATCCTGAGGTTGGTCCGATAGCTTTTCAATTTGGTACCAGGCCTATTCTAACACAAGAAAGTCCAGTATCTGATTCTTGGAAAAAGAAGTTACTTACTTTAAAGGAAGGTGATATAATATTACAAAGATTTAGTCCTACCGGTTTTTATTCTTCAGCTGTAAGAAATAACTTTTTAATAGAGTTAGAGCAAAGAAGCTATAGGCAAATTCCTTATTCTTCTACTCCTCTTACTGATGAAGGATTAACTGAACCTTTACCAGTAGGTGCAAGGGGTAGGCCAGTATATATTCATAAAGAAGATCTTGCTAAAGTTGTGTCTTGGAAAGAGCAAGGTTTTAATGAAGCGATGAAGACTCCAGATTCTACATTAATATTTGTAACATCTGATAAAGCGCAACAAATACATAAAGATCAAGTAGATTGTATGGGGTGCCTGAGTGCTTGCTTATTTAGCAATTGGCAAGATCATGGAGAATATACTACTGGTAAAAAAGCTGATCCAAGAAGTTTTTGTATCCAAAAAACATTGCAAGATGTTATTCATAAAGGGGATGTTGAAAATCAATTAATGTTTTCTGGTCATAATGCTTATAAGTTTGCTACTGATCCATTTTATAAGAATGGATTCGTGCCTACTGTAAAGCAGTTAGTTGATCGAATTGCTAGTGGTGATTAATATGGAATCAGTTATTTCTCAACAATTTCGTTTACATGATAAAATAGAGGATAGAGACCGTCGTCTTATAGATCAAGCAAGAATAGAGCTTTTTACTGAAATGAATGAAGGTTATCCAATTTATTTATCTAGTGAAACTGATAATGATTTGGTAAATATTAAAAATATTGCTAATAGGATTAGAAATGACTTCTCTAATTTGGTAATAATTGCCACAGGAGCATCTAATACTATTCCATATAGTATTACTTCTTTGAATAGTAATAAAAAATTAAATATATATTATTTAGATAATGCTGATCAAAATACATTAAATAACGTTCTAAATAAGCTGAGTCCTGAAAATACGGCTTTTTTAGCAATTAGTAAGTCAGGTGAAACTATAGAAATATTAGCATTAACCTTATTAATAATAAGATGGCTTGGAGACAGTAATTTGGCTACTCATCTTTTTGCAATTACTGACCCAGGCGAGAGTAGTTTAAGAAAAATTGCTACCTCTTACAAAGCAACAGTTATAGACCATCCAAAATCTATTGGAGGTAGATATGCCGTTTTTAGTTCGGTTGGATTGTTAATTGCTGCGGTAGTAGGTTTTAATATAGATCGTATTATAAATTATGCGAAAGAATCATTCTTAAATTTAATTAAAGAAAACTCATGGGTATGTGAAGGAGCAAGTTATATATTATCAATGTCTGCATTATATGCAAACTCAGTATTTATAATTTGTGGAGAACAATTTAGTGGCATAAATAGTTGGTACCGGCAACTTGTCGCTGAAAGCTTAGGTAAAAAATTACATGGTATCAATCCATTAGCTGCTAGCTTAACTGATCAACATAGTCAATTGCAGCTTTATTTGGATGGCCCAAATGATAAATTCTTTACTTTTTTATCTACTTCTAATTACCCAAATGTCAAAATTAGTAATAAGATCAATATAACTAATTTAGAATATTTAGAAGGAAAATCCTTAAATGAGATTGTGAAAGCTCAATTAATTACTATACAAGATTTATTATTTCAACATAAAAAGAATATAAGAATTATAAACACAAATAATGTTCAGGAAGAGTTTATTGCTGAATTTATGATGGGGCAAATGTTAGAAATTATTTTAATAGCTTTTGCTAGAAATATTAATCCTTTTGATCAGCCAGCAGTAGAATTAATAAAACATAAAATAAGAGCAATATTATAAAGTTATTATTATGATAAGAGTTAAGTCTGTTAATTATTTAGTTGGTGTTTCCTGGTTTGTCTTAAGTTTGTTTATTAGCAGCTTAAATGATGTTTTGACCAAATACTTATGTGGATCTATTGGCCCATATGAAGTAGTATTTTTTCGTTTTTTATTTAGCATCATTACCTTATTGCCTTTTATGTTATATTATGGCAAAAATTCTTTTATTACTTCTAGACCATTAGTTCATGTAATTAGAGGTGGATTATTATTTGGAGGTATTGCATTATGGTCTCATGCCTTAAGCGTGGTAGTAGTAACTGTTGCTACTGTTATTAGCTTTACCATCCCATTATTTGTGTTAATTTTTGCTAAAATCTTTTTAGGAGAAAATGTTACTTTAGCTAGATGGGTTGCCACGGTAGTTGGTCTTATAGGTGTAGTAATAGTAATCAACCCAACTTCTGCAACTTTTAATATTATGTCTGCCTCTTTAATATTAGCTTCCATGATGTTTGCAGGGTTGGATGTGATTAATAAAAAATATGTTATCAAAGAATCAATGTTTAGCATGCTGTTTTATTCAAGTATAGTAACCACTGCATTGAGTAGTTTTCCAGCTTTTTTGAATTGGTCTATGCCTACTACTCAAGATTTATTGCTGCTTTTAATATTAGGTGCAGGAGCAAATTTAATCTTATATTTCTTATTAAAAGCATTTGCTTTAATTGATGCATCTGCAGCAGCGCCTTACCGTTATATTGAGTTATTAATCTCTTCCTTTTTGGGTTATTTGATTTTCGCAGAGATTCCAACTATAAATACAGTAATAGGTGCATTAATCATAATTCCATGTACATTGTTTGTGATTTATAATGAGATCAAAAAATAATTCTAAATCTAATCATAAAATTTCTAATGAAAAAGAAAGTTTTTTTGGCTTCCAGCAAGTTACTTCTAAAGTAAAACATTCTTTAGTTAAAAATGTATTTTCTTCCGTTGCTAGTAAATATGATTTAATGAATAATTTAATGAGTTTAGGTATTCATCATTGGTGGAAGAAAGAAATGCTAAAACTGATTCCAAATTACGGTGGATATTTACTTGATGTGGCTGGTGGCACAGGAGATATATCGAAATTATACTATCAGAGAGCTAAACAATATAATTTAAATTCTGAGATAGTGATTTGTGATTTCAATTTGGAAATGTTAAAAGTAGGTAAATCAAACCTACTTAATAGTAATATTATTTCTGGCGTAAGCTTTGTATGTGGAGATGCACTAAGATTACCTTTTCCTGAAAAAAGCTTTGATTATTATACAATAGCATTTGGTATTAGAAATGTAGTTGATATTAAACAAGCATTATCTGAAGCCTTTAGAGTATTAAAGCCAGGAGGTAAATTTATATGTTTAGAGTTTTCTAAGATAGAAAGTGAATTGTTAGCTAAAGTTTATGATTCATATTCATTTAATGTTATACCAGCTTTGGGAGAGTATGTTGCCAATGATCGAAAATCGTATCAGTATCTAGTTGAGAGTATACGTAAGTTCCCTAACCAAATGGATTTTTTACAATTAATCGAACAGGTAGGGTTTAAAAGATCTGGGTATGAAAATTTAAGTTTTGGTATTACAGCT
The DNA here is from genome assembly GCA_020049805.1 of Rickettsiales bacterium. Classification (GTDB taxonomy): domain Bacteria; phylum Pseudomonadota; class Alphaproteobacteria; order Rickettsiales; family JABSSG01; genus JAGVLN01. The sequence continues at coordinate 8,503 of JAGVLN010000025.1, forward strand.
TTGCATTATGGATATAGAGTAGAGTAATGTTTTCTACAATTAAGAATATTTTTCGTCTGATCAAAATAGGATTCGTTCTATACAGGAATGGCGCAATATTTATTTTGCATGAGTTAAAAGTTACTCCTGTTTTATATAGGTTTCTAAAATTAATGCCATTTCAAGCTAATAATGGTCGTAAAGGCGAAAGGTTGGCTAAAGCTTTAGAGAATTTAGGTCCAGCGTTTATAAAATTTGGTCAAACTTTGGCTACGCGCTCAGATTTGATAGGGGACGAGTTAGCAGATGATTTAGCAAAACTTCAAGATAGGATACCTCCTTCTATAAATTTTCAAATAGAAGAAATCATAGAAAAGGAATTACGAGTTAAAATTGATACTGTATTTAAATCAATCGATAATAAAGCTGTAGCTGCAGCTTCTATAGCGGAAGTTTTTAAAGCTGTTACTACTGATGGCAAAACAGTAGCTATTAAGATTTTAAGGCGCAATATTGAAAAGAAATTTTTTAGAGATATACAACTTTTTTTCTGGTTAGCTCATATTATAGAACGACGTTTGCCTTTTACTAAAAGACTTAAACCAATAGAAGTAGTAAAAATTTTTGCTGAATCAGTTAAAATAGAAATGGATCTAAGATTAGAAGCTGCTGCCGCTTCTGAACTAAAAGAAAATCTAAAAAATGATGAAGGGGTATATATTCCGGAAGTGGATTGGAAAAGAACTTCTAAGCGAATATTAACTATAGAATGGATTGATGGTATACCAATACATGATACTAAAAAGCTTGTTGAACATGGATTTGATCTGAAAAAAATTGGAGCAAATTTTGCAATATCATTTTTTAATCAAGCTTATCGAGATGGGTTTTTTCATGCTGATTTGCATCCTGGAAATATTTTAATAGATAAGCGAGGTAGGATAGTATTTATTGATTTTGGGATTATGGGAAGATTGGATAAAAAAACACGAGTTTACATTGCTGAAATCTTACGTGGTTTTTTAAAAAGAGATTATTTATATGTAGCAAAAATCCATTTTGCTGCAGGTTATGTGTCTCATGACAAATCTTTATCTGCTTTTGCTCAGGCTTGCAGGTCTGTTGGAGAACCGATAGTAGGATTGCCTGCGAATGAGATTTCTGTTGCTAAATTATTAGCTCATCTTTTCCAAGTTACGAAAGCATTTGAAATGGAGACTCAACCTCAATTATTATTGATTCAGAAAACTACGGTTTTAGTAGAAGGAGTAGGAGCTAAATTAAATCCAGAAGTCAATATTTGGCAATTAGCAGAGCCTTGGATAGAAGAATGGGCAAGCCAAAATATTGGTTTTGATGCTAAAATCATTGATACCATTAGTGAATGGGCAGAATTTATAAATCAGGATTTGCGTAGATATTTAAAAGATCTTACTAGTAAAAAAGATAATACCTTAATTATTGCTCAAAAAGATAATTGTTATTTGTTTTATACAATTATAACTTCTATCTTTACCGCTATTTTAATCTTATTTATCCTAAAAATATATTAATGAGAATAGTAACTTGGAATATTAATTCTGTTAGAATAAGGCTTGATGCTATTAGCCAGTTCGTTAAAACATATGAACCTGATATATTATGTTTACAAGAAACTAAAGTGAGAGATGAGTATTTTCCAGTTCAACCTATAATTGAATTAGGTTTTAAGTATTATGTAATTTGTGGTGAGAAATCTTATAATGGGGTAGCAATTTTTTCTAAGCATCCTTTACAATTACACCAGTCTTTGTATTTTTGTGGTAAGCAAGACGCCAGGCATTTATCTGTTATCGTTAATGATGATATTGAATTGCATAACTTTTATATACCTGCAGGTGGTGATATTCCTGATGTTAATTTAAACACCAAGTTTGCTCATAAATTAAACTTTGTTGATGAAGCAAATAATTGGTTTTTAACAAACCGTAGAAGGAATGATAAAATTATTTTACTTGGTGATCTTAATATAGCGCCTCTTGAACATGATGTTTGGTCTCATAAACAATTGTTAAATGTAGTCAGCCATACTCCTATTGAAGTGGAAAAGTTAGTATCTTTGCAAAATTCTATTAATTTTATTGATGTGGTACGCAAATTTGTACCTGATTCTGAAAAATTATATAGCTGGTGGAGTTATCGTAATCAAGATTGGAAAAAATCTAACCGAGGTAGGCGTTTAGATCATATCTGGATGACTGAACCACTTGCAAATTTTGTGAAAAAACAAATGATTTTTAAAGAGGTAAGAGATTATCCTATGCCTTCTGACCATGTACCAGTGATGATAGAGGTTTAAGCTTTAGGTAAAGTTGGTTGTTCTAATTTAAAGTTTTGTAATTTAGCATATTCATTTAATAAAGTGACAATATATAAATCAATATGTTCAGGCATAAGGTTATTTTGGACAAATTTTGTCGATTCATCAGCAATTTTTTTAGCTTCATCGTCATGTGTTTTAACCCATTCCACTTTTTCTATTATATCACTTAAGTCTTGTTTTACAGGGATATAATGCACCCATGGTTTAATAGCGTCATAAAACCATTGCTCATTATCAGTTTCTTGTTTTATTGTTACGGAATTTGAAAGTAATCTCCATAATAATCCAGGATAAGTAGAAGTGTAACCATCTAAGTTAATTAGCATTTTATAAATAATTTGATCTTGTTTTGACATAAACGGTGGTATTGAAAAATACATTGAAAATGCTTCATATAAACTAGTTATATATCTATTGATAAATAAATCACTATTCGATATTCCTTGAGTAAGCCTTACGTTAAAATCTTGAGGATATTTATTTGCATAATTTAATAGATTTTGACGTTCTGAATTTGTAAGCTTACCTCGCCAAAACATTTTATTGATTTTAGTATTCCATGGATGTGCTTCATTTGCTTCCAGAATTTCTTTCGATATAGTATACCAACCACTCCGATATCCAATTTTGTTATTTGATAATGTCATATCATCCACAAATAATATATTTTTATCTTTATTTATTTCTTTGTTAGCCGCAAAAACGAAAATAGGAGGCATTTTAACATAATATGGTTTATTTTGATAGTTATCATGCATGTCGATAATGAAATCAGCATTTTCTATTTTAGCATATTTTGTTATTCTCTTTAAAGTGTTGGTAATTACCTTACTTCTACCTAGAGCTGTTTTATCACTTAAATTTGATGTCTGAATATATACTTCATTATTGACAATTTGATACCTTATTAACTCATTATTGGGAATCGTATTAATGATCAAACTAACCTGCTCTATCTCTTCTTTGGAGATTTTTTTGGATTTAAAAGGAGCGAGTTCTTTCTTAATTCTTTGTTGCATCCATAATGGTATATCCGTGGGTAGGGTCTTATTAACGGGCTCATAAAAAATCCAGAAAATAAATGCACTTAGTATAATTATTAATAAGATTAGTATATTATATATAATATATTTCAATTTCATAGTTATTCCACTGTAACAGATTTTGCTAAATTACGAGGTTGATCTATATCTAAGTTTTTATAGTCTGCTACGTGATAAGCAAGTAATTGTAATAACACTGTATATACTATAGGTGCAATAAAATCTAAACAATGATTTATAATAATTGTTTTGGTACAGATATCTTTTAATGCTTCATACCCTTGGTGATCACTTAATAAAATAATTTTACCTTTTCTTGCAGCTATAGATTGAATGTTAGACATAGTTTTTTCAAAAAGCGAATTATGAGGAGCAATGGCAATCGTATGAATATTTTCGTCAATTAAAGCGATAGAACCATGCTTTAATTCTCCAGCTGCTACTCCTTCAGCGTGAATATAAGATATTTCTTTTAATTTCAATGCGCCTTCAAGAGCAATAGCATAAGATGTGCCACGTCCTATATAAATAACACTTTGACTATCTTTAATTTGTTTGGCTATATCTTTAATTTCTTCTTCATGATTTAAGGCTTCAGCAATTCTACCTGGTAACTCAAGTAAAGCTTGACAATATTCTTCTAACTTATCTTTTTTTATTCTGTTGTGGGATTTAGCAAAGTTTAATGCTAAACAAGCTAAAGTTATTAATTGAGCTGTAAATGCTTTAGTTGAAGCTACACCAATTTCAATTCCTGCATGAATTGGTAAATAAAAATCGGATTCTCGTGCTAAAGTACTTTGAGTAGCATTAACAATGCTTAAAGTATGGCATTTAAATTGTTTGGCCAAACTTAATGATGCTACAGTATCAGCTGTTTCGCCAGATTGCGATATAAATATAGCTAAACTATCTTTTTCTAATGGCAGAGTTCGACAACGGAATTCCGAGGCAATTTCTACTTCAGTAGGAATATTAGCTATTTCTTGAAACCAATATTTTGCAACTAGCCCAGAAAAATAAGATGTACCACATGCTATGATATAAATTCTTTTAATGGTTTTTAGATCGAAAGGCATTTTTGGTATGGCTATGTCATTATTTTTGAGATAGGAGTCTAGAATGTTTTTACTAATGATAGGCTGTTCATAAATTTCTTTAAGCATGTAATGTTTGAAATGGCCTTTATTATAATCGGTAATAGTTTTATCTAATTTAACCTCATTACGATTTACTCTATTACCATATAGATCGAAAATATTAATATTATCTTTCTTGAGTACGGCAATATCTCCATTTTCTAAGTAGATTACATAATCAGTAAATGATGCTAAAGAATAAGCATCAGAACCCACAAACGTTCCTTCTTTTGTTTTACTAATGGCAATTGGTGCAGATTGTTTAGTAGCAATCATTGTGTCTGGATAGTCTGTAAAAATAGCAAGTATGGCAAAGGCTCCTTTTAGTTGCTTAAGAGCTGTAGCCGTTGCTTCAAATGGGGTATTACCTAATAATATATATTTATTTATTAAATGTAATATAACCTCACTATCAGTATCGGAAGAGAATATTACTCCTTCTTCCATAAGTAAATTTTTTAAGGTATCATAATTTTCTATAATACCATTATGAACTATAGATACTTTGTCTGTAGAATGGGGGTGAGCATTTTTTAAATTTGCTTCACCGTGAGTAGCCCATCTAGTATGAGCTATGCCAATTTGACCATCGCAACTTGTATTAGCTAATTTATTTTCAAGAAGGCTTATTTTCCCAGAAGATTTTACAGTACATATTGCATTATTTTTTATGCATGCAATGCCAGATGAGTCATAACCTCTATATTCTAATTTTTTTAATCCTTCTACTAATTTTTGAGCTACATTAGTATAACTATTAATTCCGATAATTCCGCACATATTATTTTAATAATTTTATTATATTATTTGAATCTAATAATTTTAATGTTAAAACGCAATCAAACAAGGTAATAATTAGATCACAAAACATTACGAATAATTACTATGAAACCTTTTTCACTAAAGTTAGAATTTACCATAATATAAGAAAAAATATAATAAATTTATGGACAGTTCAAATAAGAGCCTTAACGAAATCCAGGTGTTATTGCCTTTAATAGGTGGTAAAACAGTTTTTGATTATAGCATTCCTCAAGATGTTTTTTTAAAAGTAGGTGATTTTGTATCTGCGCCTTTTAGAAGAAAAGAGGTAGTAGGAGTAGTATGGTCTTTCATTAAATCAGAACTTCCAAAATCTAAAGTTAAGTCAATTATTCAAAAATATGATTTACCCTCTCTAACCGATAAGCATATTAAATTTATTAGATTTATTGCTGATTATACTGTGTCTGATATTGGTGCAGTATTAAAAATGATGATGCCATTACAAAGTAGCTTTAAATTTAATAAAATAGATCTAAAAAATAAAAAAGAAGACATTAATCTAACGTTGCCTTGCTTTACGCAGGATCAACATCAAGCAGTTGAAAAATTAATTTCTAATATGGGTAAAGGATATCAAGTAACTCTATTAGATGGAGTGACGGGTTCTGGAAAAACAGAAGTATATTTTGCGGCAATTTATGAAACATTGAAGAGAGAAAATACCCAAGTTCTAGTTTTATTACCTGAAATTATGTTAACAATGCAGTTAGTGCAACGTTTTGAAGAAAGATTTGGATTTAAGCCAGCAAAATGGCATTCTGAAATGAGTCCCTCCCAGAAAAAGAAATTATGGCTTGATATCCTGACAGGTAATGAGAGATTAATAATTGGTGCCCGAAGTGCATTGTTTTTACCATATGATAATTTAAGCTTAATAGTAGTAGATGAAGAGCATGATATTTCATACAAACAAGAAGAGGGGGTAATTTATAATGCTCGTGATGCTGCAGTAGCATGTGGTTATATTTATAACTTTCCAGTAATTTTATCCTCAGCCACCCCTTCAATTGAAACTTTAATGAATGTGAAATTAGGGAAATATAGTCATATTACCCTTTCAAGGAGGTATGGGGTGGAATCCATGCCTGAGATAAAAGTAGTTGATATGCGCCAAGAAAATTTAGCGAAAAACTCATGGTTATCTGAGAAATTAATATGCGCTTTAAAAGAAGCATTATCTAATCAAAAGCAAGTTATGTTATTTTTAAATAGAAGAGGATACGCTCCTATTACTCTTTGTAAGGCTTGTGGGTATAAATACATATGTAATAATTGTTCTGCATATTTAGTGAGTCATCAAGATAATAATTCACTTATATGTCATCATTGTGGATTTACCGTGCATCAAAGTAATAAATGCATAAATTGTGCCCAAGATAATACGCTAATAAAATGTGGTCCAGGGGTAGAAAGAATTGCGGAAGAAGTTAAAGGACTTATTCCTGATTCTAAAATTCAGATTATAACTAAAGACACAATTCAGGATGCTAAAACTGCTGAGGAGGTTATAGAAAGTATTTTTAATAAATCTGTTAATATTATAATTGGTACGCAGATGATCAGTAAAGGGCATGATTTTCCTGATATATCTGTAGTTGGTATAATTGATGCAGATTTAGGTTTAACAGGAGCAGATTTAAGATCGGCAGAAAGAACTTATCATTTACTGACTCAAATGAGTGGACGTGCTGGTAGAAGAAATAAAGGCACAGCTTTTATCCAGACTTATTATCCTGATAATCCAATTTTAAAAAGTGTTATTCATAACAACCGTGACCAATTCACTAATTATGAGATGCAAACCAGAAAAGTTTTGAACATGCCTCCTTTTGGTAAATTATCTGCTATAATTTTAAGTTGTACGCAAGAAGCTAAACTACAAAACTTTGCAAATATGATGCTAAAATCATCACCGGTTATCAAAGGTATAGTGGTGTTAGGCCCAGTGAAAGCTCCGTTAGCAAAAATTCGAAACCGCTATCGTTATCGATTTTTAATTAAAAGCAAACCGGAACTTAAAGTTCAGAAATTTATTAGATATTGGCTTGAAAAGTTAAAGATACCTAATGATATTAGAGTAAAAATTGATATTGATCCCTATAATTTTTTATAATATAGATCTAGAATCTTGCAGATGGGTAAAAACTATGTTAGCTTAGCAACTTCAATTGAATATAAATTTTTATAATAGTTAAATGCCGGAAGACCTAAATTTTGTTGATAGATATGCTGAAGCGCTCTATCAAGTTACGCATAGCGATAATAAAACCACCCAAGTTGTTAAAGACCTGGGTGTTTTGCAACAACTTTTACAGGCTATACCTAAATATTTTGTTTATTTAAGTGCTCCTATTACTTCTTTTTCTAAGCAAAAAGCCGTAATTCAAGTGTTAACTAAGAAGTATAAATTTAATCAATTAACAGAAAATTTTTTATTTATGATCTGTGCTAATAGAAGATTAAAGTATGTACAGCAAATTATAGCATACTTTTTTACTTTACATCAAAAGAGTCAAGAGATATTAGAGGTAGAAATTAAGTCTGCTTCAGCCTTGACGGATAAGCAGAAAAAAGAAATAGAGCAATATTTAGAAAAAACGCTTAAAAAGAAAATTATGCTAAATTTGGTAGTTGATCTCGAAATATTAGGTGGTTTGATTATAAAAATTGGCTCTATAGTTGTAGATAATTCTGTAATTAATAAGGTCAATAAAATTAGATTTGAGAAAGAAGATTTTATTGAGTAATTAAGGTACTAAGAATATTAGATAAATAAACTTGAGGAAAAAGATGGAAATTAAAGCGTCAGAAGTAATGGATATTTTAAAAAAGCAAATTGAAGATTTTAGTGATTTGCCTGAATTTAAGGAAATTGGTCAAATAATATCTGTCGGTGATGGGATAGCTAAGGTTTATGGATTAGATTCAGTTGAAGCTGGCGAAATGGTTGAGTTTGAAAGCGGTGTCCAAGGTATGGCGCTGAACCTAGAGCAAGATAGTGTTGGTATAGTTATTTTTGGTGATGATAGTAAAGTTAAAGAAGGTGAAACTGTTAAAAGGACAGGTAAAATAGTTCAAGTACCTGTCGGAGAAAGTTTATTAGGACGGGTAGTAGATGCTTTAGGTAATCCAATTGACGGTAAAGGACCTCTAAAGAAAGTAAAATATAGTCCAGTTGAGGTTAAAGCGCCAGGTATTGTGGCTAGACAATCAGTGTCAGAACCTGTGCAAACAGGAATTAAAGCTATAGATGCGTTAATCCCGATTGGTAGAGGGCAAAGAGAGTTAATTATTGGCGATAGGCAAACTGGTAAGACTGCTATTGCTATTGATACTATTTTGAATCAAAAACAAGCCCATCTTGCTGATGATGAAAACAATAAACTTTATTGTATCTATGTTGCAATTGGTCAAAAAGAATCAACTGTTGCACGTATTGTTAAAAAATTAGAAGAAGAAGGGAGCTTATCTTACAGTATTATAGTTGTCGCTTCAGCATCTGATCCTGCACCTATGCAATTTTTAGCTCCATATGCTGGTTGTGCCATGGGAGAGTATTTTAGGGATAATAAAAAGCATGGCTTAATTATTTATGATGATTTATCAAAGCATGCTGTAGCGTACAGACAGATGTCTCTTTTATTACGTAGGCCTCCTGGGCGTGAAGCATATCCTGGAGATGTGTTTTATTTGCATTCACGCTTATTGGAAAGAGCTGCAAAATTATCAGATAAATTAGGAAGTGGTTCATTAACAGCTCTTCCTATAATTGAAACTCAAGCTGGAGACGTATCTGCTTATATTCCAACTAACGTGATTTCTATTACCGATGGGCAAATTTACCTTGAAACAGAATTGTTTTTTAAAGGTATAAGGCCAGCCGTTAATGTCGGTTTATCTGTTAGTCGTGTGGGTTCTGCAGCACAAATTAAAGCCATGAAACAAGTAGCTGGTTCTATTAAGCTTGATTTAGCACAATTTAGAGAAATGGAAGCGTTTTCTCAATTTAGTTCTGATCTTGATGATGTAACACAAAAAATGTTAGCGCGAGGACAAAAATTGACCTCTTTACTAAAGCAAGATCAATATGCGCCTTTACCTGTAGAAGAACAAGTAGTATTAATTTATGCAGGGGTAAAAGGATATCTTGATGGAATCAATAATAAGGATGTGCAACGTTTTGAAAAAGAATTTTTATTATTTATGCGTCAAAAAGATAAGCATAATTTGTTAAAAAACATTGCTAAAGACAAGAAGCTTACTGAAGAAACAGAAGCGCAATTAAAAGAAACTTTGACTCAGTTTGTAAAATATTTTGCTTAAGTAGTAAATTTATATGGCTAATTTAAAGGATTTAAAATTACGCATTCGAAGTGTAAAGTCTACGCAGAAGATTACTAAAGCTATGAAAATGGTGTCTGCTTCTAAGCTGAGGAGAGCTAAAGAAGCTATAGAATCGAATCGGCCTTATACTAAGAAGTTAAATGAAATTACCAAAATAATAGCAACTCATGTTGATAATCCAAAATCTTTACCTTTATTTTATAATCAAAGGGAAATTAAAAATGAATTATTTATTGTAGTGACCTCTGATCGTGGTTTGTGCGGTGCATTAAATGGTTCAGTAGTTAAACTAGTTAAGCGCAAAATTGCTGAGTCCAAAAATCAAGGTCGTAATATAAGAGTATTATGTATTGGTAAAAAGGGTTATGAACATTTGTCTGTACTAAAGAACATAGATATTAAATTCGTTAAAGATTTTGTTTATAGTAAACAGATCAAATCTGCTCCTCTTAGAAAATTGGCTAATGATCTTATTATTGAATATAATAATGGCGGTTTTGATAGATGTGAGATATTTTTTAATCAATTTATTAGTGCAGTAAGCCAAACCGTTTCTTGTAAACAAATATTGCCACTTTTTACTGAAGAAGATTTATTAGAACCAGATACTAATAATCAATTTGAGTTCGAGCCAGATGTTATGAAAATGGTGCCAGATTTAGTTGGTCGTAATTTAACAGCTAACTTGCTATCTATGGTACTCGAAAATATAGCAAGCGAACACGGTGCAAGAATGACAGCAATGGAAAATGCTTCAAATAATGCTGGAGAAATGATTAAAGACTTAAATATTTTATACAATCGTAAACGACAGGCTGCAATCACTACAGAATTAATAGAAATAATAGCTGGTGCTGAAGCAATATAAAAATTTAGATTAAATTTAATTGGGGTTAAACATGAAGAAGAATGAAGGCGAAGTAACACAAGTTATATCTGCGGTAGTAGATGTAAAATTTGAAGGTGGTGATATACCTGCGATTCTTAATGCACTAGAATGTAAGATTGGCGAGAAAATATTAGTATTAGAAGTAGCGCAACACATAGGAAACAATGAAGTTAGAACAATTGCTCTAGATTCAACTGATGGGTTAACTCGTGGTACTAAGGTTGTTGATACTGGTAATCAAATTTCTGTTCCAGTTGGTCCAGAAACCCTAGGCAGAATTATAAATGTGCTTGGGAATCCTATAGATGATCTTGGGCCTATTAAAACTAAATTAAAAGCTTCTATCCATGGAAAAGCGCCAGAGTTCACAGCATTATCTACTGATAACCAAATTTTGCATACTGGTATTAAGGTAATTGATTTATTAGCTCCTTATGCAAAAGGAGGTAAAGTTGGATTATTTGGTGGAGCAGGGGTAGGAAAAACAGTGTTAATTATGGAATTAATTAACAATATTGCCAAAGCTCATGGAGGATATTCAGTCTTTGCTGGTGTAGGTGAAAGAACTAGGGAAGGTAATGACTTATATCATGAAATGATGGAGTCAGGTGTTATTAATTTAAAAGATTTATCTAAGTCTAAAGTGGCATTAGTGTACGGTCAAATGAATGAGCCGCCAGGAGCTAGAGCTAGAGTGGCTTTATCTGGGTTAACACTTGCTGAATATTTTCGAGATGAAGAAGGACAGGATGTATTGTTTTTTGTGGATAACGTATTTAGGTTTACACAGGCGGGTTCTGAAGTTTCAGCGCTATTAGGACGCATACCATCGGCTGTTGGTTATCAACCAACTTTAGCTACAGATATGGGTGAAATGCAAGAGCGTATTACATCAACCGTAAAAGGTTCTATTACATCTGTACAAGCAATTTATGTTCCAGCTGATGATTTGACAGATCCAGCTCCTGCTACATCTTTTGCTCACCTTGATGCTACAACTGTATTAAATAGACAAATTGCTGAATTAGGAATTTATCCAGCTGTAGATCCATTAGATAGTACTTCTAACATGCTTAATCCGGCAACAGTAGGTGATGAGCATTATAACGTTGCTCGTGAAGTTCAAAAGATCTTGCAAACATATAAATCATTACAAGATATTATTGCTATTCTTGGTATGGATGAATTATCTGAAGAAGATAAATTAGTGGTAGCTAGGGCACGTAGAATCCAAAGATTTTTATCTCAACCATTCCATGTTGCTGAAGTATTTACAGGATCTCCAGGAAAATTTGTTCCTCTTGAAGCTACAATTAGAGGCTTTAAAGAAATTATTGAAGGAAAGCATGATGATCTTCCTGAAGCAGCCTTTTATATGGTTGGGGATATTGATGAAGTAATTGCTAAGGCACAAAAATTAAAAAATGCAGCTTAATAGATGACAGAGCAAAATAAAATTAAACTCCAAATTTTGACTCCTGAAAAGAAGTTTTTGGAAGAAGAAGTTGATATGGTAACTGCTCCAGCTCCTAATGGAGAAATTGGTATATTATCAGGTCATATTTCTATGGTTGCAGATTTAGAACCTGGTTTGGTAAAAATCTATCAAGGCAATGTGGTTGTACAATCAATTTTTGTATATGGCGGTTTTATTGAAGTTAATAAAGAAGAGGTAACTATCTTAATTATTGATGCAATAAATAAAGCTGATGTAGACTATAAAAAAGCTCTTACTCAGATGGAGGAGATTCAACTAAAAATTATGAATGTTGAAGATATAGAGTATCGTACAATACTTGAGCAAGAATTAATCATTTACCAAAGAATGATTGAAATTTCTAAAGAAACATAACATTTATATTCTTAATTTCTAATAAAAATAAATTCTTAATATATTAATACTTCCTTAATATTCTTTCTTTAAAATTATAATTATATTTAAAGGAGAAATGGTTATGCCAGAAGAATTAACAAAATATTTTGACATATGTAAGTCGCGTATCGATGAAATTTTTAGTCATCCTGAAAAGTATGGGTACGAGCCAAATTTTTTAGATCGTGAACGAGGGGCGGGATGGGAAAATTTTACTCCAGCTCATCAAGCAGTGTTATTAGATAGATTCGCTTTTGTTTATGCGGCAAACATTGATGAAATACATAGGTTAAAAAGTGAAAATGAAAGTTTTGATGTAATTAGTTATGTTGCTGAGAAAGCAATACCTTTAGGTATAGCGGGAACTGAAGAAGAGAATAAAAATCTCTATAGAGATAAACTTATGTCAAGAGATGGTTTTATACTTGAACTTCCTGGTGACTCTGCAAATGTTACCGCAAAGGAACTAGAGAATAGAACAGAAATTTTTGAAGCTCTAGGTCTTGATGCTAAAGCAATTACGTTAAGAAATAAATTAGGACATTCAACATACGATCAACCAGTTGCTGAAGTTGAAGGTAGGGTTGTTACCGTTAAAGATATATTTCCTGGTGCATTACAGGGGGTGCATAGGAAGCTTGTGCCTAAGGATCAGGTTACTTTGATGAGGGAGGCTATTTCTGAAGCAATTCAAGCTGAGCATAAAAAAGAAGTTCCTGATAATGATAGGTTGGATTATCTACAGAAAAGTTTATTGGAGTTAGAAGGTAAAAAAGATGAAAGAAAGTTTAACGCTGGGTCGCAAGTTTTTGTACCTCATCTTAATGCAGGTAAAGCAAGCCCAGTAGTTGGTCCAGAACTTATAGATTTTGGTATGAGTGTTCATCAGAAAAATGTTACAGATGTGAGTCCATCATTTAAAGGATTTGCTGCTGGTATCTCAGGAAATGCGATGCATTATGCATTAAGTGGTACAGAGTTTTCACGTCAAGTTCTTGGTAAAGAAATGAGTGATTCTGATCAAGAAAAAGTATATAAAGTTGTGGAAAGTCACTTAGTAGGGACTGATCAAGCTCCTCTTCATCATAGTACCCCAGAAACCAGAATGGGGTGGGAATTAGGTGTGGCATTTGCTGATGTAGTTGATAAAGGGGAGGAGAGAAGACTTACCAAAGATGCTCTTTTAGAGACTGTGAGAGAAGCAAGTGATGTGGCAGCTGATTATACAGCTGAGGTGAAAGCTAGAATTAAAGAAAAAGAAAAGCCTGTAGTTACAGCTGATAATTTAGCAAGTATGCTTCATGCTGCAGCAGCCAATGTTGTTGCTGCACCAGATTTATCAGTAGCAGCATCTCAAATAGCAGGTGGCATTAAAAAATAAAATTTTACTAATTTATAACTTATTTGCAGATAAAAATTTTTATTTCTTCATTTTAGCTAAAATTTCTGCAGTCAATTTTTTAAACTCTTCAGCTGCTGAGCTTTTAGGGTCAGATTCTGTGGTGCATAACCCTTCTAATAGGCAAGTGGCAAATGATATACGGTTACCAATTTCACTTTTTAAAGGTTTTGCAAGCTGAGATCTTATCTCTTTAGCCAAGCGTGAATTTGGGTTTACCCTATTAAGTAAGGTATAAAAAGGAATTTGTTCTTTTTGGCATATATCTATTGTTGCTTTAGATGCCCATAAATCTGCCGGGCTTGGCTGTATAGGTATAATTACTAAGTCTGAGATACGTACTGATGATTTAGCTTCAGTATTAGTGTGGGGTGGACTATCTATTATGATATATTCAATAGAAGTTTTAAATTTACTTATTTCTCCAGATACTCTCCACCCGGACGTACTTAAAAAATTTATTCCAGTATAATCTTTACCAAAGTGTTTTTCTCTTAATTTATACCATTGGCTTAAGCTTGCTTGAGGATCAATGTCAATTAATAAAACTTTATGTTTTCTTTGGCTAAGAGCAACAGCTAAATGAGCAGCAATTGTTGTTTTTCCAGCACCGCCTTTTTGTTGTGCTATAGTGATTACTTTGCAATCCATAAATTTTCTCATATAATATATGCACTTAATATATTTTAGGATAACTTTTAGGTAAATTAATAATA
>JAGVLN010000008.1 GCA_020049805.1 Rickettsiales bacterium
AATATGTTGAACAGTTAGTATTAATTAGTGATTTAAGGAGTGGGGTTCAAGAAAATACGGATATAGCTGAAATAGTTAAAAATTTAAATAATACTATTGGTATAAGTCAAGATTTTCAGATTCTGATGAAACAATTGAATAATTGTAATTATTTACAAATGGATAGTTATTACGCGTTAAATCAGGAATTTGAAGAGCTCTATAAGAAGCTTATTATAAACATTTCTCCTATGTCATCCAATAAAAATTGGTTCGATAAATATTTACATAAAATTATAGTTATAAGAGAAATAGGTGATAGAGCTTTAAAAATTGGAGGGTTAGAGGCGCAATTAGTTCAAGCTAAAATTGCTATGAGTAATGGTAATCTCCAACAAGCATTTGATTTGATTAGTTCATTCCCAGAAGAACAGAAAAAGATTATATCTACTTGGTTAGAAAAGGCGTCCAATCGTTTAAAAATTGTCAATATAAGTAATAGAATGTATGAGTTAATTACTAGCACAGAGTATTTTAATAATTTTACAATGGATTGTGTCGATGGTTAGATTAATACTTTCTCTAGTCCTTATTCTTATTCTGTCGTCGTTATTATATTTTCTTTTTAATGATGTAGGTAATATAGAAATATATTTCTCTAATTATTATATAGTTATTTCTTTTGGTATTTTTTGCATTCTAGCCTTATTATCAGTACTTTTGATTTCTGCCGTTATTGGAATATTTTGGTGGTTAAAAAATTTACCACAAAGTTTACTTAGGTTGCGTTATGAATATAAGCATCAAAAAGCTGTTGATGAAGTATTTGATATTGTTTGCGCTTTGGAATCAGAAAATAAAGACTTAGTACTAAGGTTATTGCAAAAAGCTAATTTAACACTTATTAAACACCCAATAACTAATTTAATTTCATGGCAAGCTGCTAGCTTAGACAAGAATAGTAATGAGCTGGAGTTAGAAAAAAAATTATTATTGATGAAAGAGGATATTAAAACCTGTATTCCAGCAATTAAAGAGCTCATAAATCAAAAATTAAAAGCCGCAGAATTTGAAAATGCGAATCGATATTTAATCACATTAGAAAAATTATCTTATAAACCAAGCTGGTTTTATCGCTTAAAAATAACTATTAACATTGCATTGCAAAACTGGGATGAAGCTATTGGTGCCTTAGAAAAAGTATCTAAACTTCAATTATTTAGCCATGAAGAGGTGCAATCATTATTTTCCTTAATTCATTATTTGAAAGCTAAATATTATCTTAATCAGAATTTGCCTAATGAGGCTATTAGTACATTGAGAAAATCTTTAAGTGTAAATATTCATCTGGAATCAGTAGTATTGCTTGCTGAGTTGCTTTGCGTCCAAAATAAATCTAAAGATGCAATTGAATTTGTTACTAAAGCTTGGAAAGTAAAACCTAGTTATAAATTAATATCAAGTATATTACCAGTATATAATGATTTGCCTATAGTAAAGAAATTTGAGGAAGTAGAAAAATTGATTTCTGTAAATAATAGTAACCAAGCTTGTTTATTATTAGCGCACACAGCATTAGAATTAGGCTTATTTAGTAAAGCGCGAAAATATTTAGATTTAGCAAAAAAAGAAGATTTAGAATATTACCGTAAATTAGAGGCTATATATAATATTTGCGCTCAGGGTGATGAGCAAAGTATACAAGATTACTTAAAAGAACTTTTAGGAGAATAATTATGCCAAAAATTAAAATCTCTCCATCAATTTTATCTTGTGATTTTGCATATCTAGCCAAAGAGTTAAAGGCCGTTACCCAAGCAGGTGCAGATAATATCCATATAGACGTAATGGATGGGCATTTCGTGCCTAATATTACATTAGGGCCAGAAATTATTAAAGCAATGCGTCCTCATAGCAATTTGCCGTTTGATGTACATTTGATGATTAATAATGTGGAAAAATATATAAAGCCTTTTGCTGAAGCTGGGTCAGATATGATCACGTTTCATATTGAAGCTGTGCAAAATAAAACTGAGCTTATTTCTTTAATTAAGTCGTTTGGTAAGAAGGTGGGTGTCTCAATCAAGCCTAAAACACCAGCCATTGCTATTAAAGAAATTATAGATGTATTGGACCTTATATTAGTAATGACGGTAGAACCAGGATTTGGTGGGCAGGTATTTATGGATTCACAATTACCTAAAATCCAAGAAATACGTGAGATGATTAAAGCTTCTAAAAATATAGATATAGATTTGGCAGTTGATGGTGGAATTAATGAGCATACAGCCAAATTAGCTGTAAATGCAGGTGCTAATGTTTTAGTTAGCGGAGCGTATATTTTTGCCAACAATGATCAGTATAATCAACGTATTGCAATGCTTAGAAGTTAATTCTAATTGTTTTTATGTCTTTCCAAAGTAAAATTAAAACATGTAATAGAAGAGGTAGTTTATGCAAAAAAATTCCACTAAAGAAACGATAGAAAAAGATTTTGATGAGCTTGTAGAAAAAATAAAGCGTTCTGGAAAGAAAGCTTCTAAATGGCTGTCTGAACAAAAATTTGAAGATCAGAAAAAGTTTCTGAAAATGTTATGGTCAAGAGGTAATTTATTTAAATTATTTCGAAAAGTAATGGCTCTAAAAAGAATAGACTAAGAACTAAAAAGAGGGGTAAGCACCCCTCTTTTTTTTATGCATTACCATCTTCAGGTTCAGGGGGATTTTCTCCTGCTAAACGATGGGCATCTTCTTTTACTTGATCCCAAGATTCGCTTAGGTTCCCTTTAATATGATCCCAGGTACCTTCCTGGTGAGCTGGTTGCTGTTCTTTCGGGGCTTTGTCGCCTTCAGGAGTACGTTCTTCATTGTCATGGAATTGATGCCTAACTTCTTCTTTATCATCTCGCCATTCATGATTAGCGTCTCTTTTAGCTTTGTCAAATCGATCTTTTATTGTAGCCATATCAACCTCACATCATAAAATTGTTAATCAAATGTTTGAAGTTAACTTCAATTTAAGGTTACACCTTTTAAAAGTCAAAAGTCAATAAAAAATAACTTTTATTTAATAAACCCAGCTATAAGCCAGGGATAAAGCCTGCGATAAATATTAATTATTTTAAAATTCAGGTTGGAAGATTCCTTTTTCAGTAATAATGAGGTTCAAAATCTGATCATGATGATGAGTAGGTAAGACATTTGGTGAAAATTGTTTATAGTGACCTAGGCCTATGGCTACTAGGTTCGGGTTAGTTGATCTGTAGAAGCTAATAGTTTTATCGTAAAATCCTTGCCCATAACCAAGCCTATGTCCATGGAGATCGAAAGCTAATAAAGGAGTGATGATTATATCAGGAGAAACATTAAGTGCTGTTGCTAATGGTTCGTATATATTCTTTGAGAGTTCTAATTCGTCATTAGGATGCCATTCCTTAAACTCTAATAACTTCTCTGGCCGTATCATACGCGGTAACGCACATATATAGCCCAGATTTTCCAATTCTATTAGTAGAGGCAATATATTTAATTCATGATTAATAGGATAATAACCAGCTATAATAGGTTTCGGTTTACTGTATGATTGAAGCCAATTTATAAAAATTTTTTTAATTTCATTTGAGGAGGATAAATTCTCTTCTGAAGGAATTTTACTACGTATATCTTTATATGATAGGCGTAATAAAGATTTGGCGTTATTAATCGAATTATCTTCCATAAAAATCCAGCTTTAATTAACTGCTTATGGATAAGTTTATTTTGAATAAAACTCAATAATCAAATGTGGTTCCATAACGCAAGGATAAGGAACATCAGCTAAAGCTGGCATTCTTAAAAAGCTACCCTTCATTTCTTTTGGTTCAAAACTTAAATAGCTTGGCACAGTGCGTTCCATTTTTTGAGTTGCTTCTATAGCTATAGGCATAGACTTAGATTTTTCCTTAAGCTGTATAACATCATTTTCTTTGACGGAATAACTTGGAATGTTGACTGTTTTACCATTAACTAAAATATGTTTGTGATTAACTAATTGCCTTGCAGCAAATATAGTAGGTGCAATATTTAATCTATAAACAACTGTATCTAATCTTTTTTCTAGTAATCCTACTAAGTTTTCTGCAGTATTACCACGCATTCTATGAGCTTCTTGGAAAGTTCTAAAGAATTGTTTTTCAGTGATATATCCGTAGTAACCTTTTAGTTTTTGTTTAGCATGTAACTGAGTTCCATGATCAGTTTTTCTACGTTGTACAGAAGCTCCGTGTTGGCCAGGAGGGTAATTTTTCGTTAAAAATGGATCTTTAGCATTACCCCATAAATTAACACCTAATCTTCTGCTAATTTTATACTTTGATTTAAGAATTTTCGTCACGCTATACTCAAAAATTATTATTGTTAAATTTGATTAAACTTATAGAAAGAAGGAATATACAATAAAAACTACATTTGTCAACCGCTATTCTGTGAGTTATTTTCCATTGATTTAAATATTCCAATTAAAGTATTTATTTCTTTTGAAGTAATTTTATCAATACGCTTAAAAATATTTTTGATATTATGCAGCATAGTTGGTTTTTTTTCAAGGACCTGATAGAAGTTAGTTTTATCTAATAATTGTTCTAAATGTTTAAAAAAATTCTGGATTTCTGCTTGGCTAGCTAATTCATTATTTCTTTGCGGATGTTGAATTATGTATTTGGCATCATTTAGCCTTCTTAGCTCATAGCAAATAATTGCTACTGCTGCAGCTAAATTCATAGAGCGAAAATTATCGTTGATTTCAATAGAAACTATCTTATTAGCCCAAACTAGTTCATCATTATCAAGTCCACTACGTTCTGCGCCAAAAACTATGCCAATTTTGCTGGGTTGTATGTCTGATTTTATTATATCATTATATAGAGCATCGGCACTAATTATTGGTTTATTCATATCTCGATGTCTAGAAGTAGTGGCAAAAATTAGCTCTAAATCGCTTATTGCTTTTTCAAATTCTGTAAAAATCTGAGCATTTTCAACTACATGAGCGGCACCAACTGCTGTATATAAAGCAGCTTCGTTGGGCCAGCCATCACGTGGATTAACCACCCTTAAAGAACTAAATCCAAAATTTAACATAGCTCTAGCAGCTGCACCAATATTTTCACCAAGTTGGGGTCGCGCTAAAATAATTACTGGAGAAGAGCTATTATTCATGATAGTTATATTTTTCGCCAATTTGAGGTTCCATCGGGTTTGTCTTCCACAATAATATCTTGAGATTTGAGTTTTTCACGAATTTGGTCTGCTAAAGCCCAATTTTTTTCCAATTTCGCTTGTATTCTTTGATTAATTAATGTTTCTATAACTTGGTCTGGGCCTTGCCCAAACCATTCTTCTGCAGATGTATAAAAGAATCCTAGTAACCTTCCTGCATGATATAAAATATTAGCTAAATTTATTTTTTCATCTTCTTTTTGAGTTTTATGGAATTGTCTAGCTATATCATGCAATTTTGCTATGGCTGCTGGGAAATTTAAATCATCACATAGATCATGCGTTATTTCATCTATATTAGCTGTAGTGCTTTGAGAGTTTTTAGATTCGATTATTCGATAAAAACTATCTAAAGTTTTATGTGCATCAAGTACAGTTTTATCGTTCCAGTTTAGAGGTTTACGATAATGTGTAGAAAGCAAAACATAACGTATTACTTCTCCTGGAATTTTCTTTTCTAGTAAATCATTAATAGTAAAGTAATTACCTAAGGATTTACTCATTTTTTCATTATTGACAGTTAAAAAGCCATTATGTACCCAATATCTAGCATATTGACTACCTTTAAAACAGGTACAACTTTGAGCGATTTCATTAGTATGATGGGGAAAAATTAGATCCACACCGCCACCATGAATATCAAAATCATGTCCTAAATACTTGGTGCTCATGGCGGTACATTCTATATGCCATCCTGGTCTACCTTTACCCCAAGGGCTATCAAAGATAGCTGATGGATCGTCATCAATATCAGTTGGTTTCCATAAAACAAAATCCTCAGGATTTTTTTTATTTTCGCTGACCTCTATTCTACTACCAGCTATAAGTTCATCAAGTGATCTACCAGATAATTTTGTATAATCCTTATAAGTAGAAACGTCAAAATACACATGATTATTTGCAATGTAAGCACGGTTATTGGCAATAAGTTTTCCAATAATGTCTATCATATCTTGTATATGCTCTGTAGCTTTAGGTTCAATATTGGGAGTAAGGCAATTTAAAGCATCCATATCTTGATGAAAATAATCGATAGTTTTTTTAGTCAAAACATTTATAGCTATATTTTGTTGTTTGGCAGCATTATTTATTTTGTCATCTACATCAGTAATATTGCGGACATATAAAACTTTTTTTGCTCCATAGACTTGCCTTAATAATCTATATAACAAATCATATACCACAGTAGATCTAGCATTACCTATATGTGGGCGTTCATAAACTGTTGGTCCACACACATACATAGTAATAAGTTCGTTATTTAACGGTTGAAAAGCCTGTTTTTGTTTGGTTAAGCTATTATATAAATTAATGATCATTTTTATTATGTTAAGTGTTTTTGGCTTATAACTATAAACATAATGGGATTTTAGTGCAATAGTAGAAGGGAAGTTATTTCCATAATGAAAATTTTCTAGTTATTTCTGATACTTTGTCCCATGGGCCAAATAAGACGCATCCATAATAAATAAGCTCCTCTTCTTTGCTGTTTTTAGTGCGTTCTAATTGTTCTAAATATGTACCACCAGTCATGGTATTAAGAAATATTGTATGTTTTATGTTATACTCTCGTGAAGCAAAG
The DNA here is from genome assembly GCA_020049805.1 of Rickettsiales bacterium. Taxonomy (GTDB): domain Bacteria; phylum Pseudomonadota; class Alphaproteobacteria; order Rickettsiales; family JABSSG01; genus JAGVLN01. The sequence continues at coordinate 6,818 of JAGVLN010000008.1, forward strand.
ACGGTCTTTTTTATTTCATTAGATTTGGCTCTTAAAATTATATATGGCATTTGTGATATATTAGGATATAGGTGGCCTTCATTATCTATGTAATTATCTAATTTCAGAACCGTTTCATTTAAAGACCCACCCATACCTAAGCTCATATGAGCTAGAGCATTCATAGCTACACCTGGCTCTAATTCCTTATTGATTACAGCAACTAGTTTATTTTCAAAATTTGTCATAAGTATCATGAGAGAGTTGTTAAGTTAGTATTGTTTTACCATTATCTATGGTGATGATAAAGTCAATTATTAAAATATACATTAACTTGTCTGCTAAATTCTTTTATGGTATATCAATGTAGACAATAAATTGATCAAGGTTCGGGGTGTTTTTAAATCGTTCGCAAATTATTTTTTTATATGACCTATTAGCAGTGAATTTTAGTTTTAATATCGCTTTAGGTATTAGGCTATTGGACGAGGTTTCGTTATATAATTTGACTACTTATATTGAATATAGTTCTGTATTTTTTATTATATCTTTTATTGGGCTTTACTATTCCAAGCTTTATAAGCGTAGTTGGCGTTTCTCTTCTGAAAAGGATTACCTTTTTATAGTTCAAACGTGTTTAATAGTGACCATGTTATATGCCTTAGTAATGTTTATGGTTAATAGACTTACAGGCATACCTAGATCTGTTATATTAATGAATTGTATATTAATGCCTATGTTACTAAGTGGGAGCAGATTAATATATAAGCTAATTAGGTTTAATATCTCTAATAATAATTCTGAAGAAAAAGTTCCAGTATTAATAATAGGTGTGGATGATCGTATAGAGCTATTTTTAAGAGAAGTATTTTTTGCAGGTAATACGATTTATGAACCAGTTGGTATTATTGACAATAATAAAACTAAAGTTGGAAGTAAAATTTATAATATAGAGGTCTATGGAGCCTTAAGTCAATTTGATCAAGTTTATGCGAAATTAAAAGCTAAAAATTTGATACCCAAAAGGTTAATAATAACAGATCGTTATAGCGAAGGAGATTATTTTAAACAGTTAATAGAGATTTCAGATCGTTATGGAATTAAATTGGCACGTTTACCGAAAGTGACAGAATTGCATTATAAATTAAATGAAACAGTAAAATCTCAACCCATAATAATTGAAGATTTGCTATTAAGAGAACAAAATTTCCTAGATCATGATCAAGTATATTTATTTTTACGAAATAAAATAATTTTAATTACCGGTGCTGGTGGGACTATAGGTGCAGAATTAGTAAGACAACTTGCTAATTTTCAACCAGAAAAGCTTGTCATTATCGATAATTCAGAATTCAATTTATATAAAATAATAAACCAAATTACTTCTCTCCATCCTAATTTAAAACTAGCTTCTTATATTGCAGATATTAGAGATAAAGATCATTTAGAAAGGATTTTTGATAAAGAACGACCTCAAATAATATTCCATGCAGCGGCATTAAAACATGTTCCACTTGTGGAAGAAAATATTATTGAGGGAATTAGGACAAATATTTTTGGTACAATTAATATAGCGCATCTTGCTCTTAAACATAAATCAGAGTCAATGATTCTAATTTCTACTGATAAAGCTGTAAATCCTACAAATGTTTTAGGTGCAACTAAGCGTATTGCTGAGAAATATATTCAGGGTATTGGACAAAAATATAGTCGTAAGAAAACTAGTTTTGTTGCAGTAAGATTTGGCAATGTTTTAGGTTCTTCTGGTTCAGTTATACCACTATTTGAACAACAAATATCTAATGGGGGACCAGTAACCATTACTGATCCTAAAATAACTAGATACTTTATGACTTTACGAGAAGCTGTTCAATTAGTTTTACAAGCAGGTAAATTAGGAGCTAGCCAGCATAAAGATTCGCATGGTCATATCTATGTACTTGATATGGGGAAACCGATTTTAATTAAAGATTTAGCAGAACAGATGATTAAATTATCTGGATTAAATGTAGGTAAAGATATTAAAATCGAATATATAGGGCTGCGCCCAGGGGAAAAGCTCTATGAGGAATTATTTTATGATAGTGAACAGCCTACACCAACTGAATATGAATCGATAATGGCAACTAAACAAAATGAAATAAATTTTGACGAGTTGAGTACTAAATTATCTAATTTGGAAATAAAATTTTCTTCTAAAGAAATGAGCGATCAAGAAATGAAAACTATTTTAAAAGAAATTATACCTGAGTATAATTTCTAAGTTTATATAAGATTAATTATAATGGTAATTTATGCCTTTTAGACGAATGTCTATTAATAAAATAAATAATGCATATATATTGCCTTTCATTATTATGGTGCTTACAATTGGCGCCTTACTTGCTTATTTTTCTTGGGAAGAATATCGCATTAACAAAAATAAAATTAACATTGTATTTAATTCTGAAACTGAACGTATAGAAAATGCTTTAGTTAATATTATCGATCACACCGAGTTTGTGATGAAAATCATAATTATGCAAATTACACCTAATTATGAAGATGTAGATTATATTAGCAATATTCTCAGTAAATATTCGATTAACCCTAATCTTAATAACGTCTTATCTTGGACAGTATTCAGTTGGTTAGATAAAGACCTTATAAAAAAAGTTGATAGTGTGGCCGGTGTTACTATAAAACAATCTGAACATTCGCATAGAGAATTTTTGCAGCTATCTAAGAAGTATCCTGGAATTATGCATTTAGGAGCACCGATTTTTGGATTTACCAGTCAAAGGTACATAATTCCAGCAAGTATTGGAGTAATTAGTGGTGATAATTATATAGGTTCTTTAACTATAGGTTTTGATGTAATAAAGCTCAGTCATGTATTGGCAAATGTCGTTAAAGATCGAAACGTATATTTTGCGCTCGTTGATAAAAATATGAATATAATTTTGGAGTCATCTAATAGCCTTACTTCTAACGGAAATTATATTGTAGATATTGATAATTTTCAAAATTTTATTAAGCGCAATAATATCGTTTTTGATAACTTAAATACTGTTTCAGAAGTAGATCTAATAAATAATGGTAATAACCATTATTTACATAGATTATCTAAATATCCATTTGCTATTTATTTGCATTATGACAATCAGGCGATAGCAGATAATTTTTGGAAAGAAATTACTTATAGAATAATAGAGGTTTGCGTAATTGGTTTTGTAGCTTTGATATTAGTTTTATATATATATAAACGGGAAAAGATTTTGCGTTATAAAGCAGAAATGGCCAGCAAAGTAGCTCTTGATGCTTCACAAGCTAAGACAGATTTTTTAGCTTATACTGCGCATGAACTTAGATCTCCTCTTGGATTCATAGTTACTAGTTCGGAAATGATCATGAATAAGGCGTTTGGTAGATTAAACGATAAATATCTAGAATATATTAAAAATATACACCAAGCCGGAAAAGAATTAATAGACTTTATTAATGATTTGTTGGATGAAATGCGCATAGAAGAGGGTGGTTTTCAAGTTGAGTTCTCTCCGGTTAATGTTGAAAATTTAATTAGAAGATCAGTAAAATTAAATACCATGAATTACCATTATAAAGTGGCAGTTAAAACTAATATTTCTAAGGATTTGCCAGTATTAAATTCTGATCCGCGTAGACTATTGCAAGTTTTTAACAACATTATTAGTAATGCGATGAAATATTCTCCAGAGAATAGTGTTTTAAGCATTGAGGCTAAAATGAAAAAGAAAGAAATGCATATTACTTTCCAAGATCAGGGATACGGAATGAATGAAGAAGAATTAAAAATATCTATGGCTAAATACGGTGTAGTGAAGCATGCAGAAACAGCAACTTCAGTAGGTTTAGGGCTTCCCTTAATTAAGCATTTGTTAGAGGCATTAGGGGCTCAATTTATTATAAATAGTAGTATAGGAAAAGGAACTAAGGTTAATATCATTTTCCCTGAAGATAAAATAGATCATAATGCAATAATAACTTCTGATAATGAAAACTCAAAAAATTCTTAATGACTTCAAAAATATTCCATGGTTCATGGTATTGGTAATCACTATCTTGTCATGTATTGGTTTTTTAATGATGTATGATGCTGCTTATGGTTCTATGGAACCATGGGCGAGTAAGCAAATAGGTTTCTTTATAATCTTCTTTTTATTTATGTTAGCCATTGGAACTATGAGTCTTAGAACTATTTATAATTTTGCTTATATTGCCTACGGTCTATCCCTTATTTTATTAATACTAGTTGAGATTTTTGGGCATAAAGCAATGGGAGCAACTAGGTGGATTGATCTAAATATAATTAAATTGCAGCCTTCAGAGTTAATGAAGTTAACTATAGTTTTAGCTTTAGCTAAATATTTTCACTCATTATCCTATCATAATGTATTAAAAATAAGGTTTCTAATAGTCCCAATATTTATGATTTTAATACCTGTTTTGTTAATAGTTAAACAACCAGATTTAGGTACTGCAATAATTACTTTATTTGTAGGGGCAATTATATTTTTTATATCAGGAGTTCGCATTTGGAAATTTATTTTATCTTTCTTATTAGTGTTAGGGTCTTTACCTTTAATTTGGCATTATTTATATGATTATCAAAAACAAAGAATTTTGATTTTTTTAAACCCTGAAATGGACCCCCTGGGGGATGGATATAACATTATTCAATCGAAAATTGCTATAGGTTCTGGAGGGTTATTTGGTAAGGGAATGTTATCAGGTAGTCAGGCACAATTACAATTTTTACCTGAGCACCAAACAGATTTTGTTTTTCCGATGTTGGCTGAAGAATTCGGATTTTTAGGAGTAATAATAGTAATGATGTTATACATGATATTAATAATGTACGGCGCTCATATTGCTTTATCTGCTAGAAACCATTTTGGAAGATTGCTTGCATATGGTGTAACCGCAGTGTTTGCAGTACATATTTTTATTAATATGGGAATGGTGATGGGTTTATTACCAGTTGTAGGGGTGCCTTTACCTTTATTATCATATGGTGGGACAATTATGGGTACTATCCTAATATCATTTGGATTGTTGATTAATGTTCAATTAAATAGTAAAATTAGTTTGTCAGAAAAGACTTTAGGAGTAATTTAAATAAGAGAGGGTGATATGCAAGTCTTAGTCTCTGGTCAAGGAGTAAAAATAGGAGAAGCTTTACAGGAATACGTTAAAGATAAACTAATCAAACAAGTAACTAAGTATTTTGAGCAGGCAATTAATGCTCATGTAGTATTTCATAAAGAAGGAGTTTTCTACAAGGCAGATATTATCGTACATGAAGGTACAAGTCATCATCCTTTTATTAAAGGGGAGGCTAAAGCAGATGAAATTTATGCTGCGTTTGATGACGCTCTAGAAAAAGTTGATAAGCAATTGGGCCGCTATAAAACACGTATAAAAAATCACCATAAAAGAAAACTAAGTGAAATAATTCAAGAAGATGCAGTTATTGGTACTAAGTACATAATTAAACCTTTTATTAGCGAAGATTTAGATCAAGGTGAGTCTATAGAGGATAATCCTATAATTATTGCTGAAAAACCTACTTCTATTGAAAAACTATCGGTGGCTGACGCAGTAATGAAGATGGACTTAAATGGTCTTCCAGCAATGATTTTTGTTAATAACAATGATAATTGTTTAAATATAGTATATCATCGTCCTGATGGTAATATTTCTTGGATTGACACTAAGCAATTTATTAGCGTTAAATGACTAAATTTGCAGCCACATAGAGTTATTTCGCCCTTGCCTTTTTATAACCCCTAAATGAGGAGAGGGCGGGCTTATAGTGCCTAACAAGTTTAAGGGGAGGATTCCATCGAATGATAAGGACTCTAGCTTAAATTGATTAAAAGCATGAAAAACGGACGATATTTTCCAAGTAGCCATGTCTACTAGTCCACCGCTCATCAAATGCTCAATTCCTCTCATTATGTCATTACCGACACCTATAGATAATACATTTTCTGTTTCAGTCGCTGCTTGCTGATGTTGATAACCCATACTCATTAAGCGCCATATAGGTTGTGTCATTATATATTTCTCCTCTTTAAAATCTTGAAATATTATACATTAGTTAATTATATTTTACAAGCTTTTTCTTTAGTTTTTCGTTCTTAATATTAAAGTCTTTACTAGCCTTAAACTAAAACTATTTGCAATTTTTTATATCATAGTATATTCATAAATACATGATTTAATCGTATGTTGAGTTTATGAGTGATATTATACAAGAAGTTGCAGAGGATATAAAAACAGAAAAATTCTTTTATGTCATTAAAAAATTTACTAAAATCTTTGTTGTTTTATCTTTAATAGCGCTTTTAGCTACTGCTGGTTTTGTATACCATAATTATAAATATGAACAAAAACAATTAGCATTTAGCATCGATTACCATAATTTGGCTAATGCTAATATTGATTCTCCTGATTACTCCAATTTATTAAACAAGCTTACTAAGTCGGATTCAGAAGCTTACGGAGCAATGGCGAATATTTCTTATGCTAAGCAATTAATTGCTGTAAAAAACTATCAAGAAGCTTTTAAAATACTGACTTCTTTATATAATAATAGTTCTAATAATGTAGTTTTTAGGAATATTTCACGAGTAATAATTTTGGCTACTATATTAGCTCAAGATTTAAAAGATATAAGTTTAGATAATAAAATCAGTGAAACTACTTCTAATCAACCTTTTAACAACCTTATTAAGTTATTATATGCACAAATATTATTAGGTAATGATAAAATAGAAGAAGCTAAAGCTATACTTACAGAGTTATTGGATAAAAATAATCTGTCTGCTGACAATATATATTTTCTAGCGCATGTGTTAATGAATAATATTAGTAATAAATAGGCTCTTATGACTATAAATAAAATATTATACCCAATATTAATAATAGTGATTTTGATTTGTGGTATGGGTTGCGAAAAGAAAACAAAAATTAAAAAACTACCAGGCCAATACACTGATTTAATGCAAGAAATTAATTATGCTAAACCTGATTCTGTACTTGCTGAAAAGCCTGTAATGCTTCCTGGAGCTCAACCTAATAATCAGTGGTTAAGTAGTAATTTTTCTTTAGTTTCCATACCAGAGAATATTAAAATTGAACCACCTTTAGCTAATAAAATTAGCAATTATAGACTATTACACTCGCATAATATTTATGGAGCTAGTATTACTCCGGTAGTAGAAAAAGGGATTTTATATATAGCTGATAATAAAGGGTTTGTGGCTGCTTATAATACCCAAAATTTTTCAAAAGCTTTATGGACGACTCAAATTTTTAGAAATCTTCCGCTGAATGACAATGCTGGTGGTGGATTTTCACTCTATGAAGATATGTTAGTTGTGACCTTCGGTAATGATTATTTGATAGCTTTAGATAAAAATACAGGGTCAGAAATTTGGCATTATAATTTAAGTAATGTTACCCGTGCGGCTCCTACTATTAAAAATGGCAAAGTCTTAGTTCTAACTATTGATAATAGATTATATTGTTTAAATGTACATACAGGAGAATTAATTTGGACTCATGAAGGAGCGATAGAGCAGTTAGGAGTATTTGGTTCCGCTTCACCGGCAGTGAGTGAAAAATTGGTAATAGTACCACATTCCTCTGGCCAATTACATGCCTTAGATATTAATAGTGGACAACTAGTATGGCAGTTAAATCTGATTAAAAATACTAATAACAGTACTATGCTTTACCTTAATGATATAGACATGACACCAATTATTAATAATGGGACAGTATATATTTCTAATTATGCTGGTACCATGTTTGCTATTGAGCTTACATCTGGTCAAATGAAATGGTATAATGATACTATAGGAGGTACCAAATTTGCTTGGATAGCAAAAGATTATATTTATTCAGTTAACAAATTTAATCAGCTTACAGCATCTTTAAAGCAGACAGGCCAAATTAAATGGGTGGTACAAATAGCTAATACAAATTCTAAGTCCAAAAATAATAAACTAATTATTAATGGACCAATAATGGTGAATAATATATTATATTTAACTACTACTGAAGGTAAGCTTTTAACTTATGATCCTATTACTGGAAATGAATTGGGAGAATATAAAATTTCAAAAGCTGTTTATTCCCCACCAATCGCTGTAGATAATAACATATACTTTATTAATGATACAGGCACTTTATCAGTGCTTAGGTAAAAATTATGTTTAATATTGTTATTGTTGGTAGGCCAAATGTAGGTAAGTCTACACTCTTTAATAGGTTGTCAATTAACAATAAAGCAATTGTGCAAGATATTCCAGGAGTGACTCGCGATGTCAAAGAAGGGTTAGGACAATTAGGCAATCTTTCTTTTAGGCTTTTTGATACAGCTGGTCTTGATTTTCATGCTAAAAAAGATCCTATACTAATTAAAACTATTTCTCATACTGAAGGCATTATTAATAATGCAAAAGTGGTTTTATTTGTGGTAGATGGGAAAACTGGCCTTACCAACGAAGATAAAATTTATGCTGATTGGTTGCGTAAGAAAAGTATAGAGGTAATCCTACTTATAAATAAATGTGATAACAGGGTGGCTATTAATAATGCTAGTGAGTTTTATACCTTAGGCTTTAAGCAAATGATTTCCATATCAGCAGAACATAACCAAGGTATGGGTGATTTATTAGTAATTTTGCAGAAAATTTTGGAACAGGAAGTAACTGAGGAGGCGCAAGCAATTAAGCCAATAAAAATTACTATTGTTGGTAGGCCAAATGTAGGTAAATCTACATTTATAAATCAATTACTTGAACAAGAAAGATTATTAGCTGGACCAGAACCTGGCTTAACCAGAGATTCGATTGCCATTAATTGGCAATATCGCCATCATTATTTACAGCTTATTGATACTGCAGGTATTAGAAAAAAAAATAGTATATATCAATTTCTTGAAAAACTTTCTGTTAGCCAATCTATCCAATCTATTAGATTAGCTGATATAGTAATTTTGATGGTTGATGTTACTATGCCTTTGGAAAAACAGGATTTAATCATAGCAAATATGGCATATGAAGAGGGAAAACCAGTAGTATTGGTTATTAATAAAGCTGATTTAATTCAGAATAAGCAAGAAGAGACACAAGAGATAATTTTTAAGTCCCAAAAGATGTTAGAACATTTAGGAAAAAGTAAGATTAGTTTTATTTCGGCTTTATACAAAACTCAACTTAACGAAGTAATTGATTCATGTGTTGAATTATATGAAAAATGGCAAATCCAAATTTCTACAGCCAAGCTGAACAAATGGTTAGAAATTGCCATTACTAAACATGCTTTGCCATTACTGGAAGCTGGTAGAAGAGTGAGGATTAAATTTATTAATCAAGTAAAAAGTAAACCGCCAACTTTCCAATTATTTACAAATAGGCCTGATAAGGTAACCAAAAGCTATTTAAGATATTTGACCAATTCTCTGCGAGAGTACTTTAAATTAGATGGAGTCCCGATTAGATTTACTATGAAAAAAATTGAAAATCCTTATTCGGACCGCAAAGCTAAACATTAAGAGTTTATCATTGACTAAATGGGTCAGATTATATAAATTGATATTAATAATCATTATTAATTAAACATGGCTATTATATATCGAATTTTCTTTATTTTTTGTTTTAGTGTAAGCTCAGCCAATGCTGAAGTTGAATATATAGATTTAGAAATCTCAAAACATACATTTATTCCTAAAATAATATATGCTTCAGTTAATAAAATAATTAAAATTAGGGTTGCAAACTTAGATTCTACTATTGAAGAATTTGAGAGCTTTGATTTAAAACGGGAAAAAATCGTGCCAGCGAATGGTAGTATTACAGTGATTGTAGGACCACTTTCTCCTGGAGAGTACAGTTTTTTTGGGGAATTTCACCCAGAAACAGCACAAGGTAAATTGATAGTAAAATAATATGTTGCAGATTTTTATTATAGTTTTTCGAGAAATATTAGAAATTTCGGTTATTATAGGTTTAGTGCTTGCTGCGACTAAGGGATTAAAAAATCGCAATAAGTGGGTAATTTGCGGCATATTATTTGGTTTATTAGGTTCAATATTAATCGCTTTATTTACTTCTAACATTTCAAACGCTATTGAAGGCCAGGGGCAAGAGGTCTTTAATGCCATAATAATTTCTATAATTACTATTTTACTTATTTGGACAGTAGTATGGATGAAATCTCATGGGCAAAATATAACTAAAAAAATTAAACATGTTAGCCAGAAAATTCACGAAGGCGAATCATCGTTTATACCATTAATGTTCGTTATTGCTTCAACAATTTTTCGAGAAGGAGCAGAAATTGTATTATTTGCTTATGGCTCATATGCGGCACATAATTTAAGTTTAGTTAATATAATGATAGGAGCTGGGGGAGGTTTAGTTGTTGGTAGTATAGTAGGTATAACAATTTATCAAGGACTAATTTGTTTTACGGGGAAATATATCTTCCAGGTAACAGCATTATTGTTGAGCTTTATCGCAGCGGGAATGGCTTCTCAAGCAATTAATTTTCTACATGCTAGTGGATTGCTTAATATATTTTCATATACTTTGTGGAATAGTTCTAACCTTATTGCTGATTCTAGTATTCTTGGGCAGTTCTTAAATATATTGCTGGGTTATGATTCACAACCAACGGTTATGCAAGTCATAGTATATTGTAGTACTTTATTAGTAATATATTTATTGATTAAATTACAATCTAAATCTAGTTAATAGATTTTTTTCCCTTTTTATTGTCTACAGATTTGTTTATATTTTGCTCCAGTAATTCAAAACATTCCTTACCAATAGGGCTGCCATTATCTGCGCTAATTTTATACCATTTTAGCGCTTCGGCAGTATTTACCTCAACTCCTCTACCTTGCTCATACATTGAACCAATACTTGCTTGAGCTGATTCATCACCTTTTTCGGCAGCTAAATTATACCATTTAAATGCTTCCTTATAATCTGGGGCTATATCATCATAACCACTATCATACATAGAACCTAAATTATACATAGCCTTAGCATTACCAGCTTCAGCAGCAAGTTTGTAGAATTTAAAAGCCTCTGATAAATTTTTATCTATTCCTAATCCTGCCTCGTAAAACAAGCCAAGGTTATTTTGGGCATCAGTATTTCCTTGTGCGGCCGATAATTTAAACCAACTTAATGCTTGTTTGAGGTCGCGTTCAACCCCTATACCTGATGCATATTTTTCTCCAAGAGTAAACTGTGCCTTATCGTTACCATTTTCTGCTGCAAATTTATAACATTCGATGGCATATATAAGATTGGGAGAAATACCAATTCCATTTTCGAGCATTAAACCTAAATTATAGCCAGCTTCTGTATTGCCTTGAGCAGCGCTGGTGTAAAAGCAATTATATGCTTCAGTACTATTTGCTTCAACACCTCTACCATTTAGGTACATATAACCCAATCTTACTAAAGATTTTAACTCCCCTTTTGCAGCGGCCGATTTATATAAATTAAAAGCTTCTTTTAAATTTTGTGGTGCTATTATTCCTAGCTCATAAATATATCCAAGGTTATATTCTGCTGCGGCATTGCCACCTTGAACACTCTTTTTAAGCCAGTCTAGGCCTTCTTCAATATTTTGAGGTATCTTGTTACCTGTAACTAAATAGCTACCAAAGGTGCATTGTGCTAGTGAATTGCCCTTTTCAGCTGCATATTTATAAAGCTTTAAAGCCTCAATATCATTTTGTTTTACCCCAACACCGTGCTCATACATTAATGCTAAAATACATGATATATTTAGGTTGCCATTTTGCGACTCTTGTAGGATATAAGGTAATGCATTTACTAGATCACCTTTCTCATAATTTTGTTTAGCTTGATTATAAGATATTTCCATAGTTAATCTCGTAAAGTATTTTATAATTATTGTATCTTTGTTGTGTAACTAATCAATAAGATACTGCTAATTATTTAAATAGAGAGTAATTTGAGCAGAAGCAGCGAGGTTTTTAAGTTTTTTATATATTATGTTGTTACCAGTAAATAATATATTTCTAATTTTTCCCTTTAATGCTAAATGACAAATAGCTGCATCATCTTGAACATTAAGCAAGAATTTTTTATAGACTTCGGGATAAGTGTGGGAAGCTAATTCTACCATATGTTCTATATATAGGAGGCCCATATAAAAAATAGCTGTTGGGGGAGTAGTGATAATCTCAGAATTTGTTCTTAAAGCTGCTAGTAATTCTTCAAGATTATTTATAATAACTACTTGGTTTAAGCTAATTGCTGTCATATGTTATTTATTTGCACAATACTTCAACGCCAGGTAAAATTTTACCTTCTATCCATTCAAGAAATGCACCACCGCCAGTCGAGGTGTAAGTAAAATTATCACAAAGTCCAGCATTAGTAACAGCTGAAACTACATCTCCTCCACCTACAATGCTGATTAATTTTTTTTCTGAAGTTAATTCAGAAATGGCTTGAGCAATCGTAACAGTACCTATATCAAAAGGTTTGTGTTCAAACGCTCCTAACGGCCCATTCCAAATTACAGTTTTGTGTTCTTCTAAGGCTGTAATTAAATTCATTAAGCTTTTAGGCCCAATATCAAAAATCATATCATCATTACCAACTTTATCTGATTTCACAACTTTACATTTAACATCATGGTTAAGAAGCTTTGAGGTTACCACATCGGTTGGTAAAATGATTTTACAACCTTTTTCTTTAGCTTGTTTTAAAATATTTTTTGCTGTTTCAAGATAATCTTTTTCGAATTTGGATTTGCCGATATTACATTCTTGAACATGTAAAAAAGTATTTGCCATTGCTCCTGCTATAAAAATGGTATTTACCTTTGCTATTAAGGAAGTAAGCAGCTCTATTTTAGTAGATACTTTAGATCCACCAACAATAGCTAATATAGGATGAGCAGGTTGTTCCAAATATTTTTTTAAATTGTCTAATTCTTCTTGCAGTAATAATCCAGCGCCACTTGGTAGTAAATTAGCTAAAGCGCATATAGAAGCATGGGCCCTATGTGAGCAAGAAAATGTATCGTTAATATACACTTCGCCTAAACTTGCAATATGCTTTGCAAATTCTAAATCATTTTCTTCCTCTCCTGCATGAAAACGTAAGTTTTCCATTAAAATGATTTCACCAGGTTTTAAATTGGTTATATCATTTTTGACTGAAGTAGCTAATACATCAACACCGAATTTTATTTCTTTATTATCTAGAATTTGACTAAGTGTATCAGTTAAAGGGGATAATGACATATCAATTGTGAATTTACCATTTGGTCTCCCATAATGAGATAAAAGCACTATTTTAGCATTCCGAGCTAATAAATACTCTATAGTAGGTATTACTCTTTTAATACGTGTTATATCTGTAACTTTACCATGAATTATAGGTACATTTAAATCTATTCTCAGAAGAATAGTTTTATTCTGTACATCCAAATCTGATAATTTACGAAAATTTTTCATTTCTAACTTGATTAGATATTAAATAATTTTGCTACATCGATCATTCTTACGGCGAATCCCCATTCATTATCATACCAAGAAACTACTCTCACTAATTTATTATTAATTACTTGAGTTTCAAAAGGATCAAAGATTGAGCTATGAGGATTATGATTAAAATCGATAGAGACTAAAGTAGTTTCTGTTATTGCAATTATATCTTTAAAGCTAGATTTTGCCGCTTCTGCGATATATTGATTTATCTCATTCTTATTGGTATTACGTTTAGCGTTAAATACGAAATCTATTAATGATACATTAGGGGTCGGTACTCTGACTGCAGAACCTCCAAGCTTACCAGAAAGTTCTGGAATGACTAGGCCTATAGCCTTAGCTGCGCCAGTAGAAGTCGGGATCATTGATAATGCACAAGCCCGTGCGCGTCTGGGATCTTTGTGGCGATTATCTAATAAGTTTTGATCATTAGTATAAGAATGAATAGTTGTCATGTAGCCATCTTCTATCCCTATATTATCATTTAATATCTTAGCTATAGGGGCAAGAGCATTAGTTGTACAAGATCCAATAGAAATTACTTCACATTCTTTAGTTAATGCTTGGTTGTTTACCCCATATACTATTGTTGCGTCTGCATCTTGACATGGTGCTGATACTATTACTTTTTTTGCGCCGGCTTTCAAATGTTTACTGGCATCAAGTTTATTAGTAAATTTACCCGTACATTCCAGAACAATATCTACATTCAATTTATCCCAAGGAATTAATTCAGGGTTTGTTTCTGATAATATTTTTATTTTATTTTTACCTATGTGGATGTAGCCATTCTCACATTTAATCTCATTGTTATATGTTCCATGAACAGAATCATATTTGAGTAAAGAAATATAGTCTTCGGGTTTGGTGGTGCCATTAGCTGCAACAATTTCTATACCTGATTTGTTTAATTCAGCTGCGGCACGAATAATACACCTACCTATTCTGCCTAAACCATTAATTGCTAATCTAATCATGTTTGCAATCACCTCTTAATTTTATTTTGGTAATAATACGTTGGACAATATTATTAGTATTAATATTAAAATGGTCAAATAATTTTGAAGCAGGAGCAGAAGCACCGAAATTTTCCATACCTATGAAAATTCCATGTGGGCCAATATATTTATCCCAACCAATTGATATACCGGCTTCTACTGCTACTTTAATACTATCATTACATAAAATATTAGTTATATACTCTGAAGTTTGTTTGTCAAATAATTCCATACAAGGAACAGAAACAACTCTGGTGCCAATTTTGTTTTGTTCTAAAATATTTTTTGCTGATAATGCAATAGCTACTTCAGAGCCAGAAGCAAAAATAGTAACATCTAATTTGTTATTAAATTCTGCAATAATATATGCGCCTTTAGAGGATAAATTTTCTGCACTATCAACTGCACGAACAGTTTCTAAATTTTGCCTAGATAAAGCTATTACAGAAGGTGCGTTAGTGGATTTGATGGCTATTTCCCAGCATTCTATAGTTTCAATAGCGTCAGCAGGACGCATAACTAGCAAATTTGGGATAGTTCTAAGGGAAGATAAATGTTCTATTGGTTGGTGGGTTGGCCCATCTTCTCCTAAACCTATAGAGTCGTGAGTTAATACGTAAATTACGCGCAATTCCATTAATGCTGATAACCTAATGGCTGGACGAGCATAGTCACTAAACACCAAGAATGTACCTCCATATGGTATAATTCCGCCATAAATTGATAATCCATTCATAATCGCAGCCATAGCGTGCTCACGCACCCCATAATAAATATAACGTCCATTAAAATCATCTCTGGTTACGGGTATAGTTGAAGATGTTTTAGTAAGATTAGAAGCTGTTAGGTCAGCTGAGCCTCCTATGAGTTCAGGAATAGATTTAGTTAGTAATTCTAATATATTATGGGATGATTTACGTGAAGCTTCAGTGGGCTTATTAATAAAAGCTTGGTGTTTCGCTTGCTTAATTATGCTGGTGAGTGTTTCTGGTATAAAATCATGGTTGGCTATTTTCTTTAGCATTGATTGTTTACTAGAAGATAATTTTGATAATTTCTCAACCCATTTATTATAATAAGAAATAGATTTTTGTCCTATATCTCGCCATGTATTAAGTAGGTGAGGTGGTATATAAAAATGCTCAATTTTATCCCAACCGTAAGAACTTTTTACTGCATACACTTCCTTTTCTCCTAAACAACTGCCGTGCGCTTCTGCAGAGCCAGCTTTATTTGGAGAACCATAAGCGATTATTGTTTTGCAAGCAATTATTGAAGGTAAAGAACTGTTTTTAGCATTATGTAAAGCTTTGCTAATTTGCAAATGATTATGGCCATCAATTTCTTGAGTATACCAACCTGCAGCTTTAAATCTCATTAGTTGATTGTCAGAATCTGATAAGCCTTTGTTACCATCTATTGTGATTTCATTATCATCAAATAGGACGATCAATTTATTTAATTTAAGATTTCCTGCAAAAGAAATAGCTTCATGAGATATACCTTCCATCAAACAACCATCTCCAACTATAACATAGGTATAATGATCAATAATATCTGTCTCTAATTTACTAGAATGAATTTTTTCTGCCAAAGCGATGCCAACAGCATTAGCAAGGCCCTGTCCAAGTGGTCCTGTAGATGTTTCAACACCAGCAGTATGTTTATATTCTGGATGACCTGGTGTTTTGCTATTCAATTGCCGAAAATTCTTTAATTCATCTAAAGTCATTTCTGGATAGCCAGTTAAATATAGTAAGGAATACAGCAACATAGATCCATGACCGGCTGATAAGATTAATCGATCACGGTTTAACCATTGAGGGTCATCAGGATTAAATTTAAGAAATTCTGCAAATAATACTGTTGCTACATCAGCCATACCCATTGGCATACCTGGATGTCCTGATTTTGCGTTTTCGACACTATCCATTGATAACGCCCTAATACAGTTAGCTAGTTCTTTATATTGTATTGAATTACTCATATAGTTGCAGTTGTTGAATTAGTGAAGTACAATATAATACAAGATTTATTAATAATTACAATTTTTTTAGGAAATTAACCTTAAGAGGCAATAAATGAAAAAAATTTCTTCGTTTTTCGAAATAATATATTTGTCATTTTTTTCGGCAGAATTTTATCGGGATGTTTATAATAATTTACAAGGTAAAAAATTGAATTATTTACTCCGCTTAGTAGCTTTTGTTGCCCTAGTTATGGCGATAATTGAAAGTGCAAATATTTGGATTAATTTTAATCAATTCGATTCTACTAAAACTATTGATAATATACTTAATCAAGTACCTACAATGGTAATAAAAAATAAGGAGCTACAAATATTAAATAAAAATGTTGAAGGCCCAATTTTTGTACGTAATAGCGAAGGAAAAATATTAGTTATTATTGATGATCAAGCAAAAGACAATAAGTATCAATCAGAGAATGCACCATTAGTTGTTATTAAAACAGGAATGTTTTTATCAGATCGAGATCAAATTAGATTTAGCTCTATGATGGATAAAGATGAGTTAATAGTTACGCATGAGGTCATTATTCAATATTGGCAAAAAACTTTAGAAATCTTTAAATTAATCCTACCTTTTATATTGTTTGTCATAACATTTTTAGAACTAAGTATTGGCACAATATTTTATGCATTAATTTTTGCCGGAATAGTTTTATTAACACATAAAATTATGCAATATAAAAATATTTCTTTTGAGCCATTATTTCGTTTAGCTATATTTGCAAGTTTTCCTTCTATAATAGCTATGATTCCTTTGTTTTTTATGCCTGCGTTAAGCCCAAGTTGGATTTATTTGGCCTACTTATTTTTTGCTTACTATAATGCTCTATATGCTAATAAGAAAGGTTTAGAGGGATAATTGTTTTAAATATTCTTTATTAAGTAATTTTACATCAATAATCCAAATGATGGTTACAATTATAAATATTACCATTAATAAGGTAGAAATTGTTAAGTAGGTGGCTGCAGGAAAAATTATAAATAGCATTGATTGTAAAAACGCAGCTCCCGATTTAGCAAATCTTGCCCCAACCACATCTACTGCTGCCTTACCTTTAGATTTTAATTGATCATCTAGAGGTATGTAAGTCATTTCTTTAGTGGGATCAAATAATGCATATTTAGTTGATTTACCTAATACATTTTGAGCCATGCCTAAAAATACGGCTAATATTAAAGGATCAAAAATAAAGAAAGTTCCTAAGTACAAATTTACAATTTCATCAAACACTACAAATATAAAAAATGCGGTACCAGTTATAAAAAAAGTTAAAGGAGTAATAATTGCGGCTGTAAACCAACTATATCTTTTTAATATAGTTGCTCCAATTAAAATGAATATCATGGATATACCACCAGTCCATTGATTAACTCCAGCCATAAAATATACATAGTCATCAGTAGAAGGGAAAAATTCTCTTACAGTAGCTTTCCATGGTCCTTCTAACAAATTCATAGTAATGCCATAACATAATACTAAAACTGCTATATATCCTAAATAGCGTGATGACATTATCACCTTAAAGCTTTCCAATAACGGCATTTTTTCTTCAGGGTGTTTTGTTTGAATTTGTTTTAAGTATTTCTCATCAGTGATCACATGGTGATTTACATGTTCGAATAGAGCTATAATTGCTAAAGTAGAGAATATAAGGACTGTCATCATTATTTGGACTAAAAAAACAGTATCTTCGTTAAATTGTGCTTGCAAAATTGTGGAAAACTTAATAGCGCTGCCAGCAATGAAAGTTCCAAAGCTGCCTATAAATGCAAACATAGGATAAAATCTTTTTGCTTCTTTAGTTTTAGTTACTTGGTTAGCAAATTGCCAAAACAGTAAGCCATTCATTACTGTCCATAATTCAGCTACCATATAGAAAATCGCATATAGCCATTTATTGTAGACTAGGAAAAACCATTTAAAATGCGATAAGCTAATTTTACAGAAATTGAGATCTATATCTTGATCTAGTAATTGTTCAATCTGTTGGAGATTAGGATGAATAAGGATTTCATTCGGATATAGTACAAAGCCAAATAATAAAAAGAAACAAATGAAGAATAAAGAAATATAAAAATAAATTTTTCTAAAATTCCAAATATCAGTCATTTTAGCGTAAATTATTACGAAAATAATAGCAGCTGGTACTACACAGAAGAATTTAATAAAACTAATGGCTTCAGCGCCAATATTTGGTACAACTAAGCTATCCTTGAAAGATCGTAAAGCATTATAATTGAATAAAGTGAAAAACAACATCAGAGACATGGGCAGGAATTTTTTTAGCTCTTCTTTCTTAATCGGCCAAATAAATTCTTTAATTTTACTCATACAGTATATGATGTCTCTAAAGACATAATTATGTAGCTGAAAATATTGAAGTAGTCAACTGTTAAATGAAAGCTGTATATTTATTTTAAATAAATATACTTCTTAATCGAAGTTGTTGAGTGTAAAGATCTTTAGCTAAATCAATATTTGTTTTCATTCTTTTTAGCTTGAAGCAAGGAATTATAGGCGCGGTTTAATATTCTTAAATCTAATAACCATAGTATTAATACTATAATAAATATAATCATTAAATATGGTGCTATTGTAGTAAAAGTTGCGGTAGGGAAGAGCATAAATAATAGAGTTTGGACAAAAGCTCCACCAGATTTTGCTAACCTTGCTCCTACAACATCAACTGCGGCTTTACCTTTTGATTTTATTTCATCATCTGCAGGGATATAAGTCATTTCCTTGGTAGAGTCAAATAATGAATATTTAGTAGCTTTACTTAAAACGTTTTGAGCTGTGCCTAGCATCACTGCTATCCATAAAGGATCAAATATCATTATGGTAAGTTGGGTAGTGATATTGTCATCAAATACTATAAAACTAAAGAAACCTACGCCAGTAACTAAAATCATGATAGGTGTCATCATTGCAGCAACATACCATCCATACGCTCTGAGTATGTTAGCACCTAAAATCATAAATATCATTGCGCATGCTCCGCTTAATTGGATTACATTACCCATGAAATGTGCATAATCTTTGGTGTTGGGATATAATTCGCCTATTTTGGCTTTCCATGGTCCTTCAACTAGATTGATCGAAATACCATAACAAAAGATCAAGATTACTATATAGCCCAAATACTTTGAAGAAAAGATGACCTTGAATCCTTCCAATAAAGGTAATTTAGAGCGTATCCCTTCGGATTTGTTTGCTTTCCCTGCATAGCGTACTTTAGTCAAAACATTTGTATTAATGTATTTGAATAGTCCCATGGTGCAGATTAATGCAATAGAAGTAAATATCATGAATATAGTTATTAGTCCTTGATCTCCTTCCCCAAAAAATTCAGTATGACCATGGGAATAATATTTCACTAATGCACCTGATACCACTGGCCCAATATGACCAATTAACCCAAACATAGGATAAAATCTTTTTGCTTCCTCAGTGCTCGTAGTTTGATTAGCAAACTGCCAGAACATTAAAAATATCATTGCTGAGCCCCAAAGTTCAGCGATGATATAAAATAGGGCAAAGGGCCATTTTCCAAAAATTAATAAAAACCATTTAAAGTGATCCATGCTAATCGTAAAAAAACCAAAATCAATAGAAGAGTTGATAAGAGCCTGGATTTTGGCACTACTAGGATTAATTAGCTCTTGGTTAGGGTATAAAATAAAGGCAAAAATCAAGAAAAACGCTAAGAAAAATATTGAAATGTAATAGAAGATTTTTTGAAAAGGTAAGATGCTAGTTAGTTTCGCATAAATAATTGTAAATAAAATAGCTGAAGGTACTACAAAATATAATTTCACAAAACTTATAGCTTCAGCACCAATATTTGGAACTATTAGGCTATCTTTAAATGATCTTAGGGCATTATAATTAAATAATACGAAGAAAAGCATTAATGCCATAGGAAGGAATTTTCCTAATTCCTTTTTTTTAATCGGCCATAAAATTTCTCTTAGTTTCACTATCACTTTATAATTTCTCTGATTCCTTTACTATATTTTCTAACATTTTTTTGGCATCACCAAATAACATTAATGTATTTTCTCTAAAGAACAATTCATTTTCTACGCCAGCATAGCCTGATGCCATACCTCTTTTTACAAATAATACCGTTTTGGCGTGTGCTACATCTAAAATTGGCATTCCATAAATTGGGCTAGATTTATCTGTTTTTGCTGCTGGGTTAGTAACGTCATTAGCTCCTATGACTAAAGCAACATCTGCTGATCCAAAATCACGATTTATATCTTCTAATTCAAAGACTTTATCGTAATTAATTCCTGCTTCAGCTAGTAAAACATTCATATGACCAGGCATACGTCCTGCTACTGGATGAATGGCATACCTTATGTTGACCCCATGGTTTTCTAATATTGTTTCCATCTCCTTAAGGGCATGTTGTGCTTGAGCTACAGCCATACCATATCCAGGTACAATTATTACTGATTTAGCATTATTTAGAAGAAAAGCAGCTTCTTCTGGGTTGCTTTGCTTAACCGCTTTTTCTTCACTGTTTATTTGCTGATTTTTTATTTCTTCACCACCAAAACCACCAAATATTACGTTTATTATAGATCTATTCATAGCTTTACACATTATATAACTTAGAATAGCGCCACTAGCACCAACAAGTGCACCAGTAATGATTAATAAGCTATTAGCAAGTGTAAAACCAATACCTGCTGCTGCCCATCCTGAATAGGAATTGAGCATAGAAATTACTACAGGCATGTCAGCACCGCCTATAGGTATAATCAATAATACTCCAAGTGCGGCTGCAATCAATATTATTAAAATGAATAGGATATAAGATTCAGTGGCAAAGAATATTATCGAAAATATTAATAAGGTAGCTGCTAACAGTAAATTGACATAATTATGATATTTTATTTTTATTGGTTTCCCTGACATCAATCCTTGTAACTTAGCAAAAGCTATGATCGATCCCGTGAATGTTATTGCCCCAATTGCAGCACCTAAGGCCATTTCAATTAAATTAGATAATTTTAGATTTCCACTTAAGCCTAATCCATAATTTTCGGGATCTATCAAGGCGCTAAGGGCAATAAAAGTTGCCGCTAGACCAACTAAAGAATGAAAGCCGGCAACTAACTGAGGCATGTCAGTCATTTTGATTTTTTTAGCAATATACCATCCTATAGTACCGCCTATAATAATTCCGCTAAGGATTATAAATTTACTATGGACTATAGGGTTAAACATAGTGGCTAATATAGCAAGAGTCATAGCTATAATGCCGTAAAAATTACCTTGTCTTGCAGTTTGAGGGGAAGATAAGCCCTTTAACGACAAAATAAATAATACCCCTGAAATCAAATAAATTATAGAAATTAAGTTAGCCATAAAATTATTTTTTCTTAAACATTTCTAACATTCTATTAGTAACAATAAAGCCACCAAATATATTGATTGAAGCAATAATCACTGCGACTAATCCTAAAAATTGACTGAAGCCAAAACCTTCAGGGCCAACAGCTATCATCGCTCCTATAATAATAATGCCTGATATTGCATTAGTAACTGCCATCAAAGGAGTGTGTAAAGAAGGTGTTACTTTCCATACAACATAATAACCTATAAAACAAGATAATACAAAAATTGTTAAAGCGAAAATAAATGGATCAATAGAAGTTGCTCCCCCACTTGTTGGCATAACCATTAATTCATTAATTTTTTCTGATAATTTATAAGCCTCATCAGAAACTTGTTGGGCTTGTTTGGCTATGATCGCTATGTTACTCATACATCTCTATTTAGCAATAAGTTTATTAATAGTTTTCCCTGCATGTGTAATGATACATGAATTTATTATTTCATCATCAAAATCTAATTTTATTTTTTTATTATCTTTATCATAAAGCATAGTGACTATGTTTAATAAATTACGTGAGTATAATCTGCTAGCTTCACATGCAATTCTAGAAGGATAATTAGTATGACCAATAATATGAACGCCGTTATGGTTAATAACCTCATCTGGTTTGGTTAATACGCAATTTCCGCCATTAACAGCCGCTAAATCTACTATTACTGAACCTTTACTCATTTCATCAACCATTTCTGTGGTTATAAGTTTAGGAGCTTCTTTTCCTGGTATTAAAGCTGTGGTTATTACTATATTTTGTTTTTTAATTGTCTCAGCTATAAGTTGAGCTTGTTTTTTCTTGTACTCTTGACTTACTTCTTGAGCATAGCCGCCTTTAGTTTCTAAATTTTGCTGTGTATCAGTTTTTACTTCAATAAAAGTTGCTCCTAAACTCTCTACTTGTTCTTTAGCACTTGGCCTTACATCGAATGCTGAGACAATTGCTCCTAAACGTTTTGCGGTTGCAATTGCTTGTAATCCAGCTACGCCAGCGCCTATAACTAATACCCTTGCTGGTGATGCTGTACCTGCTGCTGTCATCATCATTGGAAAAACTTTTTTGTATTTATACGCAGCATCAATTACTGCTCTATAACCTGAAAGATTACTTTGTGAAGAAAGTACATCCATAGATTGTGCACGAGTGATTCTAGGAAGTAGTTCTACTGAAAATGAGGTAATATGTTTTTTATTAAATTCTTTAAAGAGAGATTGATTATTATGCGGAGATAATATTCCTATAACGATTGCTCCTTCCTTTATGAAATTTAATTCATTATCTTTTTTATTGGAAGTTATAGGTGAGGGTTGTACTTTTAAAATTATGTCAGCATCGCTAACTGTATCTGATATATTTTTGGTTATTTTAGCACCAGCTTCGCGATAATCAGCATCTGAGATTTCAGATTCAGTACCTGCATCGCTTTCTACATGTACATCAAAGCCTAAATTGATTAAAGATTTTACGGTGTCTGAAGATGTTGCTACCCTCTTTTCGTGAACTGCTCTTTCTTTCAAAACAGCAACTTTCATTCCGTTACTCTCATTAATGATTATTTATTTCAATGCTTATTAAATTAATATACTAAGAGTTACTTGCTTGGCAAGAAGTAAATATAAAAATTTAAATATTATTCGAGCTAGAGACATAAAAACTTATTGCCATTTATAAAATTGTTGTTAAGTTGTTTAATAACATTAAGTAACAGAGGGCGGTTAGCTCAGTTGGTTAGAGCGCTACCTTGACATGGTAGAGGTCGGAAGTTCGAGTCTTTTACCGCCCACCAAATTTATTTAGTCCCATAAAAAGTAACAATTTCAAAAGTAGCAAGTAATTTTCCATTTTCGCTATATTTCTCTTGATAGATGGAATTAGCTAGATCTATAGTGTTACGAGATAGAGGTGGAAGATGGCCAAGACAATTTGATTGAGCCATACCCTGAAGGTCAGACATTAAGTGATTTAAATTTGTATAAGAAACAGTTAGAGTAATACTATCTGTTACTGGTTTTAAGAATTTTGTTCTTTGAAGCAGTGTAGCAGCATCTGCAGCATCAATCATTGGTGAGATATGGGATGCTACCGGATGATTTAATATTCCTTCAGCTTCTATTAGCACTTTGCGCAATTCAATTAAACTTTTACCACCAATAATCGAGCCGATAAATATACCTTGAGGTTTAAGTATTCTATTAATTTGTGAAAGTGTTCCAGGTAAATCATTTACCCAGTGAAGGTTTAAATTGCTGACAACTAAGTCGAAAATATTCTCTGTGAATGGCAATAATTCTTCATCAAGTTGAACTCTGTTTCCAAAAGTGCTTTGAAGCATTTTAAAAGAAATATCAGCTTGAATTAAATTCTCTATAACCAAGTTATTATTTAAAAGTTTTTTTGAGAATTGCCCTGTGCCACAGCCAAGATCTAGTGCTAGGCTATATGTTTTATTGTGATCTTGGATTCGTTCTAATAGATCTTGTAATGTATGGTTTAAAAGAAAATCATGTTGATGAAAATTACTAACTGCTCGATCACGATGGAGTTTTACTAGTTTTCTATTATATATTAGCATTTTAATTAGCGAATAAAAATATATTGCTTTTCATTAGAAAGTTTGTCTTTAAATTTATAACCTGCTTCGTTAAAGAGTTGTAAACCTTCATGATGAGTAATTTTATTTTTAATAATAAAATTGGTCATTAATCCTCTAGCTTTTTTGGCAAATAATCCAATAATTTTATATTCATTATCGCGTTTTTCTTTGAAAATTACGGTAATCAGTTTGGCAGTTATCTTATCTTGATTTATAGCATCAAAATATTCATTTGATGCTAAATTAATTAAATAATTATTATGATCGGCTAATTTATTGATTTCATTAGTAATTTTATCATCCCAAAATTGATATAAATCATTTCCATGAGGGGTTTTTAGTTTTATACCCATTTCTAAACGATAAGGTTGAATTAAATCTAGTGGTCTAAGTAAGCCATATAAACCAGATAAGATACGTAAATGTTGTTGGGCAAAATTAAAATCTTCTTTAGTATAATTATTTACATCCAAGCCTTCATAAACATCTCCTTTAAAGCTTAGAATAGATGGTTTAGCATTATTTAAAGTAAATTGTTTTTGAAATTTCTGATAACGTTCATAATTCAATTTTGCTAAGGATTCACTGATGCCCATTAATAATTTCAATTCAGCAACAGATTTTTGGCTTAATATTTTAACTAATTCTATAATTTCATTATTAAATATAGGGGTAGTATAAGCCAGGTTTAATTTTGTTTGGCTAAAATCCTGAGTTTTGGAAGGGGATATAACAACAATCATGAGTATCTTATACTAATTCTATTTTAACACACATTAAAACAATAAATATTAACTTATTCAATCTAAAAGATAATAGTTGATTTACAATTCTTATAATGAAGATATATTTTAATTGATAAAGTAAGTTAGATTTAAATTTAGTAAGTAAGAAAAAGTAGTGAAGACGTTATATTTATTAAGGCATGCTGACGCAGAGAAGCTTAATCTAAATAGTGATTTTAATAGAATAGTCAGCATAAAAGGTATTAAAGAAGTTGAGCAATTATCAATATTTTTGCAGAAAAAAAATTTATATATTGATGAAGTAATTTGCTCTCCAGCTATCCGAACCAAACAAACTTGGGAATACCTCAACGACAAACTCAAGTTTCAGATTAAAGTGACATTTCCTGATAAGTTATATAATATCTCTGTCCAGGATATGGTAAACTTACTGCAAAATATTAGCGATCAAAGCAATTCAGTTTTGCTTGTGGGCCATAATCCCACTATTAGTCAAATTGCTAATGAATTACTTAATAACCAACCTAATACGCTTAGTTTAGGAACTTGTAATATTGTTTGTATTAGTTTTGATGTTGCAAGTTGGCAAGAAATTACCGATAATCCTGGTAAACTTGAATGGTTATATTCAGCTAGTAATGGATAACACAGAAATTGCTTCAAATCCTCTTTATAATATTTGGATTTCTGCGTCGGCAGGATCTGGTAAAACTAAATTATTGACCGATCGAGTATTACGATTATTGCTTGCAGGGGTTAATCCTGCAAAAATCTTATGTTTAACTTATACTAAAGCAGCTGCAGCTGAGATGTTGCACAGGATTACATCTGAGCTTAGTAACTGGATTACATTAGATGATACAAAGCTGCATTCTCAAATTTTGACATTAACAGGTACAGAACCAAACGTTGAAATACTTAAGTTTGCTAGGACTTTATTAATTAGTATTTTAGATTCTAAGTACACTATTAAAATCCAAACTATACATTCATTCTGCCAATCAATAATTGCTAAATTTCCTATTGAAGCAGGGGTAAATTTAAAAACCCAAATTCTTGATGAGTATCAGAAACAAATTTTATTATCTCAGGCTACTCAAAATTTACTTAAAAGCTATAATCAAAGTGCTGGACAACAGCTGACGTTAAAACCTTTATTAAATAATATACATGAATTCAGTTTTTATTCACTTGTGGAAAATGCATTATTATATAGACACAAGGTAAAGGATATTTTACAGCTAGGTAAAGATAGCGATATTATTAGGGAAGTTTATAATAGATTTGGAATAGATTACACTGGATCTACAGAAGAAATATTTAAAGAGTTTGCCTCTATTTATGATAAATTGATAAGTTGTTACGAAAATATACTTAAGACTATTTTGCTAGAAGAAGAAAAACCATTTTTAGTGGTTTTATTAGAATTTTATAACGCGTCTTTAGAGGAAAAACAAAAAATATTTTCAAAGCTATATGAGTCTTTTTATACTACTAATCATAGTTTTCGTAAAATTTTACTAAGTAATAAATTAGTTGAACAATATAGCTTAGAGGATTTTATATTTCAGTTGCGAAATATAGTAGCTGATTATGTGGAACTAAGTAATACATATAAAATTGCGGAATATACCTCGAGCTTTGTTTATTTGATCTATTTAGTACACCATCATTATGAAGAGCTTAAAAAGGAAGGCTCTTATATGGACTATGATGATTTAATCAATACTACTCTAAAATTATTAAGTTCAGAGCAGTTTTTACAATGGGTTGCCTTTAAATTAGACAATAAAATTGAGCATCTACTAGTTGATGAAAGTCAAGATGTTAGTTTAGATCAGTGGCAGATTATTACCTCTTTAACTGAAAACTTTTTTTATGATTTAGGGCAAAATAATATGCCACGCACTATATTTTGTGTAGGAGATCAAAAGCAATCTATTTTTAGTTTTCAGGGCGCAGATCCTAGATTATTTAGTAGTATAAAAAATCAGTATCATGAATATACTTCAACATTTGATATTAAATTACATAATATTACGTTGAATAAGTCTTTTCGCTCTGGAATCGCTATTCTTCAAGCTGTTGATGCTACATTTAACCAATTGATTTTGAATAATCCCCAAGCTTTTGTTGAAAATTATGTTAATCATATAGCTCATAAAATAAACATATCTAGCAGGGTAGAAGTATGGCCAGCTGTTTTATATAAGAAACAAACTTCAAAAGAAGGTTATACTTGGCAGTTTAATGTAGAACGATGTGAAGTATATGATCCAGCAAAAATTTTGGCTAATGTTATCGCTAATGAAATTAAGCATTGGTTAAAGCAACCTAGTCAAATTCAACCTCAAGATATTATGATTCTTGTTCGCAAACGTGATAGATTTAGTGAATATTTAGTTAGGTCCTTACGTCATAATGATATACCGATTACTGGTCTTGATCGTATTAAATTATTTAATAACATTGTTATTAAAGACTTAATTGCCCTAGGTAATTTTATTCTATTACCTCATGATGATTATAATCTGGCTTCTTTATTAAAATCTCCGCTTATTAACTTAACTGCTGAGCAATTATTTTTATTGTCACAGAGAGAAAATAGGAGTTTATGGCAAAACCTAAAATTATTGGCTAATAGTAATGATGAGTTTTCTAGGATTTATTTGTTTTTAGATAGTATTTTAAGTACTTATTCTATGCAGGTGTATAATTTATACGCATATATATTAGAAACTAAGGAACTTCGTAAGAATATTATTGCAAGGTTTGGTATTCATATTAATGAAATTTTAGATGAATTTTTAAATATATGCTTAGAATATGAACAGAAGGAGAATAAATCATTACAACAATTTCTTCAGTGGTTTGCAACTAGTAATGTTGAAATAAAACGAGAAATAGATACTAACATTAATTCTGTAAGAATTATGACAGTACATGCGGCCAAAGGTTTACAAGCAAAAATAGTTATTATAGCAGACACATTAGGGTTACCTAAACATCATAAACAAGTGATCTGGTCAGAAGAGTTAAACTTACCTATATATAATGGGAACGGGCAAAATAATAATAAACTTTATAATGATACTATTTCTGAGATAGAAACGCACTCTCTTCAAGAATATTATAGATTATTATATGTTGCTATGACAAGAGCTCAGGAAAAACTAGTGATGTGTGGCTGGAGTATGTATGATAATATTTCTAATAATTCATGGTACAATGTTGTTAAATTAGGGGTACAAAATATTGGACAAATTGAATCTTGTAATTCCCTAGGGGAGTATGAGATTATTGCCGATTCTATGACTACGGGTACTCCTTATTTTTATTCAAATACTAAAGAAAAAATCATTCTGGAAAATAAGGGGCAGGTTAGCGACCATAAAGTAGATATAAATGATGATCACAGAAGAAGCTCTGATTTACCAGAGTGCATTTTATCCAAACCAAATCCTAGTGGTAACAAGAAACACATATCTGCTTCTCATTTAAGGAGTAGTAAATTTTTATACTCTCCTTTAGATTTTAATTCTGATGCTAATTTCGGTAATATTATTCACAAAATATTAGAAATTAGTATTAAAAGCTCAAATAATATTAATCTATCAAATTTGATAATTAAATATGCTGACCATTATAAAATAAAACTTAGTGAAAAAATTGTTAGCAATATAGAAGAATTAGTACAAAAATTAAAAGCTTCTTTTTCACCTACTACTAAAATCTTACCTGAAGCAAGTGTTGCGGCTAGCTTAACTCAGGCAAATATAAAAGGTACTATTGATTTGTTAGTTGTAGATGAAGGGCTAGTTACTATAATTGATTATAAAACTAAATTATTCAATAATATGGAGGAGATTCCCATACAATATATTGCACAACTTGCTGTTTATAAATATTTGGTTTCAAATATCTATGTAGGAAAATCAATTAAATGTTTGATAATTTCAACTATTAATGGTCAATTTTTTGAGATCAATAATGGTATATTGGATGAGCAATTTATAGAGCACTTGATTCATTGTAAAAGTTAAATCATTCCAACATAAGAGCTTTTTTAACTAAAGGAATAGTAATTTTTTTGTTTTGAGAAAGAGAGACTTTATCTAATAACTCTATAGTGTGTTTTACAGCTTCATAAGAACGATCAATATGAGTAGTTAAGAATTTTATTACTTCTTCATTCACTAAAATTTGTAGATCTGAGAAGCTTTTAACTAACATTTGTTCTATTAATTCTTCGTTGGGTGGCATAATTTCATAAGTTATGAAAGATTGCAGACGAGAACGTAAATCAGGAGTATGAATTGTTAAATTATGAAGTTTGGTTCTGGCTGTTATTAATAAGAATCTTTTATTTTCAATAACATAGTTGATAAAATGAAGTAAGTTATGCTCATTAATTAACAATTGTTCGATATCATCTATTAAGTAACTTTCTGCAAGATCTCGATATGAAAACTGTTCTAAATCTCTTAAAGTAATTTTATATGCGGAAGCTTTTATTTGCCAAATATGAGCTAAATGAGTTTTTCCTGAGCCTTTAGGTCCATAAATACAAGTAATATTAGGAAAAATGCTACCTTGCCAATTTGGCCAATTATCTATCCATTTTTTTGCTATAAAGTTGGAAGAAGCTATAATAAAATCCTCTTCAAGATAACTAGAATCAAATTTTAAATTAAGAGCGTATTGGTGCAATTCAGTCTCCTAAATTTACCTTTTTAATTCTTTTAGGGTTATTACCTAAATAAAAGTTACTACTGTAATATTGATCTAATGTAAACCTTATTAGAACATTTAATACTGCCGCGCAAGGTATAGCTGCTAACATTCCTGCAAATCCGAAGAAGTCTGCGCCAACCAATAGTGCAAAAATAAGCCATACTGGGTGAAGCCCTATTTTGTTTCCAATTAATTTAGGTGATAAAGTGTTTTCTATTATGCTGCCAATTACGAATACTCCGATAACTAGCAGTACCTTATTAAGAGAGAAAAACTGTAAATATACTACTAACAATGAACAAATAAACCCACTTAAAAAACCTACAAATGGAATAAAAGCTAAAATACCGGTAGTAATACCGATAAATATACTAAAATTTATTCCTATAGTTGTAAGTGCCAGAGAGTAATATAAAGCTAATACTAAACAAACATTTATCTGACCTCTTATAAAGCCTGAAAGAGCATTATCAATTCTTGAAGTTAAAACTTTGAAATTTCTTTGGGTGTTTTTTGGTACGACATTCGTAATATCTTTTGACATGTTAGGCCAATCTCTAACGAGATAAAACGTGATGAATGGTACTAATACTAACATTGAAATGATATTAATAAAGGCCATTCCAGATTGCCAAATATGTTGAATGAAGTTAGCAGTATATTGAAATATTACTGTAAAAATATTATTAAGATTATCTTCTACCTTACTGACGTAGGTCGGGTCAATTAAATTTACATAATGTGTTACAAATGGAATAATAGTCATTTTAACATAAGACTTATATTTAGGGATTTGTTGGATGAAATGCTGAATCTGGTCGAAAATTAAAGGAACAATTAGTAGCCATAAGCATATTAATAATATAATTATTATCGATATAATTATTAATGCGCTTATAGTTCTGCTAATAGAAAATCTTGTTTGTAGGTAATTAGCAATTGGTACAAAGAAGTATGAAAATATAAGAGACATAATAAATGGCATTAAAATGCCATTTACTGCATAAAGAACTAGACCAGCTATAATGATTGTGATAAGCCAAAACAAAATTTTTGTATTTTTCATAATAATCTATAAAATAAAATCATATTTGTAAGGATTGTAGCAAATATTATCTATTATTAAAATATATTTATGCATTATATTAATTTCGTTAGATCCATAGAGACTTTGGGGCCATATGAAGATAGTCCAGTTATTGCAGTTGCAGTATCTGGGGGAATTGATTCTTTAGCTTTGACCTTTCTTGCTCATGAATGGGTTAAATCAATTCGAGGTAAGGTTATTGCTCTAACAGTGAACCATAATTTACGTCCAGAATCATTAAATGAAGCACAAGCCATTAATACCCTTTTATGCGAAAATAATATTGAACATCATATTTTAAATTGGAATCATGATAATGTTAACAGAAATATTCATCACCACGCTAGGGAAGCGAGATTCAAGTTGTTAACTGATTGGTGTAATCAAAATAATATTTTACATTTATTATTAGCGCATCATCAACAAGATCAGGCTGAAACACTTTTTATTAATATGTGCCGTGGTTCAGGATTGAATGGGTTAACAGGTATACCTGCAGTAAATATAATAAATAAGATACGGATATTAAGGCCGTTACTTTATTTTTCTAAAGATCAATTAAAAGAGATTGTATTATCATATACTAATTGGTGGATTGAAGATCCGTCTAATCATAATTTAAAATTTATGCGTAGTTATGCACGTAAGCTATTTGAATTCGAACCTCTATTGCAGCTAGTAAATGTTAAACAGAATAAACCGAGAGTTTTATTAGAAAGATTGGGTTTAATGATGCGGAACCTTAGTAGAGTCCGTTCTTATATAGAAAATGAATCAGCTCGATATATGGCTCAAATAGTTAAAATTTATCCTCAAAATTATTTATTGATAGATTATCAAGGTTTGATTAGGTTAGATAAAGAAATAGCTCTAAATATTTTAGCTTCATGTTTAATGACGATTTCAGGAAGACATACAAAAAGGCCTAGGTTTAAATCTCTTGAAAGATTACTAGAAGAGCTTTTACAGTTTAAATCTCAAAGCCATACTTTATGGAATTGTAAACTTAAAGCTATAAAAGATAAAAACTTTATTAAAATTTCTCCTGAAATAAAAATTGTTTCCTCTAATGATTTATTTATACCATCTATACCTCTTGCACAAAAGCAATCTGATTATTAAATAATACAGTATAAATTGATCTATGCATTAAAAGTGGTTCACTTTATGTGCAATATTTATTAATATAACTCCAATGCAAAATTTTATCTTGGTTAATAAATTATGAATTATAGAAAAAACCTTTTAATTTGGGTAGCAATTTCAATAGGGTTACTATTGGTTTTTGATTATTTTAGTAATTCAAATTATGCTGGAAATAATAATTTATCCTTCTCAGAATTTTTACGCAAGGTAGAAGAAAATCAAGTTACTGATGTGGATATTAAGGGTCCATCAATTAGCGGACATTTTTCTGATGGGCGTAGTTTTTCTACTTATGCCCCAGATTATCCCGGCCTAGTAGATCAACTTAAACAATATGATGTGACTATTAGGGCTGAGCCTTTAGAAACTAAAATGAATTCCTTACTAGGTATTCTTTTATCATGGTTTCCGATGTTGTTGTTAATTGGTGTGTGGATTTTCTTTATGCGGCAAATGCAGGGAGGAGCAGGTAAAGCCATGGGTTTTGGTAAATCTAAGGCCAGATTAATGGGTGAAAAATTAGAAAAAGTTACTTTTCAAAACGTAGCAGGCATTGATGAGGCAAAAGAAGAGTTGCAAGAAATAGTGGATTTTTTAAAGAACCCATCTAAATTTCAAGCCTTGGGGGGTAGAATTCCAAAAGGTTGTTTATTAGTTGGTCCTCCAGGTACTGGTAAA
The DNA here is from genome assembly GCA_020049805.1 of Rickettsiales bacterium. Lineage (GTDB taxonomy): Bacteria > Pseudomonadota > Alphaproteobacteria > Rickettsiales > JABSSG01 > JAGVLN01. The sequence goes on from JAGVLN010000008.1 coordinate 39,790, forward strand.
ACTTTAATTGCTAGAGCGGTAGCAGGTGAAGCTAATGTGCCATTTTTCACCATTTCTGGTTCAGATTTTGTAGAGATGTTTGTGGGTGTAGGCGCTAGTAGAGTGCGTGATATGTTCGAACAAGGTAAAAAACATGCCCCTTGTATTATTTTCATAGATGAAATTGACGCTGTGGGACGTCATCGTGGTATAGGATTAGGTGGCGGCAATGATGAGCGTGAGCAAACACTAAATCAGTTGCTTGTAGAAATGGATGGGTTTGAAGCTAATGAAAGTGTGATTATAATAGCAGCTACCAACCGTCCAGATGTACTTGATCCGGCATTACTTAGACCTGGTAGGTTTGATCGTCAAATTGTAGTACCTCTTCCTGATATCAATGGCCGGGAACAAATCCTAAATGTCCATTTGAAAAAAGTAGTTATATCTCCTGATGTAGATTCTAGAGTGATTGCACGAGGCACACCAGGTTTTTCAGGGGCTGATTTAGCAAATCTTGTCAATGAAGCAGCTTTACTTGCAGCGAGATCGAATAAAAAGATTATTTCAATGAAAGAACTGGAAGAAGCTAAAGATAAGGTAATGATGGGGCCAGAACGAAGATCATTAATTATGAGCGAAGCTGAAAAGAAGCTTACTGCTTATCATGAAGGTGGTCATGCTCTAGTTTCTCTATATACTCCTGAATCTGATCCAATTCATAAAGCTACCATTATTCCACGGGGGCGAGCATTAGGCCTTGTTATGAGATTACCAGAATCAGATAAATTTTCTGTTACACGAGCTAAATTAAAATCTGATTTAGCAGTGGCAATGGGTGGGCGTGTAGCGGAAGAGAAAATTTTTGGTTATGACAAGGTAACAAGTGGTGCTTCATCTGATATAAAGCAGGCCACTAAATTAGCTAGATCAATGGTAAGAGAATGGGGAATGAGTGATGATATAGGGCCAGTGTTTTATGGAAATGATAGTCCTGATATGTATGCTAGTGGTAATACTCACAAACTTTACTCTACTCAAACTGAAGATTTAATAGATCATGAAGTTAAAAGAGTTGTAGAAGAAGGGTATAGGTTAGCTCAGAAAATTATTAGTGATCATGAAGATCAGTTACACATTATTGCTAAAGCATTACTTGCTCGTGAGACATTAACAGGTCAAGAAATTAGAGAATTATTACATATCAAAGAACCTATTAAAAAGTCTGGAGCAGAGCCTAAGGTTAAAGCTAAATCTGTTCCTACTAAAAAGACTAGCAAAAAGGTCACTAAAAAACCATCGGAATAGTAAATTATGGTAGGTAAAAAATTTTTTGGTACTGACGGAATTAGGGGCACAGCGAATAAAGGCTTAATGACAGCCGAAACTGCTCTAAAGTTAGGGATGGCAGTAGGTACTTTATTTAAACGAGGTGATCATCGCCATTTAGTTATTATAGGTAAAGATACACGTTTATCTGGTTATTTGCTTGAGCCAGCTTTAACATCTGGATTAATTTCTGTTGGTATGGATGTTTTATTAGTGGGTCCAATGCCTACTCCTGCCATTGCTATGCTAACCAAGTCTTTGCGAGCAGATATTGGTATAATGCTTTCTGCTTCACATAATCCTTATTATGATAATGGAATCAAAATTTTCGGGCCAGAAGGGTTAAAACTTAGTGATAAAACTGAATTGGTTATTGAAGATTTAATGAGTAATTATCCTAAAAGTGTAGATTTTGCTAAGCCAAGAGACTTAGGAAGGGCTAGACGATTAGATGATGCGCCTGGTAGATATGTAGAATATGTGAAAAATAGTTTTCCTAAAGGTAAAAAATTAAGTGATTTTAAATTAGTAGTAGATAGTTCTAATGGATCTGCCTACCATATAGCTGGTAAAATTTTTTGGGAGTTAGGTGCAGAAGTAATTAATATTGGCGATAAACCGGATGGGTTTAACATAAATGAAAATTGTGGTTCTCAACATCCACAAGCTGCTATTAATGCTGTATTAGAGCATAAAGCTGACCTTGGTATAGTTTTAGATGGTGATGCAGATAGATTGGTTATTATTGATAATAAGGGTAAAGTAATTAATGGAGACCAAATTTTAGCAGTAATTGCTACCCATATGCATAAACATAATTTGTTAATTAATGATACAGTGGTTAGCACACATATGGCTAACATAGGATTAGAAAATTATCTTAGAAGTAAAGGAATCGATTTAGTTCGGACGGATGTTGGTGATAGATATGTAGCTGAAGTTATGCATAATTCTGGTTATAATCTAGGTGGTGAACAATCTGGTCATATAATTTTGTCAGACTATTCTACTACTGGTGATGGTATAATTGCAGCTCTAAGCTGTTTAGATTGCGTTATTGAAAATCAAGCACAAAAATCAGTTGCAGAATTTTTCAATTGTTTTATTCCAGTGCCTCAAGTTATACATAATATTAAATATGATTCTCAAATAGCTAATATTTTAGAGCAAGATAGGTTAATTGCTAAAATAAATGAAGCTAAAACTAAATTAAAAGATGGTAGGCTTATTGTTCGCAAGTCTGGTACTGAGCCTATTATTAGGATCATGGTGGAAAGTACTGAACCAGATCTGATAAATATTATTATTTCTGAGTTGGAGTCGGAGATAAAACAAGTTATTTAGTTAAGTTTCTAGCTTTTCAATACAGCATTGCGCTCAATTTCACTAATTTGATCACGGATTTTTGCAGCTTGTTCGAAATCCAGATTATTAGCGTGTGTAATCATTTGTTTTTTGAGTTGTTTAATTAATTTATCGATTTGCTCAGTTGATAATTCTGTTTGAGGATCGTTCAGCTCAACCAATGGGCTATCTTTTTCATATACACTATCAAAAATAGTACTTAAGGATTTTTGGATCGATTGAGGGGTAATATTATGTTTCTTGTTATATTCCATTTGAATATTACGACGACGATCAGTTTCTGATAAGGCTTTTTGTATAGATTGAGTCATTACATCAGCATATAGAATTACTTTGCCTTCAACATTTCTTGCAGCTCGACCTATGGTCTGAATTAGAGATGTAGTTGAGCGTAAAAACCCTTCTTTATCAGCATCTAAAATTGCTACTAAAGCGCATTCTGGCACATCTAACCCTTCGCGTAATAAGTTAATGCCTACAATTACGTCAATATCACCACGGCGTAATTGTCCAATAATTTCGATCCGTTCTAAAGTTTGAATTTCGGAATGTAAGTATGCTACTTTTATACCTATTTCTAAGAAATATTTAGTTAGTTCTTCTGCCATTTTCTTGGTCAAAGTAGTTACTAGAACTCGCTGTTTCTGAGCTGCGCATTTTTGTACTTCATGTAATAGATCATCGACTTGATTAGAAACCGGACGTATTTCACATATTGGATCAATTAATCCAGTTGGTCTGATTATTTGTTCTACTATTTCTCCTTGTACTAATTCTAATTCATAATTAGCAGGTGTGGCTGAGACAAAAATTGTTTGAGGGCGCATATGATCCCATTCTTCAAACTTTAAAGGTCGATTATCTAATGCTGAGGGTAATCTAAATCCATATTCTACTAAAGTAGTTTTGCGAGCGCGATCTCCATTATACATGCCATTGATTTGCGGAACAGTAACATGACTTTCATCTATAAACAAAATAGCATCTTTAGGTAAGTATTTGAACAGCGTTGGTGGAGGCTGGCCAGGAGCTCCTCCGTTTAAGAAACGAGTATAATTTTCAATACCTTTGCAAGACCCAGTTTCGATTAGCATCTCGATGTCATACTCAGTCCTTTGTTGTAATCTCTGAGCTTCTACTAATTTGTTTTGAGCATAGAATACTTCTAACCTTTCTTTCAGTTCAATTTTAATTTGCTCAATAGCGTTAAGCACCACAGACCTAGGAGTAACGTAATGGTTACTTGCATAAATTACTATTTTATCGAGTACGGCTAGCTTATTTCCAGTTATAGAATCAAATTCCGTGATCCGATCAATTTCATCGCCAAAAAATTCTACTTTCCAGCCTTTATCAGCATAATGTGCTGGAAAAATATCTATAGCATCGCCTCGTACTCTAAAGTGCCCGCGAGAGAAATCAATATCATTACGTTCATATTGAAGATTAACTAAATCTCTAATTACCTCATCTCGTTTAATTTTCATGCCTTTATTAAGTCTAATTACCATTGAGTAATATAATTCAGGGGATCCAAGTCCGTAAATGCATGAAACGGAAGAAACGATGATAACATCTTTGCGTTCTAGTAAAGAGCGTGTTGCCGAATGGCGCATTAAATCAATTTGCTCATTAATTGAAGAATCTTTTTCTATATAGACGTCAGTTCTGGGAATGTAAGCCTCGGGTTGGTAGTAATCATAGTAAGAAACAAAATATTCAACAGCATTTTCAGGAAAAAATTCTTTCATTTCGCCATAAATTTGTGCAGCCAAAGTTTTATTATGAGCCATTATTAAGGCGGTTCTACCAGTGTTTTGTATAACATGGGCCATAGAAAAGGTTTTACCTGAACCGGTAACTCCTAATAATACTTGATTTTTTTTGTCTTGATTCAGGCCATTTACTAATTGTTCTACCGCTTGTGGCTGGTCGCCGGCTAAATTAAATGGAGAATGTATTTTAAAAGGTGAAGCTTTCATTGTATTTAATATTGTAGTAGGATATTGTCATAATGTAAATAATAATCAAACCTAGAGGTAGAGATGGCAAAGATAGTAATTTACACTAAATCTAATTGCCCTTATTGTGTAAAAGCCAAGCAATTATTAAATATTAAAGGTGCAAAATATCAAGAAATTGATGTTGGAAATGATCCTGAAGCTAGATCGCAATTAACAATAAAAGCTAATGGTAGAAAAACTGTACCGCAAATTTTTATTGATGATTTCCATGTAGGTGGTTGCGATGATTTGATGGCTCTAAATGATGCTGGTAAACTAGATCAATTACTTAAGTAAATATTGCGCTACCAATGCGAAGTAAGGTGCTGCCAAATTGTATAGCTGTACTATAGTCATTACTCATACCCATGCTAAGTTGTGCAATATTATTACGTTTGGCTATTTCTTTCAGTAAGGCGAAATAAGGAAAAGATGGTTTAGATAATGGAGCAATTCCCATTAGGCCAGAGATTCTTAAGCCAAGGTCATGCTGACAGGTTTTGATAAACTCATCGACTTCTTTAGGGTTGATCCCAGATTTTTGAGGCTCTTCTCCAATATTTACCTGAATGAATAACTCTAATTGTTTATCTTGTTTTTGCATTTCTTGATGTAAAGCCGAAGCTAATTTATAATTATCTATGGTTTCAATAGCGTCAAATAATTCTACTGCTTGTTTTACTTTATTAGTCTGTAACTTGCCAATCATATGTAATTTTATATCAGGAAATAGCAGTTTTAGTTGAGGCCATTTTTCAAGAGCTTCTTGGACACGATTTTCGCCAAATAATCTTTGTCCATTATCTAATAATAATTTAATATTATTTGAATTTTGCCCTTTAGTTACTGCTAAAAGTTGAGGAGGAAAATTATTAACTAATAAACTATATTGTTTAAGATAACCTCTGTGTAACAGGCTTATTTCCTTAGATAAGGTTTGATAGTTATTTAATATGGGCATTTTAATTTTTAATAATTAGTTAAAATCTTCTATGATAATTATACAACAAACTTTAATAAAGATTAGATTAGAAGTTTAAATCATTTACCTGAACTTGCATACTATAAAGTAACTAATATATACTGACAACAAGATAGCTTTAGTTATCTGTATTTTGAGAAACTTGTACTCAAATTAATTAATATTAATAAAACAGGAAAGCAATTATGAAAAATATATTATTAACAACAACAGCTTTAGCTACTTTGTTTGCAGGTGTTGCTGCAGCTAGTACTAAATCTGATGAAGGACTATCTGTTACACTCGGTGGTGAATTCGAAGCACAAGCTGGTTTCAGAAACCAAGCAAGTAAATATTTAAACACAACTCAAACAGGTTTAAATGCTCTTAACCCAGGGTCAACTGTGCCTGATAACAATACTGTCTTTAAACAAGGGTTAACTCCTGGCAATCAAAACGTAGCATTTGATACTGTAACTGCAGTACATGCTTCTGTTAAAAACAAAACTGCTAGCGGTTTAGTTTATGGTGCTCAAATTGGTATTCAAACTACAACACGTAGTCAATTACCAGCAGGTGATAATGCATTAGATAGAACCTTTATTTTTGTGCAAAATGATATGGGTCGAGTTGAATTGGGTAGTAATAATGCTGTAACTTCAACCATGAGAACTGGTGCTGATAGCATAGCTCGAGCAACTGGTGGTATTGATGGTCAATGGAAAAATTATGTGAATTTAAGTACATTTGATCCAAATGGTACTCCTTATACAACTGTAGCAGTGAATTCTAATAACTTTATTTTGAATCCTACTACATACTTGACTAACTATCAAACAAGTGGTACTCCATCTTCTACATTTATGGAAGGTGATGAAAAGTCACGTAAGATCACTTATTATACTCCAGAATATAATGGTTTCCAAGCTGGTTTAAGCTATACTCCAGATACACGTAACTCTGGTCAAGATTATCTTAACCAATTAGGCCAAAATTCTTCAGGTATGACTCTTGGGCAATATAATTTACCAACAGCAAAAAATGCAGTTGCTGCTGGTGTTAGCTGGACTGGTAATTTTGAGAAAAATCAATCACTTAAAATTTCTGCAGTTGGCGAAACAGCAAGTGTGAAAGCAAATGCTCAAGATCAAGTTGCTGGAAATTCATTTAAAAGTGTGAGATCAGGTATCGTTGGTGCACAATATAATATTGAGAATTTCTCAGTTGCAGGTTCTTATGGTAACCAAGGCAAAAGTATGTATTCAAATGCATATGCTAGCAGCATGAAAGCTGGTAGCTTCTATACATTAGGTGCTGCTTATGTTCAAGGTCCTGTTGGTGCAAGCTTAACCTATATGAAAAGTACTCAAAATAAAAATACTTTGAACGTTGTTTCATTAGGTGTAGATTACCAAGTAGCTCCAGGTTTATTACCATATGCTGAGGTTACATACTTCACTATGAAACAAAAAAATGCATATACAGCTCCTAATGCTATGAATGGGGTAGCTGTTAATCCAACTGGTGAGCAAACACAAGCTGGTAATGTTGCTACAAACTTCAAAAACAGTGGTACAGCCTTTATTCTTGGTACCAGAATCAACTTCTAATATTTAATATTAGATCTGAAATTTAAAGGGCAGCTTCGGTTGCCCTTTATTTTTTGTTGTAGAAGAGAATATGAGATACCTGTGGATAAATCTCAATTTATCTTAAATTTTTATCCAATTTTCAATAGCTGCATCGAATAACGCTGAATTCTCAAAATGGGGCCAATGGCTAGTATTTCCACAATCTATGATTGTGAAATTGGAAGGTTTAGGGTGGGCTTTCCATAATTCTAATGGCACACAATCATAATCTAATTTTCCGCCAAAAAGAATTACAGGAATGCTTATTTTATCTATATTTATAACTAGGTCATGGTTAGGTAAAAGCGTATCAAATAAATGAGCGCAGATTTTATCGTCAACCTCTATATCTTTCCATAATTCTTCTAAAAACTGTCTGGATATATTAAAATCAGCCCAATATCTTGCAGAATTTGCTTCATAAGCATTTAATGAAACTTCTGATTCAATTGGTTTTTTAATTTTAAGGAAATTCTCTTTACGAATTTTATCATTATTTTTACGTTCTAAGGACGCGTGTTTTTCAAAATAATCATTTGCGTATTGAATTACATGGTTATTCCAGGCAGGAGGTGATCCTACCATAATAACTCCTTTTATTGCTGGATGTGATCTCTTAGCCGCTTCTAATGCAATAATCCCAAAAACTGAATGAGCTAATAATATTAAATTTTTTAATCTTAATAACTCTATAACCCTGAATATATCATCAATAATTTTGTTTATTGTTAAATTATGTGGATTTTCAAGGCTATGGGTTTCAATCCAATATAAATCGCAAGAATATAGAGTAACCAATTCTTTGAATTTATCAGATAGAGTTCTTTGCATTAATGTACCAATTCCTATACAAAGGCAAGCTATTTCTTCACTGCCTTGAATAGTTATAGGGTATTCTTTATTATCTAGAGTTATATTAATTTTTTTTACTAGAGGCTCTTTAGAATTAGTGTTAGGTTGCATAATAATACTTTGGTTAAAATTCGCCATTTGGATAATTTAAAGATAACATATAAAAAATGTCAACTAATTGAGGAACATAAAATGAACAAAATAATCATTCACCTGGAAGGGTTAATGGTACTAATATTAAGCTTATATATCTATTCAATGTATGGTTTTAGTTGGCGTATATTTGCCTTTTTATTCTTTGTGCCTGATATTTTTATGTGTGGTTATTTTATAAATAAAAAGATAGGGGCTATAACTTATAATTTATCTCATAATTACGTTCTTCCGCTTATTTTAATTAGTGTAGCTCTGTATCTAACACTAAATGACTTCTTAATGGTGGGAATTATATGGGTAGCTCATATAGGCTTCGATCGAATGCTAGGATTTGGTTTAAAATACCCAACAGGATTTAGAGATACCCATTTACAAAGACTATAGGCTAATATCTTTTACTTTTCTTTGACAGAAAACGGTATAAAGATAGATTGGCCTTGGCGATTAATCAGCAATAATATGGTTTTTTTACCTGAAGATCTAGCTTTGTTTATAATATCATTAAGTTGTTCAACACTCTTTAAGTTGATTTGATTTGCTGATACTACAACATCACCAATTTTCAACCCGCGTAGTGACCATTGGGTTTTACGGTTTACTTTAAGTATTATCAAGCCGTTAGCATCTTTAGCAATACCAAATTTCTTTTTTAAATCATCATTTAGAGCTGCTAAAGTTCCGCCCATCACTTCCTTTGCACCGTATTGTTTCAATTCAGCACCAGGTTCAGCACTTTCTTCTTCTGGTTGTTCATCTTTACTTTCGATTAAGGTAGCTTTAAGTATCTTCTTATTGCCATTACGAAGTATTGTAACCTCGGTTTCCTTGCCGATAGGGGATTCAGCTACTATGCGTGGTAATTTCTTTAGGGAAGTAACTTGTTGATTACCAAAAGCTGTTATCACGTCTCCTACTTCGATACCAGCTTTTTCTGCTGGGCTATCTTTACCAACTTCAACTACTAAAGCGCCTTGGTCTACACCTATGCCCAAAGATTCAGCTATATCTTCAGTTATTGATTGTATTTTAACGCCTAATAACCCTCTAATAACTTTTCCTGTTTTCTTTAACTGCTCAATAACAAGCTTAGCTGTTGAAGAAGGAGTAGCAAAACCGATGCCAATGTTTACTCCAGAAGGAGAATAGATTGCGGTATTAATACCAATCACTTCACCCTGCATATTAAACATAGGTCCGCCCGAATTTCCACGATTGATTGCAGCATCTGTTTGAATATAATTATCAACAATACCTACTGTATTAATATCTCTACCGCTTGCTGAAATAATACCGGCTGTAACAGTGCCTCCTAAACCGAATGGGTTACCGATAGCAATAATCCAATCGCCAACCCTTGATTTATCGGAATCACCAAATTGTACAAATGGTAATGGTTTATCGGTTTCTACTTTAAGGAGAGAGAGATCAGTTTTAGCATCAAAGCCGACAATTTTAGCTTTAAGTTGTTTACCATCACTAAATTTTACATTGATTTCATCAGCTTCAGCTATTACGTGGTGATTAGTAACAATATAGCCAGAGCTATCAATTACAAATCCAGAACCAAGTGATACAGCTTTTCTGTCTTCATCTTCTTCGTCAGGAAGCATCGGTTGACCGAATCTCTCAAAAAATTGATTAAATTCTTCGAATGGAGATCCTTCTGGAAAAGGCATTGGTCTTCCTTCCCCTGTGTTTTTTGAAGGTTTTTGTACCGTAGAGATATTTACTACAGCATAAATAAGAGGTTCAACTAAATCAGCAAAGCCTGGAGGTACTACAGCCGTTGCATAAGCTGTAGCTGTATTAGTTATAATTCCTAATATTATTACTGTTTTGAATAATTTTTTTTGAAAATGATTTAGGATATTAATTTTCATGCACTCACTCTACTAATTATTAAAATAACGTAAGAATTCTCCCTTTGGTGATAATATTATAGAAGTATTTTCCTTATTATTAAACGATTTTTTATAGGCTTCTAAAGATCGATAAAAATTATAAAATTCAGGATCAACCTTAAAGGCATCTGCATATATTTTTCCTGCAGTAGCATCCCCTTCTCCTTTAAGAATTTGTGCTTCTTTATATGCTTTAGATAAGATTATAGTTCTTTCTTTTTCAGAAGTTGATTGAATGATTTGAGCTTCTTCTTCCCCTTGAGCGCGGAATTCTTTTGCTTCTTTTTCACGATCAGCTTGCATTCTTTTATAAATAGCGGCGCTATTTTCATTTGGTAAATCAGCGCGCAAAATTCTGACATCAACTACATCTATACCAAATTTTAAAGATTCGCGGTTTACGATTTGTTGTATATCCTGCATAATATTAGCTCTAGCATCACTTAATAAGCTGGATAGGGGCTCCTCTCCAATTACTTGGCGTAGAGAAGAATCTAAGATATTATTAAGTCTAGCTTCTAAACCTTTTACAGTTTTTACAGTTTGATAAAATTTTAGTGGATCAGTGATCTCGTATTTAGCATAAGCGCTTATAATTACTCTTTTTTGATCTTTAGCTATTAATTCCTTTTCATCAGCAGTTAAACTTAATAACCTATTATCGAAATACATAACATTTTGAATGAACGGTATTTTAAAATGTAAACCAGGATCTTTCTCTATTCTTTTAGATTCACCGAATTGCAAAACAATTGCTTGTTGAGTTTGATCAACAATAAAAAACGAACTTATTAGCAAAATAATAGCTGCAACTGCTAAGATTATATATTTAATATTCTTATCCTTCATTTTCTGTACTGCTACTCACCTTATTATCTTTATTAAGTAATAAATATGGCACTACTGATTTTCCAGCTTCATCACCAATAATAAATTTTGTTGCGTCTTGAAGAATATCCTCCATTGCTTCAAGATACATCCTTTTTTTAGTTACTTCTTTTGCATTAGCGTATTGCTTATAAATATCAGAAAATCTATTAGCTTCTCCTCGAGCTTTTTCAATAACGTTTGATTTATATCCCTCAGCATCTTGAATCATTTTAGCAGCTTCTCCTCGAGCTTTTGGCAAGATATCGTTACTATAGGCTTCAGCTTGGTTAATTAATCTTTCTTTATCAGCACGTGCAGTTTGTACGTCACGAAATGCATCTATCACTTCTGTTGGTGGGTCAACTTTCAATAAATGCAGATTTTCTATAATAATGCCGCTTTGATATTTATCTAGAATCTTTTGCAATAGGATTTTAGCTTCTTCCTCGATTTTAGCTCTACCTTCAGTTTGAGCGGCAGCAATTGGTGTGTTGCCAATTACCTCACGCATTGCGCTTTCTGCAGCACTTTTTACAGTATCTTTAACACTCACCACATTGTATAGATAATCTTTTAAATTTGAAATATGCCATTGTACAGAAAAGTTAATATCGACAATATTCTCATCTCCTGTGAGCATTAAACTCTCTTGAGGAATCAAAGCTAATTTATCATTACCAGTAATTTTAACATAATTAGCAGCTTTACTATTAGTTGGTACAGAACGGAAGCCTATCTCCTCCTTTTGACTATGTTCTACATTTACAACCTGAACTTGTTCAAATGGAGCTGGTAGATGATAATTTGGTCCTGGTGTTGCGATACGTGCAAATTTCCCGAAACGTGTAACGGCTGCTTGTTCGCCTTCATTCACTATATAAAATCCTGAGAGTAGCCAAAATAATAGAATTATTCCTCCAATAATAGAGAATAAAGCTTTATTTGGAGAATTAAAGAAATTATTTTTGCCATTAAAAAGATCGCGTAATTTATTAGCGCTTTTCTTTAACCTAGCTTCTATGGTTTCTTCATTAGAAGAATTTGCTGGCTTACCCCAAGGAGATTTATAATTTTTATCATCAAACACTTACTTTTCTCTGTCTTTTCTAATGATTCTTATTTATTTTCAATTATATTCTTAGAGTAGTAACTATATTTACATATATAAACATTATCTTAGAATTACGCAAGTCATGATCGATATAATTAAAAAAATAAATAACCTGTTATCTAATGTTGAGATTAACAATCAAACTTTGGATTTAATTAAATTAAAATATATTGCGGGTGTTAAAGCGAAGGATGGTGAGGTTGGAATTGTATTGAATGTAACCAAGGAAAACCATTTGCAAATTGAAGAAATACAAAAGGTAGTGACAAACTTAGTAAAAGATTTACCGCAAGTAAAAAAAGTAAATATAGTGTTAACTGGTGATCAAGAATATAAATTAGTTAAGCAGCCTATAGCGGTAACTAAACAAAAAATTATTTTACCTGGGGTAAAAAAAATTATTGCTGTTGCTTCAGGCAAAGGAGGAGTAGGTAAATCTACTACGGCAGTAAATTTAGCACTTGCTTTAGCACAGCAGGGATACAAGGTTGGTTTAGCTGATGCCGATATTTATGGTCCATCAATTCCTACGCTGTTAGGGATTAAACAAAAACCCGAATCTCAAGAGCAAAAGATAATTCCGATTGATAAATACGGAATAAAAACTATGTCCATAGGATACTTAATACCAGAAGCAGCAGCTCTTGCTTGGCGAGGGGCTATGGTAGTTAAGGCTTTGTATCAAGTATTACATGGCACTAGATGGGGAGATTTAGACTTTTTAATTATTGATATGCCTCCAGGAACTGGAGACATTCATTTAAGTTTAGCGGAAAATTATAAAATTGATGGTATTGTAATTGTTTCTACTCCACAGAATGTAGCTTTAGCTGACGTTACAAGAGCAATAAGTATGTATAAAAAAGTCCAAATTCCAATTATTGGATGTGTTGAAAATATGAGCTACTTTCTGGATCCGGCAACTGGTAACAAAAGTTATATTTTTGGCCAGGAGGGGTTAAAAAAAATAGCTAAAGAGACGGATTTAGCTCTGCTTGCTGAAATCCCTTTAAATATAAAGATCCGTGAGCAAGGCGATTTAGGGCGGTCAGTTATGGGAAATGAAGAATTAGCTAAAATATATCTTAATTTAGCAACACAAATTACAAAGGCAATTTATAGTTGAGGTTAATTATTGACACCTTAATTAGATACATGTTATCAAAATATGAGACAACTTTTTTAATTGGAATTAAATGACTCAAATTTTTTCTGATGCTAGTACAGCCCTTAAAGACATTCTACGTAATGATTTAACAATTATGGCTGGAGGTTTTGGGTTATGCGGGGTGCCTGAAAATCTTATCCAAGCAATTTATGATTCTAAAGTTACCGGTTTAACTATTATCAGTAATAATTGTGGTACTGATGATGAGGGGTTGGGTATATTATTAAAAAATCGCCAAATTAAGAAAATGATTGGCTCATATGTTGGTGAAAATAAAACTTTTGAGCAACATGTTTTAAATGGCGAATTAGAATTAGAACTGAACCCTCAAGGTACGCTGGCTGAAAGAATTCGTGCAGGTGGTGCCGGCATTCCTGCTTTTTTCACTCCTACAGGTTATGGTACTATTGTTGCAGAAGGCAAGGAAGTGCGTGAATTTAATGGCAAAAAATATATTATGGAGCAAGCTTTATATGCAGATTTAGCGATTGTTAAAGGTGATAAAGCAGATAAGGCTGGGAATATGATTTATAATAAAACTGCTAGAAATTTTAATCCAATGATGGCTGCGGCTGCTAAATTTACAGTAGCTGAAGTTGAGGAAATAGTTGAAACAGGAGAGCTCGATCCGAATTTTATTCATACTCCATGCATTTATGTTCATAGATTGCTTAAAGGTAAAGGCTATCGTAAACCTATTGAAAAACTAACAACTAGACCAAGAATTTGAGGAAATTATGGCTTGGACTCATGAGCAAATTTGTGCAATTGCTGCTAAACATGAATTGAAAAATGGTATGTATGTCAACCTCGGTATTGGCATACCCACTGAAGTTGCTAATCATGTACCCGCTGGAATTAAAGTATTGCTGCAAAGTGAAAATGGCATGTTAGGTATGGGGCCTTTTCCATACGAAGGTGACCAAGATCCAGACTTAATTAATGCTGGTAAGCAAACTATTACTGAATTGCCCGAATCAAGTTATTTTAGTAGTGCTGATTCTTTTGCGATGATCAGAGGAGGGCATATTGATTTAACTATCCTAGGTGCTTTGCAGGTTTCGCAAAATGGCGATCTAGCTAATTGGACAATACCAGGTAAAATGATGAAAGGTATGGGCGGAGCTATGGATTTAGTAGCTGGTGCTAAGCGAGTGGTAGTGATAATGGATCATGTTGCCAAAAATGGCGATGCTAAATTAGTTAAGAAATGTACCTTGCCTTTGACTGGAGTAAATGTAGTTAATAGGGTTATTACTAATTTGGCAATTTTTGATTTTATTGATAGTAAATTATGCTTAAAAGAACTAGCGCCAGAAGTAAGCCTCGAGCAACTTAAAAGCTGCACCGAGGCTGAATTTATTACTTAAAATTTTTTATTATCTTCCTAGCTTCTCTGCTTCTGATAATCTTCCTCGTCTTCTTGCATGTTGATCAGGTGCTTTTTTTGCAGCAGCTGCTGCAGCAGTTGCTAAAGACATTAAGGCAGTTGTGCCTCTAAGTACTCGGCCTCCTCCCCCAGGTTTTATATATCCTACCATCGGCTCGCCTCCAGCTCCAACCATAGGTACATGCTCTGCTCCACTTGGAGACTTAAATGATCCATTAGCTGTAGGTTGTAAACGACCTGGTGTTTTAGGAGGAATTCTTGGTAATGCACCAGCCGCTGTACGCATTGGGCTTAATTCTGCTTCTTCGCTTTCCCATGCAGAGTCTCTCATATTTCTTGCCACATCAGCAAACCCAACGCCTGCTCCTGATCTTCTTCTAGCTCCAATTCTACTTGCTATTGAGCCTCCGGTTCCAGGTGTTGTACCGCTACCACCTCTTGCTGGCCTATCATCGCCATGACTACCATGACCTGAATGGACGCTGTCAGTAATTGATCTGGTAGGAGTACGTTCTCGTCCTCGACGATGTGTTTGTCCTAATTGCGCTTGTAATTGTGCTAATTGTGCTTGTAATTGTGCTACTTGGGGATTTGGTTGTTGCGGAAATCCATCATTCCTTCCAAAAATATTATGAGCAAAGTTAGTTATAGCATTACTGAACATATACACTGCTCCTACTAAAGCGGAAGTAATAATTCCAGGTAAACGGTTTGTAATGTATGGCATGTTGCTTTGGAGCATTTCAGTTGTAGCATTTTCCTCATAGTTTGTATGTAGCTCTTCTATTTCTTGTTGTTGCCCTGGGCTAATTGTACGAGCTGCTGAAGATATTATTAATAAACTTGTTGCTGTGACAGTAGAAGAAAGTAAAGTGCTATATATACTGCCGTTTCTTGAGGTCATGCTATGCCCATAAACAGCCAAAGAAGTAGCGGCGATCCATGGTAAAGCATCTATAATCATTAAACTTTGTGTAGTTGATAAACCAAGCGATGGACCGTAGCTGAGAAGTGAAGCAGGATTAGAAAACGCTGCCCAACCTGCTGCTGCTGTTGTTCCTAAAAAAGCTGCTTGAGCTAGTACTTTAGTTATTGTCCCTATAGATAAATTTATAGGTAAATTTTGAATTCTTAGCATCTTTAAACCTCAATTTTATTTAAATTCATTGTACTTACATTAATTACCTGGAAGCGCCAGTTGCTATAGACGATCTTCTTCTTCCTGCAACTCTACCGGCTACTGTTCCTTCTGAGAGATTACTATTAGCAGGGGTCGGAGGTGATAGATCAGTAAGTCGTTGTTGTAATTCATTTGTGGTTGATTCTAGCGCTCTTACTCGTTCTAATGCTGCATTTCGTTCTTCCAGTAATCGAGTCGTGTCTCGTTCTAATTGTAATCGTCTCTGATCTCTTCCTAAGAATCTATTAGCTAAGTTAATCAAACCATTACCGACCATATACACTGCTCCTAATAAAGCAGAAGTAATCATTCCAGGTAAATGGTTTGTAATATTTGGCATGTTGCTTTGGAGCATTTCAGCTGTAGCATTTTCCTGATAGTTGGTATGTAGCTCTTCTATTTCTTGTTGTTGCCCTGGGCTAATTGTACGAGCTGCTAAAAATAAAGTTGATATGCCGGCTGTTGCGATAAGAGAAGAAAGTAAAGTGCTAAACATGCTTCCATTTCTTGTAGTATTACTATGGATATAAACTCCTAAAGAAGTAGCGGCGATCCAAGGTAAGGCATCTATAACAATTAAACTTTTTGTAAGTGATAAACCAAGGGATGTTGAGTAGCCTAAAATTGAAGCTGGGTTAAAATAAGCTGCTGCACCTATAGCTGCTATCGTTCCTATAATAGCTGCTTGGGTTAGTATTTTAGTACTTTTACCTACTGGTGAATTTTGGATAGTTAACATCTTTAAACCTTATGTTTGTTGCATATGGATTAATTACCTAAAAATTAATTAATGTCAATAATAATATATAGAAATTAATAAAATATATATAAATTAATAAAAGTTTGTAGAAATTAAATTAAACACTCAAATAATTAAAAATATGTTGACAAGTTTTAATAAGATCATAGTATCTATGCACAAACTAATAAAATTTTCAATTAGTAGTTATTTAACTTAATAAGGTTTTTCTATGATAAACAAACAATTCTCTAGGTGTTTAACAATTGCATTATTAACTTCTGCGCTTACTACTTCCATTACCTCTATGGCAGCAGAAAAATTTACTCCAAATACTAAAGAGCAAGGTAAAGCTGCTGATGCGCTGGCACTTAATTTTGGCGTTGCACAGGAGGAAAAAGGCTATCGCGATATGGTAAAGGCTGAGGAAAGTATTGTAAAAAATGAAATTGCTGCAACTCAAACTAGAGGTATATCAACTTTAGAGAGGTTTAGCACATCACAGGTTAGAGTAGTTGAGAAACATTTTGGTCAGGAACTGGCGGCTATCAGAGAACAAATTCAAGGTCCTCTAAATAATGGAGTAAAAGGTTCACTTATTAGTGAAGCTAGAGCTGCTGCTGACACAGCTGCTGCTGCAAATGTTGTAAAAGGAGAGCAAGAGTCAGCTGCTGATGTTGAAGTTGTGTCATCTCCTTTGCCAAGTACTCCTACTTCTATTCCTGAAGTAAACCCAACAAGCGGTGCTCAATCTTCAGCATCACCTGAAATATCTCCAACTATACAAGCAGTATTAGTTGCTAGATCAGCAGAAGATTTACCTTCAACACCATCGCCTACCCCATCATCAAATGGTGGAAAACCAACAAGCGGTGCTCAATCTTCAGCATCACCTGAAGCGTCGCCAAGCGTTCAGCCTACTTTTGGTGCAGATGGAGATACCAAGCCCACTTTTACACCAGATCAGCCGGGATTTACAAAATTAACTGATTATTTAGAAGGCAATGCTGAATTTGACTATAGCATATTTGCTGCAGTAAGCAAGAAAACATATTCTAATCTTAACGCACGGGTGCAGGATTTAAGTGTCAAAGCAAATTCAACTCCATCTGATACATTGGATTTATCGGCGCACGAAAGAGCAGTTGATGGACTTGTGAGCCAAGCTGATAGCGATGTAGATAGCGCAGTATCAACAGCAGTGGAAGATGCGGCTGCCCAGCTTTTACAAAAAAATGTTAGTGATGCATTTATTCGAGTGCAAAAAGCATTTGAAGAAGCAGTTCGTAAAGCTGAGCAAGAAGAAAGTGATAAGCTAGATGAACTTGTACGTCAAAAAGAAAAAATGGAACAAGCAGCAGGTGAAGCTGCTAAAAACTTTGAAGCATTTAGAGAAAAAGTTAAAGCAGCAAAAGCTAAAATTAGATCAGAGAGAAAGAAAGGTAAAGAATATTCATCTGCTGAGCAAGGGAAGAAATCTAGTGAAAAGGTAAAAACTGTATACACTGAAGAGAAATCAAAACTTGATGCTGAAGAAAAAGCTTTACTTGAATTAATTCAAAGAAGCTCAAAGGCGACACCAGTTTCTGTATTGCGCGCTGCTTCTTCTAAGTTCGCTACTTTCAGTATGCCACAAGGGTCTAGATTATCAGCTGTTGGTGCGAGAGCTACAGAAAGATTTACACCTAGTAAAACTACAAGTGGTTTATTCGGTTTGGCTAATAAAGGCGTGAATAGTTAAAATTTTAATATTAAGATAATTATGGCTATACAAATAGTCATAATTATCTTATGTTAATAAAAAATTGTAATTGAGTTTTGGAGACAATGATAAAAAAACAAATCTTTCTTACTATATTAATTATACTAGTGACACAATCTCAGTTAGCTTTAGCTCAACAAGATGAAGCTGCTTCAGAGTTAAATCAACTTAAGCCTAACGATCTCATGGTACCAGACATTGGTATACCTGAGGAAGAAAAGGAATCAGAAGAGGAAGAAAAATTATTGCTTCAAAGTTATGATTTTGAAAGTAATAAATCAGTTAAATTATTCAAATTAAATCAAATCATATTGTAGTTGAGTTTTAGTAGAGGGACGATGATAAAAAAAACAACCTTTTTAACTATAGTAACTATATTAATAATATGTAGCCAATTAGCCTTGGCACAACAAAATGAAACTGCTTCGGAATTAAATCAATTTAAGCCTGATCATACAATACCACAAGAGGCGATAAAATCCATAGAATCAAAAGAAACTTCTGTGCCAATTAAAGTATTTCCGCCAAGCAAAAAAGAGGAACTGTCTATCCAAAATTATGATATTGAAGGTGAAAAAGCAGTCAAACCATTTAAATTAAATGAAATAATTGTGGAAAATGGCCATACTTTTACAGATAGTAGATTTGTGCCTTTATATAAAGATATGATTGGGCAGACAGTTAATTTTAATGACCTAAATAAAATCGCTAATAAAATATCTGAATTTTATATCGAACAAGGTTTTCTATTAACCCATGCTTATGTTGATTATAAACAAAATTTTAAAGCTGGGGCTGCTAGAATAAAAGTTATTAATGGTGGTATTAGGCAAGTGCATGTTTTAGGTGCTGATCAAGATAATAATTTTATTAAAGAATACCAAAAGAAAATCATTAGTTCTAAACCAGTAACTAAAAAGTTAGTGCAAAGATATGTTAAATTGATCGATCAAATGCCTGGTTACGAAGTTCAATTGGTGAAAATTCTTCCTGTTCCAGATCATATGCGTACAAGCTTTGAGGAATATGCTGATTTAGTAATAGTTGTAAAAAAGATTGATAAAGAAGTTAAGCTAAAAGTCAGCAATGACATCAATAAACATTATGGTGATTATAAAGCCAATGCATCCTTCTCTATGTTCTCACCATTTAAAAAAGGTGAGGAAATTAAGGTAGTATATCTTACATCTAATAAAACAAATGCTCTAAAAAATGCTGGTGTAATTTATACTCAACCTCTTAATACAGAAGGCACAGCACTTAGAACAATACTCTCTTATGCTGAGAGCAATCAAAGCGCGGTGTCATCTAATAATTTACCATCACAAAAAAATAATACGGATTATTATGTTGATTTAGAATTATCTCATCCGTTTATCCTAACCAATAAATTTAGCCTTAAAGGCGCTATTGGGTTAAATTATGACCGAGATACTCAATATAATAATGTGGGTCTGTATAGAAGAAACACCAATTTCGAATTAGATGTTTCTACTACTATGCAATATAAGGATGCTATAAAAGGTATAAACTATTTAGTACTTGCTTATGGTCGTGGATTACCTAATAGTAGTTATAAAATTTATCAAACAGCTGCTAATGCATATCAAGTTGAAGGAAATTATAATAAACTTAACCTAGATTATTATAGGTTACAGCCACTTGTACAAAATCTTTATTTTACAGCTTTAGCTACTGGGCAATATTCTAATAAACCATTGCCAAGTGGGCAAAAAATCACCTTTGGTGGGCAAAGTTTAGTTAGAGGATATAAATCAGAATTATTAGCTGCTTCTAAAGGTGCTGGTTTAGCACTTGAGTTAAATTATTTTATTAATTTAAATCAGCCTTATTTTAAACGTGCTGAATTATATGGATTTTATGATCAAGCAAAAATTATGACTATGGATAATGAGACAGCTCTTAACCAAACTTCTACTAAATATTTAGCTTCTACAGGTTATGGTGTAAAAACTAATATAGCTGGTAATTTAAAAGCAGGTTTGGAAATTGCCTATCCATTGAAATCTTTTAAGACATATCAAAATTATGCCCCTATTAATGTTCATAAGAATAAAGCACAGACTACTGTCTTCTTAGAACACTCAGTTGAATGGTAGAAGATTGAACTGTGCTGCAACTTATACAGTGGTCAGAATAGTGGTTTATAATTCTTTTGTTTAGTACTTATAATTTTTTTCATCGTGAAGCTGGTGTATAATTAAGTTATAACTATAATTAATAGTGAGCTTATGCATCATACAGTTGATATTCACCGCTTATCTCATAATTCATTAAAAATATTTGAGAAGTACCAGATTTTATTAAGCAAAATTTTTAAAAACGACTCATTCCAAAATCAAGAATCTCTTTTTGAACCTATTGAAATAAACAAAGTTTTTATTGATGTATTTTCTAGTTTGTATTCTCATCCTAAGAAGATGCTAGAGCTACAAGCTCAATATGTAAAAGACTACATAGAGCTATTAAATTATAGTTTAAAAAAATTTTCTGGAGAAAACCCAGAACCTTTATATCAACCCACGCATAAAGATAAAAGATTCATAGATAAAGCATGGGACGATAATTTTTTCTTCGATTTAGTTAAACAAACTTATTTAATGAATACTCAGTGGTTAGAAACCTTGTTAAAGGATGCAAAAGTAGAAAACAAAACTAAATTAAGAGCTAATTTTTTTATTAAACAAATGATGAATGCACTAGCTCCTTCTAATTTTATTTCTACTAATCCCATAGTACTTAAAGAAACTATAGAAACTCATGGAGAAAATTTACTTAAAGGTCTAAATAATTTCATTGAAGATTTAGAAAATAGTAAACAGATATTTGATATTAAACGTATCGATAATAAGGCATTTAAAATTGGTAAAAATATTGCTAACACTAAAGGACAGGTCATTTATGAAAATGAGTTAATGCAGTTAATTCATTATACACCTACTACTGACCAGACCTACTCTATTCCTTTGCTTATAGTGCCGCCATGGATAAATAAATATTATATACTAGATCTGACAGAAAAGGACTCATTTGTTAAATGGATTCTGGACCAGGGTTTTAGTGTTTTCTTAATTTCATGGGTGAATCCTGATTCTAGTTTAGCTAATAAGTCATTTGATGATTATATGTTGCAAGGGCCTATTGAAGCCATTAATTTTATAAAAAAAATAACAGGTACTAAGCATATAAATTTATTAGGATATTGTTTAGGAGGTACTCTTAGCTGTATGACAGAGGCCTATCTAAATAGTAAGGGTGATGATACCATAAAATCAGCTACGTTGCTTACTACGTTACTTGATTTTAAAGATGCAGGTGACATTTTAGTTTTTATTGACGATGCGAAGTTAAAACGTATTGAAGAAAAAATGTCTGAAGATGGCTATTATGATGGTGACTATGTGAGTGCCACTTTTAGCTTGCTTAGGTCGAATGACATGATTTGGTCATTTTTTGTCAATAATTATTTACTTGGAAAAGAACCACTGCCATTTGATATATTATATTGGAATGCTGATTCTACAAGGCTACCTGCTAAAATGCATAGTTTTTATCTGAAAAATATGTATTTAGAAAATAACTTAGCTAAACCTAACAAGTTAAAAATAGCAGGTACCCCTATTAATTTAGCTAATGTAAAAATACCGTGCTACTTTCTTACGGCTATCGATGACCATATAGCACCATGGGAAGCAGTATATCAAGCACATAAATTAATTAGTGGGCCTATAAAATTTACACTATCAGGTTCTGGGCATGTAGGAGGAGTAGTAAATCCTCCAAGTAAAAATAAATATTGTTATTGGACCAATAAAGCTAATGATCTAACTGGTTCGAAATGGTTAAGTCATGCTATCAAGCATGAGGGTTCATGGTGGCCAGATTGGGCTAATTGGTTGAAGGATTACTCTGGAAAGTTAGGTAAGCCTATATCTGCAACTGATATGAAAAAATATTTTATTGAGAATGCTCCAGGAAGATACGTTCTAGTAAAATAGATTATTTAGAATATTGCTTTAAATAATTTATTAATTCTTCGCTAGTAGATGAAAAGTTAGAGCTTACCCAGTGATCTTCTGCTCTTTGTAATAATTTTTTGATTATTGGTCCTGGTTTTACATTTAATTTTTCTATTATATTTTGCCCAGTTATTGGTAAAGGAGGAAAAGTTTGGCTTTGTAGCTCAGTAATTGAGCTATATGCTGTGTTATTTATTTCATTTTTGTTAGCTAAATAAAATATAAGGCTATCCACAACTTGGTCTTTGCCATATTTATAAGCTAAGTTCAATATTGGATATTCATCAAATAAAGAGCTTATTTTTTGTAAGTTTAACAAATATGTTTTTTGTTTATTAGATAGTTTAAATTCTTGGCTCAAAATATTAATTGTTTGAGGTGTGTCCTTAATTAAAGCAAAAAGCTTAATTAAATAATTAAGATCATAGCCTAATAATTTTTCTATATCAGATAGAGCTTGTAATACTTTAGAAAAATTTGGTCTAATCTCATTAATCAATGCCTGTAAGACATTTACTTCATACATCAGATTGAGTGTTTTTAAACTATTTTGGGCTTGCAGTATTTTAAATAATTCTTTGCTTTTTCTTTCTCCAGATAAATTATGTATTTTGGTAATATTATTTTGGCAAGCATCTAAAGAAGATTGATCTAATTGTGAATCGCCATAATAAGCTAAGAATCTAAAATATCTTAATATCCTTAAATGGTCTTCTAATATTCGTTGAGTTGGATCACCGATGAATTTGATTATTCCATGCTTAAGGTCTTTAAGGCCTGTAAAATAATCGTATAATTTATTTTGAACAGGGCAGTAACTCATGGCATTTATTGTAAAGTCCCTTCTGTGGGCATCTTTTTTCCAGTCATTAGTAAATTTAACAACCGCTCTTCTGCCATCAGTACTTACATCTTCGCGTAAAGAAGTGATTTCATATTGATGGTTATAAATAATTGCAGTAATTGTGCCATGCTCGATACCTAAGGGAAGGTTTTTAATACGCTTTTTGGTTAAAGCTAGCTGAATCTGTTCTGGTAATAGTGTGGTAGCGATATCTATATCAACAAAATTTCTTTCGAGGAGTGTATCTCTAACGCATCCTCCAATGAATCTATTTTCTCCTCCCAGTGCGCTTAAAGCTGAGAAAATAACATCTGCATGAGGAAAATTAGTTAAATTATCTAAATTACTTAGTTTCATAAGCTACAGTATTGTTTTAATAAAAATACTATAACTTATGAAATAAGAAAATAATTTAATGACTAAAAGAACTTCTTTTTATTATTAGAACGATCGTCAAATTTTTTATTTGATTTATTATTGCTTGGCTTAGGTTCGGTAGGAATAAAATCTGGGTCAAGATCTTCACCTGTTGTTTGATCTACGCATTTCATACTTAACCTGACTTTACCTTTATCAAGGCCGATAACTTTTACTTTAACATTATCACCTTCTTTTAGAACTTCGCTTACATCATTAATGCGTTCATTTTTTATTTCGCTTATGTGTAATAGTCCATCTTTTGAACCAAGGAAGTTTACAAAAGCTCCAAATTCCATAAGTTTTACTACTTTTCCATCATATATTGTGCCAATTTCAGCTTCAGCTACGATATCATTAATCATTTTGATTGCTTTAGCTGATGCTTCAGCGTTAACTGCTGAAACACTTATAACTCCATTATCATCGATGTCAATTTTAGCGCCACTAACTTCACAAATTTCTCTGATGACTTTACCACCGCTACCAATAACTTCCCTAATTTTATCTTTATTGATAGTGAAAGAAGTAATTGTTGGAGCGTTTTTGCTAACAGAATTGCGAGCTTGAGTTAAAGATTCACTCATTTTTTCTAGAATATGCAAACGGCCTTCTTTTGCTTGATTTAATGATATTTGCATAATTTCAGGAGTAATGCCATTAATTTTAATATCCATCTGTAAAGCTGTAATCCCTTGGGCTGTACCGGCTACTTTAAAGTCCATATCTCCTAGATGATCTTCATCTCCCATAATATCAGATAATACTACAAATTTTTCACCTTCTTTTACGAGGCCCATAGCAATACCTGCTACTGGGTTTTTAATTGGAACACCAGCATCCATTAAAGCAAGAGAAGCTCCACAAACGGTTGCCATAGAAGAAGAACCATTAGATTCAGTAATTTCTGAAACGCATCTAATCGTATATGGGAATTTATCTTTTGTTGGTAAGAGAGGATGAATTGCACGCCATGCTAATTTTCCATGACCAATTTCCCTTCTACCTGGTGCTCTAACAGGCGTATGTTCACCTACAGAATACGGTGGAAAATTATAATGTAACATAAAATGTAATTTAGAATCACCATCTAAAGAATCAATAATTTGTTCATCTTGAGCGCTACCTAAAGTAGTAACTACGATTGCTTGGGTTTCTCCCCTAGTGAATAAAGAAGAACCATGTGTCCTTGCTAGTACTTCTACTTCTGTAGCAATTGGACGAATTGTTTTTGGATCTCTACCATCAATCCTTATACCTTTTTCAAGTATATTATTTCTTACAATTTGTTCTTTGAGTTTATTGAAAGCACTTACTATTTCAGCTTCAAGAAATTCTTCGTGTGGAGTGCCTTCTGTACCTAAATTAATCTTTATTTTTTGATTCTCTTTTAAATTACTCTTTATTTTTTGAATTTTTTCAGCACGTAATTGTTTTTGGGGCTCTTTTAATGCTTCTCTTAATTCATTTTCAATTAATACAGCAACTACTGCGTCTAGCTTAGTAGAATCATTTTCATGAATTACAGGAATTAAAGGTTTGTTTACTTCTTGAGATAATTCATTAATTATTTGAATAATTGGTTGCATAGCGTTATGGCCAAATACTACTGCTTCAAGCATTTTTTCTTCAGATAACTCAGATGCTTCAGATTCAACCATTAACACTGAATCCTTAGTACCAGCAACTACTAAATCTAAACTAGATAGGGCAAGGTCTTTTATTGCTGGATTTATTACAAACTGATCATCGATGAGAGCCACTCTTGAAGCTGCAATTGGGCCACCAAAAGGCACACCAGAAATTGATAAGGCAGCTGATGCACCAATTAATGCTACAATATCAGAATCATTAATTCCATCATACGATAAAACTGTACAAATAATCTGAACTTCGTTAAAGAAATTTGTTGGGAATAAAGGTCTTATAGGTCTATCAATTAAACGTGAAGTTAAAACTTCTTTCTCTGAAGGTTTGCCTTCTCTTTTAAAAAATCCTCCAGGAATTTTACCTGCTGCAAAGGACATTTCCTTGTAATGAACTGTAAGAGGGAAAAAATCTCTATTACTATCTGGCGTTTTTTGAGCAACAACGGTACATAAAACCGAAGTTTCTCCATAAGTAGCTATGACCGCGCCATCCGCTTGTCTTGCTATTTTACCAGTTTCGAGTGTTAACTTTTTACCAGCCCATTCTATCTCTTTGCGTATGATATTAAACATTTAATTATCCTTATATTCTTTAAATTTATTTGCGAAGACCAAGATCTTTAATTAATTTTTCGTATCTAGTCGCGTCTTTACGCTTTAAGTAATCCAATAACCTTCTTCTTCTACTTACCATCATTAATAATCCACGTCTTGAATGGAAATCTTTGTTATTAGTTTTAAAATGAATAGTTAAACTATTAATGCGTTCAGTTAAAATAGCACATTGTACTTCTGTTGAACCAGTGTCATTCTTATCTAGTTGGTGTTTTTTGATAATTTCTTTTTTATGTTCTAAACTTATCGACATCGATACCTCACTTAATTATAGGTTAAATACTCTAGTAGGTTTGAAATAGCTGTTTGTTATAATTCCGAGCGCAATTGGTAAATTATTTACCTTTACTAACACAGATCCATTTATGTTTTTGTTTACAAAAATGGTTTGTCCATTTTTAATAAGTGGTACTATGTCTTCAGAAAGAAACAACACCGGGATGTCGTCCAGCACTATATCAACCGACCTTAATTCTCTTTCGAGAGAGTCATTATGCATCATTTGCTTAATATTTTCTAGTAAAATTAATTTTTTTTCACAAAATAAACCTACTTTTGTTCTTCTCAAGGCTGAAACATAAGCACAGGAGCCAAGATTAAGAGCTATATCACGAGCAAGAGACCTAATATAGGTGCCTTTGGCGCATTCCACTTTAACAGCAGCAATTTTAGTAGTTTCGGAAAAATCGACCAGTTGTATTGAGCTAACGTTGATTAACCTAGGTTGTAATTCAAAATTTTCTGATTTACGTGCTAAATTATATGCTCTTTGCCCATTAATTTTTAATGCTGAGAAATGAGGAGGAGTTTGCCAAGTTTCTCCTAAAAATTTAGGTAATATATTTTCAATATCAGTCTTAGAGGGAGTTATATCTGATTCTAATACTATTTTACCTTCAGGATCCAAGGTATCAGTTTGTTTACCAAATTGCATATCAAAAATATATTCTTTATTATAATTTTGAGCAAAAGCTATAGTCTTAGTAGCTTCGCCAATTGCTAATGGTAAGACGCCACTTGCAAAAGGATCTAATGTTCCCGCATGTCCAACTTTTATTTTTTTTCCAATGCTTTTATATTTTTTAAAATAGCATTTTACTATTGAAACAATATGTGCCGAAGACATACCACAGGGTTTATCAACTGCGATCCAGCCAGATGGGACGTTATATAAGGTCATGAGTTAATCTTTTAATAGGTCTTGGATTTTTGCAGCTTCATCAAAGCTCGTATCAAATTTAAATTTAAGTTCAGGTGAATAACGTAACTCTACTTTATTGGTAACCAAATAACGAATTTTTGGTGATAGATTTTTTAGATGCTTTATTAATTCATTAGAGCTAATTATAGAATTAAACAGGGGTAATACATAAACATTAGCCTGTTTTAAATCAGGTGTAACTTTTACTTCTGGAATAGTTAATGAAATTTTTTCAAGTATTGGATCATATAAGTCATTACTTATTACTTCTATTAATACTCGTCTTAAAATTTCTCCTACTTTTAATTGCCTATTAGAACTGGGCAGTTTGTTATTTCTAACCATTTTATAAAGTTCTTTTTTCTTCAATTAATTCAAACACTTCAACTTTATCATTTTCTTTTATGTCGTCGTAATTTTCAAAAGCGATACCACATTCATAACCAGCTTTAACTTCTTTAACATCATCTTTAAACCGTTTTAAAGTTTTCAGTTTGCCTTCATGAATTACTATATCATTACGTAGTAATCTAACCTTTGCACCACGCTTAATTAAACCCTCTACTACAAAGGATCCTGCCACTTTACCTATTTTTGTAATATTATAAACCTTTCTTATTTCAACTAAACCTAGGAACTCCTCACGAATATTAGGTGAAAGCATACCGCTTAACATAAGTTTAATATCATCAAGTAAGTCATAAATAATTGAATAATATCTAATATCTACTGCTGATTTTTCAGCTAGTTTTTTGGCTTGTTCATTAGCTCTAACATTAAACCCTAAGATCAATGCTTTAGATGCTTCTGCTAAGGCAACATCAGATTCGTTGATACCACCAACTGCTTTATGTAATATTTTTACCTTAACTTCATTAGTAGAGATTTTTTCTAATGTATTGGCAATAGCTTCAACTGAACCATTAACATCTGCTTTAATAATCAAAGGTAATTCTTTTACTTTACTACCGCCAGAAGCTTTAGCAAATAATTCTTCTAGAGTGCCTTTAGACGCAGTTGAAGTGCGGATTTCTCTTGCTCTACGCAATCTATATTCGCTTATATCTCTTGCTTGCTTTTCAGTATCAACTACTACAAAGTCTTCTCCTGCTTCAGGTGAGCCATCCAAACCTGATATTTCTACCGGTGTTGATGGGTCTGCATCTTCTATGGTACGATTTTTATCATCGGTCATAAATCTGATCCTGCCAGAATGAGCACCGGCAATTAATATATCACCTATCCTTAAAGTGCCTTTTTGTACTAATAAGGTAGTTACTACACCGCGCGACTTATCTATTTTCGATTCAATTACCACTCCGCGTGCTTTAGTAGTAGGATCAGCTTTTAAATCCAGCATTTCGGCTTGTAGTAATATTCCTTCAATAAGTTTATCCAGATTGATTTTTTTGAGAGCAGATACCTCGATAACCATTATATCACCACCCATAGACTCAGCTACTAATTCATGATTTAACAGTTCATTAATTACATTTTGAGGATTAGCGCCCGGAGCATCTATTTTATTAATCGCAACAATGATAGGAACACCAGCAGCTTTTGCATGGCTAATTGCTTCAATAGTTTGTTCCTTAATACCATCGTCTGCTGCGACAACTAAAATTACTATATCTGTAACTTTAGCCCCTCTAGCTCTCATTGCAGTAAATGCTTTATGGCCTGGAGTATCGATAAATGTTACAAGAGCTCCATTTTCAAGCTTAACTTGGTAAGCACCAATATGTTGAGTAATTCCTCCAGCTTCATGTAAAGCTACATCACTTGATCTTAGAGCGTCTAGAAGTGAAGTTTTACCATGATCTACATGTCCCATAACTGTTACCACCGGAGGACGAGAAACTAACTTACTTAAATCTTGTGATTCATCAATAAGAATGTTTTCTACATCTGCTTCAGTAACTCTTTTAACTTTATGGCCGAATTCATGGATTATCAATTCTGCGGTATCGGCATCAATTGTTTGGTTAATATTAACAATCATACCAAGTTTCATGAAGGCTCGTACGACTTCTGTTCCTCTTTCTGCCATTCTTGACGCTAAGTCAGCTACTGTAATAACTTCAGGTAAAATCACTTCTTTAATCTGCTTTTCAGTTTCTTGAGTTTGTCCTAATCCTAAAGCTCTACGTGCTTTTTCTCGTGCTCTTTTAATGGATGCAAAGCTACGGCTACGTTCTTCTTCACGTTCAATATTTTGAATAGTTACTTTTGAATTTCGCTTACCAACTTCGTATCGTGAGCGACTAATTGGTTGTTTAATATCAAGTTTTTTACTAAATTTTTTTCCTTCTTCTTCGATATCAGTATCAAGTATTTTTTTGTTTTTTATTTCTTTTTTTTGTGTAGTAGTAATTTCTTCCGGTAATTTAATTGTAGATTCAGAAATTGGTACTTCTTCTGGCTTTTCCTGAAAATCTTCTTCAAATTCTTCCATTAATTCAGGCACAACGGTAGAAGCTTTATCTTCTTTTTGTAACTTTTCTTTATGAGCATCAATTACAGCCTTTTTTAATAAAGCTAACCTACTATCTTGTGGGGTCTCCGGGGCACTAGAGATCTGAGTGTCATCTTGCAAAATAGAACCGGCGCCTTGAGGCCTTACCATACGCTTTTTCTTTACCTCAACCGTAATAGATTTGCCTTTAACTCCAGAATGTAATTTGTATTTATCTATTGATCCTGGAGATATAGTAAGCTTAGGTCTATCCACCTTTAATTTTGGTTGATCATCGTTTTCTGTCATTAAAATACTCTATAATATGCTAATTTTTAGTGTCTTTATTAGTTGCAATAGCTTGGTTAATAATATTTCTAATTTCTTCTGAAGATAACCCACTATTTGGGATAATTTGTTCAAACTCTTCTACAGTTAACTCTGCTAAATCTTCCATTTTTTTGATACCATTATCAGCTAATATACGCATTTGTGGTAAATTCAGGTTAACTAATTGTATTAGATCACCATCAACTCCTAAATTATCGAGTTGGGTTAATAAGTCTTTATTTTGTTCTTCTACAACTTTTTTAGCTCTATAAATCAATTCTTTAGCAAGTTCTTCGTCAAATCCTTCAATAGATGATAATTCTTCTAATGAAGTATACGCTATATCTTCTAATGAAGCAAATCCTTCTGCAGCTAATAATTGTGCTAATACTTCTTCCACACCTAAACTGTTAATAAATAATTTAGAAGCATAATTAAATTCTTCTACACGACGTTTTGATTCTTCTTCTTCGGTCATTACGTCGATATTCCATCCAGTTAATTGGGAAGCAAGACGTACATTTTGACCACGACGTCCTATAGCAATACTCAGTTGTTCAGTTGGTACTACTACCTCTATACGCTTATTATCTTCGTCAATAACTACTTTCGTTACTTCTGCTGGTGTCAATGAGTTGATAACAAATGTAGCATGGTCACTACTCCATTGAATTATATCTATTTTTTCACCATGTAATTCATTAATTACAGCTTGTACTCTTGAACCGCGTACCCCGACACATGATCCTACAGGGTCAAGAGAACTGTCGTTAGTGTGAACTGCAATTTTAGATTTGATACCAGGTTCACGTGCAACTGATTTTACTTCAATAATACTATCATAAATTTCTGGTACCTCTTGAGCAAATAATTTTGCTAAAAATTGAGGATGAATTCTTGATAAGATAATTTGTGGTCCTTTATTATCATGACGTACATCTTCAATATACGCTCTGATACGGTCATTTACTTTAAATATTTCTCCTTTAATGGCATTTTCTCTACGTAGAATAGCCTCACCACGTCCCAATTCAATAACAATATTTCCAAATTCTATCCTGCGTACAGTACCACTTACTATATCACCAATGCGATCTTTAAATTCTTCGTATTGTCGTTCTCTTTCTGCTTCTCGTACTTTTTGGATAATAACTTGTTTTGCACTTTGTGCGACAACACGAGCGATATCTATAGGAGGTAAAGGTTCAACAATTTCATCACCAATTTTTGCTTCTGGATTTTTATGAACAGCATCCTCTAGGCTTATTTGACTTCCAGGGATTTCTACTTCTTCTACTATATCAAGAATACGGTTAATTTTGGTCTCACCAGTTTGAGGATTGATTGTAACCCTAATATTATTGTCGTGGCCATATTTTTTACGACTTGCTACTTGAATTGCTTGTTCCATAGCGCTGATTACTGCTTGACGAGGTATGCCTTTATCTCGTGCTACTGAATCTGCAATTTGTATCATTTCGCTATTACCAATATTCATATTTACCTCTAAATTACTAAAATTATTTTTTCAAAAGTTTATCTGTGAGAACTAATTTCGCTGAATTTATATTTTGGATATCAATTTTGTATATCAATCCTTGTGCATTCATAATTATATTATTATCAATAACGTCCTCTAGTTTTCCTCTGGGATTTCTATTATTATCTACAGGATTATACAAATGTACTATAATGTCATAGCCCTTATATTTAATATAATCCTTAAGTTTAACCAGTGGTCGATCAATGCCTGGAGAGCTAACTTCCAAATTATAAGCATCGCTGATAGGGTCTTCTACATCAAGTAAGGCAGAGACAGTATGGCTTACCTTTTCGCAATCATCTATAGTTATAGGTGTTTGGTCTGTTCTATCAATCATTATTTGCAAAATGTTAGCCTTACCTCGATTAAAGTATTTTGCTCTCACAACCTCATATCCGAGATCGGATAATGGTGGTTCTATGATTTCACAAACCTTCTGTTCTATTTGCATAAATTTAGCTTAAAGAAAAAGGCGGGATATTCCCGCCCTAATTATATTCATTTATTTGTGGATAATAATAAATAGCTATAATGTTGTCAACTAATAATTACTTGATTTAGAAGTGATGGTTTATAAAGTTAAAAAATATTTTTACTTGGACGATAATATACCCTGTAAAGGCTAGCTGGAGGTAGTACTTGGTTAGTTTTAGGATTGCGTAGAATTTTCACTGTTCTTTTACGAATACTAAAAGCACCAAAACCTCGTATTTCTACCCTTTGTCCTTTAACAAGTACTTTAGTAAGAAAGTTAATAATAGTATCTACTATAGTTATTATCTGTTTAGGAGACAATTGAGTATTTTTAGTAGCTAGTAAATTAACTAATTGCCTTTTTGTAGTCATTCTATTGTATCACTCCTATATTATGAGTTGATTTGACTAAACTTAAAGCATAATCCAAAATTGTATTAAGTTTGCTTAAAGGCGCAATAAATTCAGAAATAATATCATCTTTACTTTCTAAAGGTATATCTTTAACTGGTAAATCTTTTGTTACATTTTTATTTATTACTAACCACTGAATAGCTTCATCTTCTCCACCAATTGCATCAATAAGCTGATTTTTAAATGCTTGATTTCCTGTAAAAACTCTACCGTCTGCTAGTTTTAATACTTGGTTTTTTGGCATTTTTCTACGTTCACTTACTATATCAACAAAAATGTTATAAGTATCCATAATGGTTTGCATAGTAGCTTCTTTAGCTTGCTCAGTAAGTTTATGAGTAAATAATGGTTCTGCTTTCAGGTCGCCAGATTTTAAAATTATAAATTCTACTCCTAACTTTTTAGCAAGCTCGCTGATTTCTTGGGTAACAATTATAGTCCCTATTGAGCCAATAAGACTAGTATTTCTAGCAATAATTGAATCTGCCGCAAGCGCTATCATATAACCAGCTGATGTTGCACAGGTACCTATTACTGCTACGACTGGTTTTTTCTTTGCAATTTTAAGTAGAGAGTAATAGAGATTTTCGCCTCCATAGACTGTACCTCCAGACGTATTCAGATGAAGAATGACTGCTTGTGCCTTATCATTTTCTGCTAATTTATTTAATATTAATTCCTGATTTATATCTTCTTTTATTTCTTCATTAATGGTAATACGGGCAATAAATGGTTTTTGTAGGGTAGAAGTCGAACCATTTCTAAAATCAGATATAAAATATAAAATCGATAGAGCTAATATTACTAAGGCAGTATTGCGCCAAAAAGACAATTTAGATTTAAGATGTATTCTATCTAATAAATAATCAGACATATATGCAATAGATTAAAATTGTCTTTATAGCCAAAATATATACAAATCGGTATTACACTACTTTTTTTTCTTTTGTTCTGCCTTGCTTATAGCAGCACCTAAGATATCGCCTAAGCTTGCTCCGCTACTAGTTGAACCATATTCCGCAATTGCTTTTTTCTTTTCTTCATCTTCTAAAGCTTTAATTGAAAGAGTTAATTTGCGGTTAGTCTTGTCTAGAGAAACTACTTTTGCATCTATTCTATCGCCTACTGCAAATCTTTCTGGTCTTTGTTCAACTTTGTCACTTGAAAGGTCAGTCTTTTTAATAAATGCTAAAACTCCTTCAGCAACTTCTACATTAATACCACTATCATCTACTGAAGTTACAGTGCAGGTAACTACACTGCCAGTTTTAAGGTTTTTGAAAGTGTTTTCGAAAGGATCTTCAACTAACTGTTTGATGCCTAAGCTTACTCTTTCTTTTTCTGAGTCTACCGCTAAGACTACAACCTTAATTACATCACCTTTTTTGAATTTTTTTAAATCTTCTTCTGGATTTTCGTTCCATGAAATATCA
>JAGVLN010000012.1 GCA_020049805.1 Rickettsiales bacterium
TAGGGCTGCCAGAAAGGCTTGAGCCGTGTGCGGTAAAAGTCGCATGCACGGTTCTTAGGAGAGGGGGTGGTAGCAATACTACCTCCTTATCCGACCAAATTAGGCGCGTAGCGGATCAATATTTTTGAAGGTAATTCCTTATCTAAATTAACTTGGAAAATAATTAAGCTAAAAAAGCTATAGTGGCGATTGAACGATATATAAAACTTGTCAGTCATGTTCTCAAATAATTATATATTTAATAACTTGCGAAGCTCATGCGATTTTTTAGCTATTCAATGGTATTAACTAGCCAAATATTGAAAAATTGAAGTAAGAGTCATTACTGCTGTGAATATAACAAGTAACCATTGTAACCGAACATTGTCTTTGTGTTTACGTTCATTTTCTTCGTATATTTCTAACGTTTTTAAGGCTTTTGGTGTGATCGAGTACGTAACTGAATACTGTTCTTTATTTACTTTTAAATCACCGGATTCAACGAATGATTCTAAATATAATTGAAGTTTTTTCTGAATAATCTCTTTATTTGGATGATCTAGCCATCTTATTGAAAATTGTTTTGTCATCAAAGAAGCAACCCCAACGCCATTTTTTGTTAAACTCCCCAATAATGGATCTAAGTCTGGGTTAAGTTCATAATCGATTATAGCATTAAGTAATTCCATACTGTTTTTTATAGTCAGCTCTTTTCTATTGAAAAAATATTGAATAAAAAAATTCCAAAGCTTACGGCATTTAAATATAAATACATCGAATTTGAAGACAAAGTTAAAAGCTAAGTTATAGATATTATTATAGTCTTTGGTGTCTAAACCATAGAAATGGGTAACAATAAATTGATTTAATGAAATACTCTTTAGAATTTTTGTACTAATATTATTATTCCTGGAAAGCAGGATTAGACTTTTTTTAGTTTTACTCAATCCTGTTACAGAATAAATAAATTTTCCTTCTTCATCGCATAAGTGAACTGAATAACAATTAACCTTTTCACCTTCTTTACCACTTCGAGGTATCTCGTTACTAGGGCTTCGTTTTTCTATTAACTTTGGCAATAACCAGCGTAAAATATATTTCTTAAGCATTTCATTTAACTTTTGTAAATTAAGATTTTGCATATCAGTAATTTATAGCAGTTTATTAGCATCTACAGCATATCCTGCATGTTTCAATTCTTTTAATAACCCAAGCTTCCATGCATTATCTGAATATGTATAAGATGTGTAGACTATACCATTTATATCAGATGGTATTTCAATGTTCTTATCAGATAAAATTACTGCTACACGTTTTGGCCCAAGTTTTCCGATAAAAAATCCTAATTCCATAACTACGTTTTGCCTAGCTCTCGGATTTAAATCATCTTTTGTTTTTCCACCTAAGTCATCTGGCGTCATTAATATAATAGCAAATCCGATTTGATCTGTTTCTTCAGTAAATTTCTGCAATATATGGCGTCCTGTATTTGCACAATCAGATAAAATAATGGGCTCAAGACCTAACTTACTTACAACATTTTCTACATCAGTTTTTGTTTGTTCATCATGTCCATGAACAATAAATATTTTTTTATCATCATATTCAGTAATAGTAGGTTCAGTACCTTGAATTTCTTCATTATCTAAGCTTTCTTCCAAATCTGTTATTGCAGCTTCAATCAAGGAGATTGCCCTTTGTTTTCCACGTTCTAATTCTGTTATATCTAATCTACTAGATGGCGACTCTCCAAAATTTAGCCATATTATGGATGCTGGATATAAATTTGAGGCATCTGAGTAGCTTTTGTATTTAGGAGTTCCATGGCCATATATATCTCCTAAAGTATTTTTTATTCTAGCCTCAAGACCAGCCATTTTTCCTTCAGTGGCCTTATGTGGATCATATTGAGCTAATTCTTCTAAAACCTTTTTAAGTAACTTAATACCACGTATTTTTTCGCTTTGAAGTAAAGTTTTATTTTGTATTATTTGGTTTTTACTATGCATCGCTCCTCTCTATTTATACTAGTAATGTTTCGTCATATTATCAGTGCTTTTTCATAAAACTCAATTATTTCATCAGAGGCTTTCCCTACCATTACAAAATGCAATAAATATTATCTATCAATGCTAAAAAGTTCATTCTAACCATCTATAGTAAAATAGATATATTGACTATTATTGTTAAATGCAATAGAAATCAAAATAAAAAATAATATTCATGCCAAAGCTTGATAGCCTTGCCAGTTTATACCCAGAATTTGCTAAGGAGTTGCACCAAACTAAAAACAATGGTCTGCTTCCAGAAGAAATTGGATATAGAAGCCATAAAAAGGTATGGTGGCAATGTAGTAAAAATCTTCTACATATATGGACTACCTCCATAGGTTATCGTACTTCTCATAAAAGTAAATGCCCGGAATGTGCTACATTAGAAAAATCCTTACAAAATTTATATCCAGAAATTGCTATGGAATGGCACCCAACTAAAAATGGGGGTTTTACCCCTTCAAATATAGCTTCTAAAAGTAGTTTAAAAGTTTGGTGGATTTGTCCTAAGGGGCATGAATATGAATCACGAATATTATCTAGGTCAAATGGTAGTGGTTGCTCATACTGCGATGGAAAGAAAACAGCACCTGAAAAAAGTTTAGCTTACCTCGATCCTGAATTAGCAATGGAATGGCATCCAACTAGAAATGAAAGCCTGAAACCAGAACAATACACTGCACAATCTGGCAAGAAGGTTTGGTGGCAGTGTAATTATGGACATGAGTGGCAGGCTTTAATTGGAAATAGACATCTTCATAAATCTAAATGTCCATATTGTGCTAAAAAGAGAGTTCATTCTGCATATTGCTTAGAAAATAATAATCCTGAATTAGCAATGGAATGGCATCCAACTAAAAATGGAAGCTTGACTCCTTCAGATGTTACACCTGGAGCTGATAAAAAAGTTTGGTGGATTTGTCCTAAGGGGCATGAATATCAAATGAAAATCTATAGCAGATTACAAGGTGCTGGATGTTCATATTGTGCTGGCAAGAAAACAGCACCTGAAAGAAGTTTAGTTTTCCTTAACCCTGAAGTAGCAAAAGAATGGCATCCAACTAAAAATAAAAATCTTAGACCGGATCAGTTTACTGTATATTCTGGTAAAAAGGTATGGTGGCAATGCTTACATTTTCAAGACCATGAATGGGAAGCTAAAATTGCTGATAGAACAAGAGGTAATGGCACTAGATGCCCACATTGTTGGAGTCAGGCTTCTAATGCTGAATATAGGGTTGTAGCTGAACTATCATTATTTTTTCCAAATTTATCATCAAAGAAAAATATCAAAGGTAAAGAAGCAGATATTTTTATTCCTGAATTAGATCTGATAATAGAAGTGGATGGCAGTTTTTGGCATAAAGGTGTTGAAAAAGAAGCAAAAGATAATAAAAAAAGTCTGTTTTTTGAGAAATTAGGTTATTCAATTATTCGCCTTAGAGGAAGACCATTAAGGTTGTTATCTGAAGATGATTTAGCTTTTGATTGTCATGCTATAAAACCTATAGATATTGAAATACTTTTAGAAAAAATCCTCACAAAATATGAATCTTCAATAGAAGAGAGCATTAAGGATAAAATTAAAATATACATAAGTAAGAAGAACAAAAAATTTGTAAATGAAGAAAGATATTTAGAAATTAGAAGAGCTCTGCCAGGTAGTAACCATAATGTTAGCTTTGCAGTTGGTAACCCTAAATTAGCTAAGGAGTGGCATCCAACTAAAAATAAAAACCTCAGATCAGATCAGTTTACTATAAAATCTGGAATAAAAGTATGGTGGTTATGTGAGAAGGGGCATGAGTGGGAAGCTAAAATTGCTGATAGGACAGGAGGTCATAGCTGCCCATTTTGTAGCGGTAGAAAAGCACATGTGACACATTGTTTACAAGTGAGCAACCCAGAACTGATAAAAGAATGGCATTCAATTAAAAATGGAAATTTGAGCCCTTCAGATGTTACACCTCGAAGTAATCAAAAAGTTTGGTGGTTGTGTCAAAAAGGTCATGAGTGGGAGTCATCACCTGATCGAAGAGCGAGTAATAAAAAATATAAATCTGGTTGTCCTGAATGTGTTAGTCGTAAAGTAGGTAAAGATAATAACTTACAAACATTATATTCAGAAGTTGCAAAAGAGTGGCATCAAATTAAGAATGGTGTTTTAACTCCATTAGATGTAATGCCTAACAGTAAAAAAAAGGTTTGGTGGCAATGTAATAAAGATATCTCTCATGAGTATCAAATGGTGGTAGGTTCTAAAACTAATGGATATAAATGTCCTATTTGTAGCGGAAAGATAGTACATATTTCTAATTGTTTACAAACTAAAAACCCTGAATTAGCCAAAGAATGGCATCCAACTAAAAATCTGGATAAAACACCATTTGATTTTACTACTGGTTCAAAATTTAAAGTATGGTGGGTTTGTCCTAAGGGACATGAATATCAATCATTGATTCTTAGCAGATCACATGGGCATGGTTGTCCTGAATGCTCAAATCAAGCGAAGAAAGAAAGAGCAATTAATCGTTGGGTAAAATATAGAGAAAATAAATACAAGGAGAGCAAGTGACTGCAGAGAGCCTATAACAGTTTGTTTTAAACAAATAGATTTTTAAGTAAGATAGATTGAATGAACATTTATTTTACAAACATTACAATTTGTTTTCATAAGATATAGTATTTACAATAATTTAGGCGCTATTAATTTTCGCTTGGTAACATAATCGTAATTATAGGTTCAAAGTGATCACCTACACTTACTACTGCTTTTAATCTAGTACGTCTAGCTGCATAAGAAAAACCATCTCTAGGCAAAATATGCAATTCGTAAAAAATTATGTCACTATGTTTGTCAGCATTTTTCATTGCCCAATGAAGCACAAAAATTATTTCCCATAACCTACTTTCTGTGTCCTGGAGCCCTTGCCTTCTTCTGTCATAATCTGTCCATTCAATAAAATCAGACCATACAGAAGAGGTAACAGCTACGTGCCATTTGATACCAATTGCTTTTGCCATATCAGTTACATCAACCAATATGCCACTCTTTATTGCTTGAGCTCTGCTACAAGAATAAGCTATTTTATTGTTATTATTATGATTATCCATTTTTAAACTCCTTTTTTAATTATTGCTCGGGTGTGTGCCTAAAACGCACACAACCCTTGCCATTGCGGCGAGCAACGAGGAGCAAAGGTCAAGACCAAAACTACCAAAGGGGTCTCTTTTCGCCCAATCTGCACGAAGCAAAGCGGAGGAAGACTGGGGAAATGGTAGTTTTGCTTGTTTAGTCTTGATCGCGGCAGGAGCAGCGCTCCTTAGGTGTTTAGTTATTTACATCCAAATTAAGACTTAGTAATACCTGAGATAAGTCTATAAATTCTCTCTTTAGTATATTAAAGCACAAATGCACACTTTTAGATTTAATTAAATTAATGTATAGATGTTATAATATCAAGTTAGATAAGGAACAGTAATATGGCTAAAATTAAAGGTGCTTCTGTTGCACCTGCAGCAGGGAAAATATTAAAAGCTAATGCTTTAGGTGATGATAGGAATCTGAATGAAGATGGGGAGAATAGAAGATACTGGTACAGTATTGGGGATGGCTTTAGGCTTTTAATAGCAACCAGACAATCTAAACTGAATTATAATAAAGAAGATGGCAACGCTTATACAGTAAAAGCAGTAGGGGAAGAGTATTCTGCTACAAGAGAAAATAGAAGTGGTGTATTTGTAACTGATCCTTATTACATAGATAATTTTGCTGATGCGTTAACTGATGATATAAAGACAGTAACCGGTACACATACAGTTGACAGGCATGGAGTTGACCAAACAGCAAAAAATAATCGTTGGTCAACCTTACCTAAACTTGTAGTAATTCCTCTTCTGTCAGGTATGCATTGGCGAGCCATTAGAGTGCAGATTGATTATGAAGCAAGAACAGCGAGTATTTTGTATAGCGATCCTTATGGAGGTGATGGTTTTAGTGACGAGTTGATTACTAGATTAGAACCAAGCTTAGTGGCAGCAATCAATCTTTTAATTAGTGCTAAAATAGGTATTGAATTTGCAATACCTAAGGAATCAATAACTTCTAATAAAAAGCAGACAGATCAGCAAGGAAGAGAAGAAAATGGTTTTGATTGTGGTCCAATAACTTTTACTAATATAGTAGATTACACTAACATTGAGGTTTCTAATACACAATTTTTTGATGGAACTGTACCACACTCTGTTTCTGCTGCAGTAGATGCCGGTCATGAAGAGTCATTGGTACATTTAAGAGCTACAGATATTACTACATATAGAGCTATAGCAGGTATAGAACTTCCTGGATCTAGTAGAGAAAGACTTGATAATATTAAGAAGTTGTTAAAAGAAAATGCAGAGAGAAAGCGTACGCAACTTAAAGGAACATTAGATCAAGCAATTATTGTTAAAATAAGTGGTTTATCAGATGATGCATGTTCATTTATTTTTGAGATTATTGAATCTGCAAGAGTATATAGCGGATCTGATTTAGATAAACCTTATACAAAGGAAGAGCTCGAAAAAGCTTACAGATTAGTAACAGGAGGAGCTTTAGAAATAAAGCCAAAAGCCAGTGTAGGTGCAAGAGGAAATGTAAGGTTTGGTCTGAGAAGGCCAGGGGTGGAAGCTTGGGCTGGTAGAGTAAGGCCTGTTAGAGCTTTTACAGCTAGAGGAATGGATGTAAGTATAAGTGATCTAGCTGTAGCAGATGAAGAGTTAGGGGAAGATTTTTGGAACCATACAAACGTACTTTTACTTTCTAAAGATAGGCATTTAAAATCAGTAAAGTTTGCTGAAAGGAAAGTTGCAGGAGGTGCAATTGATGCTAATGAGATGCCAGTAATTTATATGGGTTCTAAGCCTTGGTGTGATGTACCTCAATTTGCAGTGATTACAGGGCAAAATGGTTCTGGAAAATCATTATTATTAAAATATATAAGGCATAATCTTACTGATACAAGAGGTGCGATTTTTGATAGACGTAGAGAACATCCTGTACTGCAACAAAGAAAATATTTATTAGATAAAGAAGTTTTATATATACCACCGGATCATGATTTAAGCAGATCTTCATCTGAAAAAGGAGCGCAGGATTTATCTTATTGGTTAGGTAACGAAAGACAGTTAGAAGAATGTGTAACACAAGTTTTAGCGTATATAAGAGAGGGCACTGAAGCAACACAAGAATTTGCAATAAAAGTAGCGGGCAATGTAGTAAAAGATATAGCTTTAAAAAATCTTGATCCTGCAGTAATTGACGATAAATATGTATTATCTGTAGCAAGAAAAACAATAAATTATGAACTAAATGAATTAAGATTAACTGAGCCATTAACATTTATTTCTTATATCGTTCATAGTTACAATGAACGAAAAAGAGTTATAAAAGCGCAAATTAAAGACGTATCAGGCTCACTTACTTTATATGATCATTATGACTCTCTAGATGATTCTGATGCTGAAGCAATGCACGATATGGTTGATGTAGCATTTGAAGGCAAATTAGAATTGAGACCTTTTTTAGAACTAGTTTCCACCAATTCTGCATTTAAAGGAGCGGTCATAGATGATTATACAGATTCAGCAGTTGATACTTCACCATTAGATAATATTAATGCTATTTTAAAAAGACAGGGTTTCAGATATCAAATTTATCTTGATAAAGCGGCTAGAGCTCATGAGGATACACAATTAGTAATTAGGGATGGTAGAAAACAGTTATTACCTAAGGATTTATCTTCAGGAGAAAGAGTAATGCTTACAATGCTAACCTGGCAATTTGCTGTTCAGGGATTGAGTAGTACAGGTGAGTATGAGGATAGACAAATTGATAATCCTATTAGGATAATGTTGCTTGATGAACCAGATGCACATCTAGATCCTAAATTATGTAGGTTATATTATAAGATTGTGCTTGAAGAATTTGTAGGAAGGCAAGGAATTCAAGTGATTATGGTGACTCATAGAATGGATACAGTTGCTTTAGCTCCGGATGAGAATGTATATACGATTCAAAGAATGCTCTCAGGCTCATCAGAAGTTATGAAAGTTCATAAACTGAGGGCTATGTTACGTATGTCAGGTAATGTTCGTGATCTTGTTGATTACCATCATAGAGTTTATGCTGAAAGCGTTGGTGATGCAAGATTTTATGAAGGAGCATATCAATCGCTTAGAAGATTATCTGGTATTGTTAGAGATATGGCAGTATTAGAAGATAGAAGAGATTATTATTGGTATATTCCTGTTGAGGGGAGAGCAGCTCTACCTCTTAGGTTGCTTTCAGATAGATATCAATTATCATTTTATTCTGTTAGTAAAAAAAATGATAAAGGCCATAAAAAAGGAGATGGTGGGTGTACAGGAGTAAAAACCTCTATTGTACGTGATATGACAGCGTATGAAAACTTATTTGAGGGTAAATCTACTAATAGAGGGGAAGCCTCATCTTATTGGGTAAAAAGCAGGCGTATACTAAATGATGTAAGGTTTTATAGTTCTTTTGGAATTTTGGATAATGATTATGGAATTGATCATGGTCTTGCTAAGGCTGGAATAAAAGGACATTGTGTTGTTCTAAAGAAACGACATAGTGTAGAGAGCTTTATTTTTGATCCAATAGTTTTTTGTTCGGTATTAACAGATGAAGAGATCCACCTAGCTATCTCTAACAGCAATATAATGAAAGACTCTTGGAAATCAGGTGCTTTGATACTAAATTGCTTAAAAATCAAACATTATCTTGCTACTGGTCAATATGATGCATTACAGCCATGTTTAGATATTTTTTTCAGAATAGTTATGAGTACCATATGTGATAAGCATAAGTGGAGGCCTGTATCAAAACAAAAGGCAGAAGAAAAGCCGGTTTATGCACGTATGGCCGATAGAGTAGCTGGAAGAGCAGATTTAACTGATGCCGCAATGACTTACATAGTGGATGTTGAAACTACATTTAATGTTATGTATCCTACTGATTTATTTCAAGTGAGAGGCCATGATATAGAAGAATTTTTCTTTGGTACTTATAATGATTACAATCCAGCTGATGTTATTGTAAATAGAGTATTTTATGATGGGCTGCCGATTACTCCTCTTGACCTAGCAGAAACTTTGTTTGAATTAAATGGTGTAGTGCGTGCAAATGCAAGAGAAGTTTTAAGACCAGGTGAGGATGACTGTCCACCACGAAGATCTGAGGAGGCTGCTAGAGATATTCAAAGAGTATGGAAGGGTTATCGTACGCGGAACAACTGGGTAGAAATAGTTAGAGAACAAAGAGAAAGAGGTGCGATGGTTAAGGAAGATCGTGATATTACTTAAGCATTATATTATTAGTTCAGACCAGATTTGACATTGTTTAATATGTGTCTTTTTTTACATTTTAGGGACACGTTATGAAAACATGTCCCTGATGGGGACATATCAATAAAAATTGTAATAAGGATTGATGAGACGCTATTTTCTTAAAATTTCTAACAAACTATCATTAACATAGACCATTTCTTTACCTACTTTCTTGCCACTCAAAAGCGACAATGCCTCTATCTTTTTTAAATATGTGGAGGCAGCTTTGCGTGCTACAATTTTATCTTTAGTTAACGAAGATACTCTACAATAAGGTTGTGCAAATAAAACTTCAACTAAATCCTTAGAATATATCTTTGGATGATTGATTTTGATGAGATTGATAAATTTCTCCATCAACTTTATTATCTCATCGATTTTTTCGATGGTTGTACGAGCAGTATGTTCAATCGCGTCAAGTATGTATAATATCCAGCTTTGCCAATCTTCTTTTTCAGTCACATTCTTTAATCCGCCATAATATCCTTTATTATTCTGAATAAAATAACGACTAAGGAATAATACTGGAGTTTTCAGCCTATTTTGCTGTAATAAGTAGAGTATGTTAATTATACGACCAACACGTCCATTGCCATCTGAAAAAGGATGTATAGCTTCGAATTGATAATGGATAATTGCTAGTTTAATTAGTGGATCAATATTGTCATCTTCGTCATGTATAAAATTCTCAAGATTAGCTATCTTTTTACGTATCAAATCTTCGCCTTCTGGCGGCGTATAGATTGTGTCACCCTTAGAATTGGCAATTTTGGTTCCAGAGCTATTTCTGATGCCTGAGGTGTTTTGGGTAATGATTTGTACCAATTCAATAAAAAGATTGGTCGATAACGGTCGTTGTTTGAGCAGATCTACACCATGCCATAATGCCTGACGGTAGCGCGATACTTCCTTTGTGGCATGATCAGCATGATTTTCACCTAGTAAAGATGCTTGATATAGCGCATCATGAGTAGTAAAAATATTCTCAATTTCAGAGCTATCTTTAGCTTCGATAAGAGTCAAGGCATCCAAGAGAATATTCTGATTTGGAATGGCATCGCCCTTGCAACGCAATTCTACAAGTGCCATATTCGCACTATTTGCTTTTTTCAATATTTCCTTGGATTCGATATCGCACTTTGGCGGCAATAGAGGCAAATTATTGTAAGGTTTATTTTTATCAAATTTCATACATACTCTTCTATGATGATAATAAAATATAGTTGTTTGGAGTATAACACATGAAGATCATTTTTTATACTCAAACATCGCATTAACAGCATTTTCCATTGATTCTCGTGCTACATCTTTGCTCACTCTAGCATAAATTGCGGTCGCTTGTTGGCTTTTATGCCCTAATG
The DNA here is from genome assembly GCA_020049805.1 of Rickettsiales bacterium. Taxonomy (GTDB): domain Bacteria; phylum Pseudomonadota; class Alphaproteobacteria; order Rickettsiales; family JABSSG01; genus JAGVLN01. The sequence continues at coordinate 10,781 of JAGVLN010000012.1, forward strand.
TTTTGCCAATGATGAAGCTATTGGCGCCGGTTCGTACTTGCCAACTAGCCATTGTTCGGCGCAGATCATGGATGCGTAAGTTAGTAATGCCAGCTCTGTTCAAAATTGTTTTCCAAATCTTTTTGGGCTCTTCAATATGTCCAGACTTACTGTAGCTGCTAGGAAAGACCCAATTGCTCTCGTGATAGCTTTTTATGTCATTTAGTATAGCAACTGCCTGAGGTACTAAAGATACTACCAGAGGCTCACCATTTTTAGTTTCTGGTATAAGCCATTCCGGATTTGTACCTAAATTAAGCTGATCCCATCTCATAGCAAATACATTTCTCTTTCTTGCGCCAGTAAGTAAGCTAATATAAAAATAGTTGCGAAATATATAATTAGGCTCTGAGCTTAAAGCGTCAAAGAATTTTTCTAGTTCTTCTGGTTGCAACGCTCTATCTCTTGCGGTTTCCTGGAACTTCTTGATTCTATCTACTGGGTTATGCGCTATATAACCCCAGTCAATAGCTTTGCTAAACATAGTGTTTGCAAGTGATAATGATCTGTTAGCTGAATAAATTCCTGACTTACTCTTGATGCTATTGTGTAGCTTTTCAAAATCAGCCCTGGTGATAGTAGATAGCTTTCTTTTTTCCAAAGTCTTGAGATGGCAATTATAATAGGACTCATCGTTTTTCCAGGACTTTTTTCGTTCTTTGGCATGCTCATGCAGGAATTTTTGGAATAAATCACCAAAGCTAAGCTCTACTCTTAATATTTGCTTAGTTTTATTTGGATTAATACCATTAGCAATATCATTCATGCCAGCTATAGCTAATTTTCTTGCTTGCTCTATTGATAGATCAGGAAATCTACCTAGCTTGATCTTATCTGGCTTGCCATCAACCCTTTTATATAAGAAGAAGGTTTTAGTACCGCTTGAAAATACCATAATACCAAGACCAGGAGTTTTTAAATCGTAATAATAATCTCTGGCGCCATTTTTTACTTCAGGTAGAGATTTTATGGTAGCTATGGTAAAGTTTATCTTTTTGGCCATGTTATTCTCAGATTTTTATCAAATCGCGTTCTATATATGTTCTACAAATTAAGTCAACATTTGTCAATAACGAAAAATTGATATAAACCACAGAAACCTTTTCAGAACTAGTGTTGATGTATATTTGTCAAAGTTGATGAAACGTAGGAAAAGCCTATACCGTCAGATTGTGATTCTGAGGGTCGCGGGTTCGAGCCCCGTCGCTCGCCCCAGGTTTAATTAAAAATTCTAATAGTCAAAATTATTAGCATATATTTTATTTATAGCTATCTTTCATATTTTTATGGTAAAATAAAGAAAATTTGAAAAGCAATATTGCAAATGATAGGCAAATTAAAAGGTTTAGTTGATTGTATAGAAAAAGACTATGCAATAATTGATGTGGGGGGAGTAGGGTATAAAGTATTGTGCTCAATAAAAACTATTGCCACTCTTACTAAGCAAATGGGTAATAAAATAGAGTTATTTATTGAAACTCTTGTTCGAGAAGATCAGATTTCTCTGCTTGGTTTTTGTAGTAAGGAAGAGCAAGATTGTTTTATGCAATTAACTACAGTGCAGGGAGTAGGCGCTAAACTTGCATTGACAATATTAGGAGCACTTTCTCCTGAAAAGATTGCTTTAGCATTGGCTTCTCAAGATAATAAAGCTTTTGCTGGAATATCAGGGGTGGGACCTAAATTAACCAATAGAATACTAACTGAGTTAAAAGATAAACACTTCCATTTTGCTAATGATTTTGCAAGTACAATTACTAAGAGTGATACCATTGCTAATAGTAACATACAAGAAGATGCAATATCAGCATTAGTGAATTTAGGAATTAATAAAAGCGATGCTTATGCTAGCGTGAATAAGTTTTTGCTCGAAAAACCTGATATTACCATAAGTGAATTAATAAGATCAGCGCTAAAACGATTAGGTAAATGAGATAATTAATGGATTCTAACGCAAGATTAGTGGAAGAAGATTTGCTAGAGTTTGAGGAGGAAGAAAAGTCTCTCAGACCTTCTTCTTTGAATGAGTTTATTGGTCAAAGCCAAATTAGAGAAAATCTACAGGTATTTATTAAAGCGGCGCAAGATAGAAAAAGTGCTTTAGATCATGTGCTGTTATATGGTCCTCCAGGCCTTGGAAAAACTTCTATTGCGCAAATTGTGGCTAAAGAATTAGGAGTTAATATTCGTTCTACTTCTGGGCCAATTTTGTCTAAAGCTGGTGATTTGGCGGCGATTCTGACTAATTTAGAAGAACAAGATGTATTATTTATCGATGAGATTCATCGTTTAAGCCCAAACGTGGAAGAAGTTCTGTATTCGGCAATGGAAGATTTTAAGTTAGATATAATCATTGGTGAAGGCCCATCGGCTCGTAGTGTATGTATTGATTTGCCAAAGTTTACTTTAATAGGAGCTACTACCAGGTTAGGATTACTATCAAACCCTTTGCGTGATCGTTTCGGAATACCATTGCGTTTAAATTACTATACTACTGAGGAGTTAATTCATATTGTTTCTCGAGGTACAAAAATTCTTAATGCGGAGTTAAATACTGCCGGAGCTCATGAAATAGCTAAGCGTTCTCGAGGGACGCCTAGAGTGGCATTAAGGTTATTAAAGAGAGTGGTAGATTATGCTCAATATAATAAAGCATCTATGGTTGATGCTAAAGTTGCGGATGAAGCATTACAAAAATTAGAAGTTGATAAATTCGGATTAGATAGTAATGATTACCGTTATTTGAAGTTTATTGCCCAGCATTATAACGGTGGGCCAGTTGGTATTGAAACTATAGCAGCAGGTTTATCAGAACATAAAGACTCAATTGAAGAAACTATTGAGCCTTATTTAATTCAACAAGGGTTCGTTCAGCGTACTTCAAGAGGTAGAGTATTAACCCCATTTACTTTTGAATATTTAGGTATTAAAACACCAATAAATTTAGAAGCACCAAATCTATTTGATGATCAAGGTCAGTAAACTATATCTACAGCACTATATAAAAAATGATTAAAATATTAGGTATCGAAACTAGTTGTGATGAAACTTCAGCTGCAATTGTTGCTGATGATAAAACTATTATTGCTCATGAGATTTTTTCACAGATCGCTTATCATCAACCTTATGGTGGAGTGGTACCAGAAGTTGCGGCAAGAAGCCATATGGAGTATTTAGATGCCATAATTACTAGAGTAATGAGAGCATCTAACTTAAATTTTAGTGATTTAGATGGAATTGCAGTTACAGCAGGGCCAGGGTTAATAGGAGGAGTTATAGTAGGGGTAATGTATGCTAAAGCTATTGCTGCTGCTGCTCAAAAACCTATTATTGCGGTTAACCACTTGGAAGGACATGCGTTAACGGTAAGATTAACAAATAACGTAGAATTTCCATTTTTGTTAATGTTAACTTCAGGAGGACATTGTCAGATATTAATAGTGTATAATGTAGGTAAATATAAAGTATTAGGATCCACTAAAGATGATGCTGCTGGAGAATGTTTTGATAAGGTAGCTAAAATGTTAGATTTAGGTTACCCAGGTGGGCCATTAATTGAACAAAGAGCTAAATTTGGCGATAAAAATAAATTTAATTTTCCTAAGCCTTTAACAAATAGGTCAGGGTGCGATTTTTCTTTTTCTGGATTAAAAACGGCAGTTAAAAGGCAAATTGATGAAATGAAGGAGAAACAAGCAGTATTAAGTGAAAATAATATTAATGATTTATGCGCTTCTTTACAGCATACTATTACTCTTATTTTACAAAACAGAATGATTAACGCTATTAATATATGCTTAAATGAAACACCTGAAATAAATACCGTAGTATTAGCTGGAGGTGTAGCAGCTAATCAGTATATTAGAAATAACCTAACTATAGTTGCTCAGCAATACGGATTTGAATTTGTTGCTCCTTCTATTAACCTCTGTATGGATAATGCTGCAATGATTTCTTGGGCAGGTATTGAGAGATATAAGCTTGGTATGTTTGACGACATCAACTTTATTCCGCGTTCCAGGTGGTCTCTCGTATAACTTAATTGTTTTGCATTAATGATCCCGTCCAGAAATGAGGATTATATATTTCTTCTATTTCTGCAAAAGTTTTACTAGATTTAGTCTGATTTATTATTGTCGAATAATTATTTATAATAGGAGAAGGAGTAGTATTTAGCGACTGTAATTTTATTTGTATTAAGTAAGTCAAAGATCTATTAGATAAGCTAGTGTTGCCTATTCCTTCTTTCAAATCCTGCTTTAATTCTATAGTTTGTATTTCCGCAAGCAGATTTAAATTATTTAGCATAGTTATTAAGAAATTTAATACTGACTCGTCATTAGGATGATTAAATTTAAGTGTGAGTAGATAATTGTCCAAATATAATTTTTTATTTAATTGTAAAGTTATAGATTTAATATGATTAATAAATAACTCTATTGGACTATCTATTTTATAATAACTAGCTAAATCTATAATTTCCTTATTAATGTAATCAATGTCAAAGATATAATATTTATTATATTGAGTATGAAAAAGAATATTTTGAGTGTTTTTAAGTTTCTCTAGTTTCTGCCAAGATTCATGGATCGTTTTATTAGTGACAGCTGTTTGAGATGAAAGAATTGCTTGTTTATAAGATAGCTCTTTAGATTTATTCGCTAGATACCAATATCCTAATACAAGAGCCAAAAAAGCTAAGGTAAAGGCTATCACAAAACAATTTAATTTTGCTCGTAATTTATTGTAGTATGAAGGATTGATTTTTATACTCATTTTAGTTTTTTATAGGTTCTATAATTTTAATTTCTATAGGAATATCTTCATACATGTTCTCATTAGGATTTCTTAAATATTTGATATGACTATGTGGAAATTCTTTCTGCAATTGGTTAATAAATTCTGTTACATTGTCTACAAAGTTTCTGTCGGTATTATTGATTGCTTTTATGTTAAAAATAGTAACACTTTTACCAACTATGCTGGAGGTATTTAGATAATAAAAATCAATTAGACAAATATTAGGATTCTTATTAGTAATAATTGCCTTAATAACTGAAAAAGGATAATTATTTTTTGTTAATATAGAAGTATCCAACTCGGCTAACTTATCATTCGTTTGATGTAGTTGTTTAATTAAGTTTTCAAGCTCTTGTTTTTGTAAGGAAAGAGTTTGATTTACCTTAGCAGTACTTTGTAATTCTTGGGCTTGTTTTATAGTCTTATATAACTCTTGTCCTAAAAAATTTAAGGCAATTATAAATAATAAGGATAGAAATAAGATTATATAAAATGATGTGAATTTGTATAATTTTATTTGTGCTAAATTCTTGATAATAAAACCACGAATTTTATTTTTTATCAGATATTTTATAATAGCTTCTTCAAAAGAAACTGCTGAGCTTAATTTTTGGTTCTTAGAAATAAATTTTTTAACACTCCATACTTGTAAATTAGAAGGAGGAGGTTTTTTAAAGAAAAATTTAGAATCACTTACAATAATATATTTAATATTAGTTTTGTTACCGTGCAATTCACTGTTACTTACCTTAATATCTTCTATTATTAAACTTAAGATTTCTTCTTGTGCATAACTTTCCTTAATATTTAAATCCTTAGTAGAAATGAAATCCTTACCTTTAAAAATAAATTGTTTAATTGTTCCAATAGGATTTTGTATATAGAACACTTGGTAATGTAAAGGATTGGAAGCTGCTAATATGTTATTAATTTGGTTGCAAAGTAATAAATTAATTGCTGAAAGGGAGTAAATGCCTTTAAGTTTAGCATTTTTATTTAAAATATATCCTACTACTTCGTTTAATATCTCGTTAGATTTACATTTTACATGCAAATATGTTAAGTGCTCCTCAGCTTGAGTAGGTCTATTTAATATTAATATATCTTGTAAGGAGCTATTATTACAAACATAAAGTTCTTTGGACAATTGCTTAATAGTGAGAGATTCTATATGTGGAGTTTTAATTAAGGATAAATTTTCATCATAATTGCCATAGAATATATATAACGGTGTTTTGGGATAATAGGCTAGTATTTTATCTAACTCTTCCAAAACTTGTTTTCTCTTAATCAGTTTTCGAGAGGTGAGTAGTAAATTGTTATTGATGATAGAAATTAATAGTTTATCACCATTAATTGTAAGGATGAGTTTAACCTTAGAACTAATTATATTGGTTATCCAACTCATAAATATGCCTTGGTTATATCTAAACAAAAGTAGAGTTGCAGTATACCATCTATTATTTATTTCTATCAACAAAAATTATGGACTAATAAGGTATTGTAGATTATCTTTTCTACGCAATATGTTAATGTTTATGAAATTAGATGTATGAAAAATTTAAATCAATTACGAAATTTATTTTTGGACTATTTCAAGATGCAGGGTCACACTACTGTGCATTCTAGTCCTTTAATACCTAGCAATGATCCCTCTTTAATGTTTACTAATTCTGGCATGGTTCAATTTAAAGATGTTTTTACTGGTAAAGAAAAGCGTGAATATACAAGAGCTACTTCAAGTCAGAAATGTGTTCGAGCTGGTGGTAAACATAACGATCTTGATAATGTAGGTTATACAGCACGTCATTTAACCTTTTTTGAGATGTTAGGTAACTTTTCGTTTGGTGATTATTTTAAAGAAGATGCAATAAAATATGCGTGGGAATTAATAACACAAGGAATTGGTTTAAACAAAGAAAAACTTTATGTCACTGTTTATCATGAAGATGATGAAGCTTTTAAATTATGGAAAAAGATAGCTGGTTTAAGCGAAGATAGAATTATTAAAATTAATACTAGTGATAATTTTTGGTCTATGGGAGATACAGGACCATGCGGGCCATGTACAGAAATTTTTTATGATCATGGTGATCATGTTTTTGGAGGTCTACCAGGTACTAAGGATCAAGATGGCGATCGGTATACAGAGATTTGGAACTTGGTGTTTATGCAATATGAACAATTAGCAAACGGAAAGAAAGTAGACTTACCTATGCAATGTATTGATACTGGAATGGGTTTGGAGCGCCTATCTGCTGCAGTACAAGGTGTGCACGATAGTTTTGAAATAGATTTATTTAAAAACTTGATCCAAGCAAGTGTTGATTTTATAGGTAGGAAAATAACTGATCAAACTTCTGCTTCATATCGCATTATTGCTGATCATTTACGATCATCATCATTTTTAATAGCCGATGGGGTTATACCTTCTAATGAAGGTAGAGGATATGTTTTAAGAAGAATCATTCGCCGGGCCGTAAGACATATTCATCAACTCGGACATAAACAGCCTTTATTAGATAAATTATTACCTAATTTAATAGGTCAAATGGGGGATTCTTATCCTGAATTAGTCAGAGCAAATGAATTTGTAGCTCAGGTGTTGTTACGTGAAGAAGAAAATTTTATTAGTACTTTGGAGCGGGGCTTAAAATTATTAAGCAGTGAACTTGATAAGCTTGATAATAATAAGAAATTACCAGGAGAAGTTGCCTTTAAGTTACATGATACTTATGGTTTTCCACTAGATCTTACGATTGATATTTTAAAGGATAAGAAAATTGAAGTTGATGTTGAGGGATTTGATAAATCAATGCAAAGCCAGAAGGAATTGGCTAAGAAATCATGGGTTGGTTCAGGTGCAAAAGCTATTAATGAATTATGGTTTGAGGTTAAGAATAAATATGGTGATACAGAATTTCTAGGTTATGAATTAGAAGAAGTTTCGGCTAAAGTTTTGGCTTTAGTGCAGGATAATTTTTATGTTGAAGAAATTGATGTTATAAACAGTAAGTTTTATTTAGTAGTGAATCAAACAGCTTTTTATGGTGAGTCTGGAGGGCAGCTCGGTGATATTGGAAATATTACGGGTGATAATTCATTACAAATTAAAGTAGTGGATACAAAAAAACCGATAGCTGGTTTACATGTACATGAATGCGTTCTATTAAAAGGTTCTATTAAGTTATTACAAGAAGTAAAATTATTTGTTGATAAGGAACATAGAAATAAATTACGTGCTAATCATACAGCAACTCATTTATTGCACGCAATATTAAGAAGAACTCTTGGTGCCCATGTAACTCAAAGCGGCTCAATGGTCGCTGCTGATCGTTTAAGATTCGATATAAATTACGCTAATCCAATTCCAGATTCAGCACTTTATGAGATAGAGTTAGAACTTAATCAATTAATAATTAAAGATTATACGGTTAAAACTACAATCATGAATTATGATCAAGCCCTAGAAATTGGAGCTATGGCTTTATTTGGTGAGAAATATGATGAGGAAGTAAGAGTAGTTTCAGTTGATGGTGGCATTAAATTAGATATTTCTACTGAGCTTTGCGGTGGTACGCATGTTAATAGATTGGGTGAAATAGGATTATTTAAAATTATTTCAGAATCTTCAATTGCAGCAGGCGTAAGAAGAATTGAAGCCATCACGGGACTGGAAGCAGTCAAATATATTCAAAAACAAGAACAATTAATTATAAATTTATCTTCTTTGCTTAAAACAAATGAAGATGAATTAGGAAGCAAGATTGAAGGATTAATTGAGAGTAAAAGAAAGTTAGAAAAGGAAATTGAATCTAATAGGAGTAAGGACCTTGCAGGTTTACTTGCATTTACTGAAAAAGATATAATCGAGTTAGGAATTTATAAATTTGTTTCTAGAAGTCTAGATAATTTTGATATTAAGGAATTAAGAAACGCTGCTCAGCAATATGCTAAAAACAACAAATCATCAATAATTATATTGTTTAGTGCTATAGATAACAAAGCTTCTTATGTAGTAGCTGTAAGTGATAATATTTATGATCAAATATCAGCTTTAGATTTAGCAAATATTGCTGCTAAGCTCTTTGGCACCAAAGGGGGCGGTAGAAACGATTTAGCCCAAGGTGGAGGTGGAGATTTGGAAAAAATGCCTTTAATAATTGATGCTATTAAGGAATTTATTTTAAAACGATGCGCCAAATAAAAATTTTCTTAATTGCAGGAGAGAAATCAGGTGATAAGCTAGGTGCATATCTAATTAAGGCTTTAAAGAAGCAATATGAAGGTAGCATTATTTTTCATGGTATAGGTGGAGAAGAGATGTCCAAAAATGGATTAGAATCCATTTTCCCTATACAGCAAATCTCATTAATGGGGTTCATGGAAATCTTGCCTCATATATTTCGTTTATTTAAATTAATAAACTTAACTACAACTGAAATTGAGAAATTTCAACCGGATGTAATAGTAACAATTGACTCTCCTGGTTTTAATTTTCGCATAGCTCAAAAAATAAATCGCCGATTTAAAATGGTACATTATGTAGCACCTTCAGTTTGGGCTTATAAACCTGAAAGAGCGCAATTTATGAAAAAATATTATAATTTAGTTTTGGCTCTTCTTCCTTTTGAACCGCCTTTTTTTACAAAAATAGGATTATCTTGTGAATTTGTGGGTCACCCAATTATTGAAAATAATTGGGCAGGTACTAAGACGGATGTATTTAGGCAAAAATATAATATTAATAAGAAAGCTGTAGTTTTTGGTGTAATGTGTGGTAGTAGAGTAGGGGAAATTAAACAGATGCTGCCTATATTTAGTGAAACTATCAAGCTTTTTATTCAACAGGCGAAAAAATTATTTAAAGATAAAGAGTTAATATGGGTTTTTCCAGCTGTTTCTGAGGAGGCCGCAAAGCAAGTTAAAGCTAAGTTAGTTAATCTAAACATAAAATTTTTTATTCCCGTAAATGAGCCTGATAAAGTCGGTATGCTCAAATCTATGGATTTTGCTATTGTTAAATCAGGTACAAGCAGCCTGGAAATGGCATTAGCTGGTGTGCCAATGGTTGTGGCTTATAAGGTTAATATATGTACTGCTTGGATTTTGCGGTATTTTTATAAGTTGAACACTTATGTTAGTATAGTCAATATATTAGCTAAAAAAGAGATTATTCCTGAGTTATTACAAGAGAATTGTACGGCAGAAAAATTAACTAATACATTAATAAATTTAGTTCGTAATCAAGGGAAAAAACAGGTTATTGAATGTAAGAAACTGCTAAAGCAGCTTAAACCTCGAGGTAAAATTTTACCTAGTGCTCAAGCTGCTAAAGCAGTTTTAGGTCTATTAAAGAAATAATTTAGTTTTTTGGATGCCACTTATCGTCTGAACCTTTTTCGTATTTTTTCTTTACTGCAGCCCAAGCTACTTTATGTGAGACTTCTTCTTGACTGCCGCTTCTTCTATTTTTAGGGCTCTTATATTCATCCCAAGCATGGTTAAATGCTTCTAGGTAAATTTTTTGAGCATGTTCAGGTAAATTATTTTTTATTTTATCTGCTAATTCACTAGTACTATGATAAGGCATATTATCCTCCTACTCTGGTACTATTAAAATATCAACTCTTCTTTTTGGCGCTAAGCACTTTATCTTAGCATTTCGAGTTAGTCCTTCGCAGTGTAAATTAATTGAGCTTACCCCTTCACCAACTTCAGAGGCTATTCTTACATGCTTATAACCTTCTTTATCTAAGAAGCTTTTAACTGCATCTGCCCTTTTCTTCGATAAAATCTTATTATAAGGTTTTGAACCAATATCATCAGCATAACCAGCTAAAAGTAGCTTATAATCATATCTAGAACCTTCTAACGTATTAAATATAGCATTTAATCTTAGTTTTTCTGCTGTACTGAGTTTACTGCTATCAAAATCAAAGAATACAGTTGTAAATAAATCTCCTATTTGTTGAGCGCACTCATCAATATTGGTTTTGTAATACTCTGATCTGACACAATTCTGAGTTAAGTCGTTTCTTACAAGGTCACCATTAGTATCTGTTACAACTTTATGATATATCTGAGCATTAGCATTAAATGTACATAATATAGAGCTGATTAGTATTATATTTTTCAATGTATTTTCCATAATCTACCTCCTGTTTACTTTTATTATCTTGATTTTTATATATAGGGGCTATTATGATGTAATAAAGAAGTATAAAGAAAATATAAATATGTCTTTACGAACCATAAACAGAGCTAACTTGCTTAAAGACATAGTAATTGGTGGGATATTAACTATTGTTGTTAATATGATTTTTCAAGAATCATATAATTATTTCCATCTGTCTGAATATTATCCATACATATTCTTTCTTATAACGAGTTCTATTGCTTTATTATGTTTTGGGATAATATCTCTTATTTTCAACATATTAGTTTTCTTTTATTTGTCGTATCATAATCCTCAGCTTAATTTCTTTTTATTTGATCAAAGAAATTTAATCGTTTTTCTCATTACTACTTTTTTCTTCCTCTATATAATTAATTATTATTCTACCTCAAACTCTGCTTTGCGTAAAAAGCGATTAATCCTTCATTTGTTTTCAACTATTTTGGAATATTCATTGACGTACAGAAATAGGCAAACTTATTTAAGGAAATTGGCTAATAAGCTTTCACAAATCATTGATTTGCACATAAAAATTTTTGTTTTAGATAAAAAACGTAAGATTAGTAATTTAGGGTTACTCAATAAATATGAACAAAAAGCATTAACTCAACTATTGCTTACAGATAAGCTCTCTCAAAAAATTGATGGTGAATTAAACTGGGATTTTTTTGTCATTAAAGTGGAAGACAATATTATAGGGGCTCTGGGCGTTCTAAAAGATATAAAATACGGTAAATATGATAAACGTACTATGGAAATAACTACGAACCACATAGCAAATGTCTTAAAGAAGTTAGATCTCGAGCATCAACTTGAGCAAAGAAAAATCTCTAATGAAAAGGAAAAAATCCGTTCTCTTTTGCTTTCTAGTATTTCACACGATTTAAAAACACCTTTATCGGTAATTATAGGCAGTTTAAATATTTATAAAACTCTTTCTAAAACTCTTTCCCAGGAAGAAACAAAATATTTGATTGATAGCACTATTGAGGAAGCTGAAAGATTAGAAAATTTTATTAAAAAGATTTTGAAAATGGCCAAAATTGAAAGTGGTGCGATTAAACTACATCAGTCTTGGTATAACCCCTTAGATGTAGTGTATAGGGTAAGGCGAATATTTATGAAAAGTAATGATAAAATTAATATTGTTATTAATAAGAATTTTAAGCCAAATATTGAATTATATATAGATTACGTTTTAATTGAGCAAGTTATCCAGAATCTTTTAGAGAATGCTATAAAATATTCTTACCCGAATAAGGATATAGTCATTAACATTAATCTTGAAAAGAAAAGCACTATTTTTGAAATAAAAAATGAAGGTATAAAAATACCTAAAAATAAATTAGCGAGAATATTTGATCGTTATTTAAGGCTTGAGGATCAGGATAAGAAAGTTCCCGGTACAGGGCTTGGTTTAACTATATGTAAAACATTTATTGAAATGCATAATGGTAAGATTAAGGTGCAAAGTACGAATGATGGTACCATGGTGATATTTTCGCTTCCAACGTACCGTATTATTCAATAATTTCCATTCTATAGCCTATGGCTGGCTCTGTTGTGATTAGTTCTGGATCTTGAGGATTAGTTTCAATTTTATCACGTAATTGTGATACATACACTCTAATATATTGAGCATAATCCCCACTAGCGTGAGCTTTGCCCCAAACTTCTTTTAAAATGTCTTTATGGGTAAGGATTTTACCTTTATTTTTAATAAATAATTTTAGAATTTCGTATTCACGAGGCGTCAATGACACTTTTTGATCATTAACAAAAACTTCATGACTTAACAAATTAATAGTTACTCTACCATTTTTTATAGTACTTTCCCCATTTTCTGCAACTAATGCTCTTCTTAAGTTGGCTTTAATTCGAGCTATTAATATATTAGGATTAAAGGGTTTAGTTATATAATCATCAGCACCTAACTCTAAACATTTAAGGATTTCTGATTCATTATCACGCGCTGAACAAATAATTACTGGTGTATTCGACCAATCTCTAATAATTTCTAAAACTTTTTTACCATCGATATCGGGTAGACCTAGATCTAAAATAACAAGATCAGGCTTATGAGAAGAAATTAAACTAATAGCATTAGTACCATTACTTGAATCAACATAGTTAAAGCCAGAATTTTCAAGAGTTATTTTAAGCAATTTTCGTAGCTTCTCTTCATCATCTACTACTAATATCTTGGATTTTATTTCATTCATAGGATTGTAACTTCATACTAGTTTAAGTATTACACTTCTAAGTTACAGAAGAATTAGTAAATAATAAATACTATTTTAATTTATCTAAAAATTCGTCTACTTTTTTAGTTGTATCTTCCTTAGTCCATTTATATCTTGTTTTTAAAGCTTCTACTAGTTCATTTTTCTTACCTTTGATTTTTTCTACATCTTCATGGGTAAGTTTATCCCATTTTTTTGAAACTTCTTTTTTAATTTTTTCCCAGCTTTTTTCTAGATCCATTTTATCCTCTTTAGTTGGTTATATTAGTCTTACTAATAGAATACATGCATTTTTATTAAGTTGATGTATTAAAAATTTTACTAAATATAAAGATTTTATAAA
>JAGVLN010000032.1 GCA_020049805.1 Rickettsiales bacterium
ATATTGCTGAAAGAGTTATGGATTCAAATGATTTGGAAAAAGAAAGGGGCATCACCATTTTAGCTAAATGCACTTCTATTACTTTACCTGATATGCGCTTAAATATAGTTGATACACCAGGTCATGCTGATTTTGGTGGAGAAGTAGAACGTGTGTTATCGATGGTTGACAGCGCTTTATTACTAGTAGACGCAGCTGAAGGCCCGATGCCTCAAACAAAATTTGTTCTAAACAAAGCATTAAAACTTGGTCTAAAGCCAATTGTAGTAATTAATAAAGTTGATCGCTCAGATGCTAGGCCAGATGAGGTAGTTAACGAAGTGTTTGATTTATTTGCTGCCTTGGATGCCACAGATGAACAATTAGACTTTCCTGTAGTTTATGCATCCGGAAGAACTGGTTGGGCTAAAACAAGCCTTGAAATTCCATCAGAAAATCTGGAACCATTATTCGAAGTAATCAGATCATACGTACCGTTACCAAATGTTGATCAAAATGCTCCTTTCACCATGTTAGCAACAATCCTTGAATCAGACCCTTATTTAGGTAGGATACTTACTGGCAGAGTATATAGTGGTGTTGCAAAAGTAAATATGCCTGTAAAGGCATTAAATTTAAATGGCGAGACAGTAGAAAATGGTCGTTTATCTAAAATTTACAGCTTCAGAGGTATTGAACGAGTTCCAGTAGAAACAGTTGTTGCTGGTGATATTATTGCTATTGCTGGTCTTTCTGAAGCATCAGTTTCTGATACTATTTGTAGTTCAGAAGTTTCAATAGCTATTAAATCTACGCCGATTGACCCTCCAACAATGGCAATCACCATTAGAGTTAACGACTCTCCTCTTGCTGGTACTGAAGGCACAAAAGTTACTACCCGTATGATTTATGATCGTCTAATGAAAGAAGCCGAAACCAATGTAGCAATAAAAGTTAAAGAAACTGATGAGAAGGATGCATTTGAGGTAGGTGGTAGAGGAGAACTACAATTAGGTGTGTTAATAGAAACTATGCGTCGTGAAGGTTTTGAATTATCCGTTTCACGCCCACGAGTATTATTTAAAACAGAAGAAGGAACCGGTAAATTACTTGAACCAATAGAAGAATTATTTATTGACGTAGATGATGAATATAGCGGTATAGTGGTAGAAAAAATCTCTCAACGCAAAGGTGAGATGGTAGATATGAGACCCTCAGGAGCAGGAAAAACTAGGATAACTTTCCATGTGCCATCAAGAGGTTTAATTGGCTATCAAAGCGAATTCATGACTGATACACGTGGTACCGGCATACTGAATAGTATTTTCTATAAATATGCCCCTTCTAAAGGAACTATTGAAGGTAGAAGAAATGGTGTATTAATATCTATGGCCTCAGGAGTAGCAGTTGCTTTCGCTCTGTGGAATCTAGAGGAAAGAGGGATAATGTTTATTCATCCCCAAACTAAAGTCTATGAAGGTATGATTATTGGTGAGCATAATCGTGATAACGATCTTGAAGTTAATCCTATAAAAGGTAAACAGCTCTCAAATATGCGCACCACTTCTAAAGATGAAGCAGTAAGGTTAACACCTCCAAAAATTATGACTTTAGAAGAAGCTATTTCTTATATTGCTGATGACGAATTACTTGAAGTTACGCCTAAAAATATCAGATTACGTAAAAGATTCTTAGAT
Organism: Rickettsiales bacterium; assembly: GCA_020049805.1. GTDB lineage: Bacteria > Pseudomonadota > Alphaproteobacteria > Rickettsiales > JABSSG01 > JAGVLN01. Next base: position 1,677 of record JAGVLN010000032.1, read on the forward strand.
AGCAATGATCGAAAACGTGCTTCTAGAGCTGCTGAAAAAAGTATTTAACAATTACTTTTTATCAGTTGAGTGCTTAGAAATAGTTGCTTCTGTTATAGCAGCACCTCTTGCTTCCTCTTCTATAATCTCAGTAACATGTTTTTGCAAAAGAGCTTTAGCATATGGATGACTTATAACACTTTGTCTAATGTATCGCAAATTTTCTACTATTGAATAAGCAAGATCAATCTGATCTGGTCGTATTTTTTTAGTTGAATCTATAATGTCTTTAAAATTTTTTTCATTAATATCATCATCCTTATTAGGTAATAACAAACATTGCAATAACCAAATCCCTTTGCCTCCTAAAGAAACTCTAACCTTAGTTAGAGTTTCTGAAAATTTCTTTATGTCATAATGATAACTCTTAGGCATTTTTACCTCTTGAGATGGTTATGTTTTTTATGATGATCAGCCCTATGTTTCGGCGGCATCGGCGTAGAATCAGGTGAAAAAAAAGTAGATTTCACAGCTTCACCAACATACTTAAATCCACTATAAAGCAATTTACTACACACGGCTTCTGCCGCTTTTACAGAGCTAATAATTCTATCACCAACATTGACTAATACGAGACCTTCTCTTGAATGAGCATGATGTTTCGAATTAAGCAATAAAGATCTTGCACGTGTATGCATTGGGTTTTTTGCCCTTTTAGGAGATATTTCTATAACTTCGCTTATTTCCCCTCGTGCCAATTCCTTATCATACTTATTTCTTTTCTTTAGTAAAACGCTATACGCAATGTTAAAATCCACTAACCATTGAGAAAGAGTCTGATTTACTACGCTTGAAGAAACTGTATTAACCTTAGAATCTACTGCTTTTTTTACTTCCTGAGTTGCATCTCGCATTAATCCTTCAACCAACCCGCTTAGTGCTATGGTTAAAATATATGGAGGTACAGTGGCTAAATTAACTACTTTTTGAATCACCTCTTTACCAATATAACTATAAATTGCATAAAAATAATACGCATTTTCTACCATAACCTTAGTAACAGTATGCATTAACGGATTTATTGGTAACAAATCAATGACTCGTGCTAATTCCGCTCCTATTGCTTGCCCAGCTCTCCTAACACCTGTTAACATTGAAGCTTGCATCGCTTCATTCTTTAAAAATAAATCATTAAGTACACTATCAACTTTTTCAGCAAATTCACTACCCTTTGCAGTAGCAACCTTCTTAGCTGCCCTCATGTACACTTCATCGTGCAAGTGAGGAAGCAACAACAAAGTCTGTTCTACTCCCCTTTCTCTAAGTAATGTTTCTGTTTTAAGCAATTTACTTTCATAATAATCATATACTCTTTGATACTTATCTTCCACTTCAGCAAAAAGATCCTTGTCATATTTAATTACTCTAGATCGAACCTTTTTCTCTACACTTACTATTATGCTATCATCTAATATGTATTGCTGTAATTTACTACTAGATACTATCAACCCTTCTGTAATACCATCCAATAACACTAACGGAACCACACTATAATTAACCAATGTGCGTTTTAACCTATTAAAAGTAGCAACTATTATCGTTGTACTAGCTATTAAATCAATTACGTCCTTCTCTTTCATAAAGTAGTAATAAACTAAGTTTTAATTACTACTAAAATTATAAAGATAATTGCTTAAAAAATGATTAACATTAGTTACTTAAAACACGTGCTAAAGTAAATACAAACACCTCTTTGCAACCTCCAGCTTTTAGAACTTTACTACATTCGTTAATAGTGGACCCTGTAGTAATTACGTCATCAATTAAGAAGATGGTTTTATCCTTAATAAACTTTCGTGTAGTCTTATTAAGGATAAAAGTATTTTTAACATTCTCCTGTCTTTGTAATTTAGTTAAAGTGGTCTGAGGGACGGTATGCTTTACCTTACATAGAATACTGCTATTAAATTCTATATTTACCAGCTTGCCTATTTCTTTAGCTAATAAAGCTGATTGATTATAAAATCTGCTCATTAATTTACGTCTATGTAGTGGAACAGGTATTATAATTTCACAAACAGGAAAATTAGAGCTTATAATACGCTTTGCCAAAAAAGCCAAATACTTAGCTAAATATGTGTTATCGTAATACTTTAGTTTATGTATAATTTTTTTGCTGATATCATTATATTTAAATAAAAATAACGCCCGTTCATAATAAGTATTGTTTTGCTCACAATTTAAGCAAATTACATTTGGACCAAATTCATATTCAAAAGGTATTCCACATTTTACACAACATGGGTGATTCACAAATTCAACTTTTGGCCAGCATTCAGCACATATCATCCCTGGTTCAAGAATAATTTCACTACAAGAAATACATCTAGGAGGGAAAATAATATTTACTACAGTATCTAATATAGTTTTGTAAATTTGAGACATTCTATAGCCTTCACTCTATATACTAAAAAATAATTTAAATTTATCTCAACTCCCTACCAATATCAACTTGCAATAGTAAATTCAAAATTTTATCCTTGATATATAAGAACAAAAACAAGGGACAACATGGCAGAGGATAATTCGAAAAAATTAGCAATAGTTACTGGTGGCACAAGAGGAATAGGCGCTGCTATTGCAAAATTACTAAAAGCAAATAATTATGATGTCGTAGCAAATTATTCTTCAAATGACGAAACGGCAAAAAACTTTCACGATCAAACTGGCATTCCCACATTCAAATGGGATGTAGCAAATTATGATGAATGTTTGCATAACGTACAAAAAATTGAACAGAATTTTAACAAATATGTGAGTATTTTGATTAATAATGCTGGTATTATTCGCGATGCAATGCTACATAAAAGTACTAAACAACAATGGGAAGAAGTGATTAATACTAACCTTGCATCTTGCTATAATATGTCATATGCCGTCATAAAACAAATGCGGGATAACAATTTTGGTCGTATAGTAAGTATAAGCTCAATTAATGGTCAGACTGGTCAATTAGGACAAACAAATTATGCTGCAGCCAAAGCCGGAATAATAGGATTTTCCAAAGCTCTAGCTCTTGAAAGCGCAATTAAGGGAATAACTGTAAATGTTATAGCTCCAGGTTATACCGATACAGACATGACCAACAAGGTTGAGCCAACAGTGCTTGAATCTATAATCCAAAAAATTCCTGTAAAAAGATTGGGTTCCCCAGAAGAAATAGCTCGAGGCGCTTTATTTTTAGTGGCAGATGATGCAAGCTTTATTACCGGCCAAGTTATTTCTATTAACGGTGGCCAATATATGTAAAATAATGATTTATAAAAGATATTTATTCAATCAAGTAGCACAAATATTTGGAGTAACAATTTTTGTAATGACCTCAATTGTTATTTTGGGTCAATTTTTGAAATTGATTAATCAATACATTAGTAAAGGGTTGGATATAAGCAATATTTTATTGCTTCTTGTTTTGGTCTTACCTTCACTTTTAGTATATGTTGCCCCTATAGGAATATTCTGTGCAATTTTTTTTGTATATCACAAATTGATAATTGATAATGAGTTAATCGTATTAGAAGCTGTAGGCATAAGCAAAATTCGACTAGCAATACCTACGATGATCCTTGCTGTTATTATTACATTAGTAAGCTATACTGCAACCATTTTTCTCATACCGTATTTTAAAAGAGAATTGCATACTCAACAAAGGTTACTACGCGAAAATTTTATTTCTTCAATGTTAGAAGAAAAAGTCTTCAACACTCTATCCAAAGACCTAGTTATTTATATAGACGAACAAAAATCAGATGGAAATTTGCATGGTACAATAATTTATGATCAACGCGACAAAGCTGTGCCAACTATTATTATTGCGCAAACCGCTAAATTGATACCAAACTCGGATTCATTATTAATTGAATTATACCATGGCAGCAGACAACATTTAAATAATAATGGTCAATTAGAAACTCTGTTTTTTGATTCTTTTTCCTTAATCATTGATTATCAAAAAATGAGCGAAGTTGAACATCATTACACACCTGATGAATTATATATTAATGAACTATTCTTTAAGCCTACAGATGATCAAATATTAAAAAATACTATGCGTTACGAAATCCATAATCGACTTTCATGGCCTCTGTTGAATTTAGCAATGGCTGGAATTGCTGTAAGCACCATTTTATCTATCAGCTATAACCGTCATTGGAAATACAAAAGAGCAATAATAGGCGTAACTGCTGCTATTGTTTTAATTTTGCTAAATTTCATTTTTATCAGCAAATCTGAAAAAAGTTTGATTTTTACTATATTGCTTTATTTAAATTTAATATCAGCAACTGCACTTAGTTATTACGTGCTTAAGCAACATTCCAGCAATTTAGAAGTGATACCTCCCAAAATCAATAACTCTCTAAAGAAATTGAGTAAATTAATTTACTCAAAGTAATAGGAAATGTTATCTAATCATTAGCAACCAGTTCATACTATTTTATCACTAGCGTAATTTGTAAAATCTGGTAATGGCAAAATTTATAAATTTTATCAATTAATACTTAGCATTTGATTCCAGTTACCCTTTCAAAATAATTAATATTACTGCTTGCAAATTGATAAAAAAAATGTATTGTCTATCTTTACATGATATAAATTCAAACAATAATAAGCTTGATACGGAGTATGGAAGAATATGGCATTTTATGAGTCGACCTTTATTGTAAGACAAGATACATCTGTGCCTGATGTAAATAAAATCACTGAAACTCTTAGCAATGTTATCACCGAAAATGGTGGTAAGGTGCTAAAAACTGAATATTGGGGATTAAAAAACTTAGCATATATAATCAAAAAAAACCGTAAAGGCCATTACGTAATGTTTGTATTAGATGCGCCTGATAAAGCAGTAAAAGAAATGGAAAGACGCATAAAATTATCTGAAGATATTATTCGCAATCTCACCATCAGAATCAAATCCTTTGATGGTAAAGACTCAATAATGCTAGCTTCCACAGATGAAGATAAACCGGAGGAAATATTATAATGTTAGAGTCACAAGAAAATAAAGGGCCTGCTATCAGCTCATTATATGAAAATGCACATAAGAAACTTTTCTTTAAACGTGAAAGATTTTGTCCATTATCAGGACCAACTGCACCGGTTATAGATTACAAAAATGTTGCATTGCTTTCCCGTTATATCTCTGAACGTGGTAGAGTCTTACCTAGTAGGATTACCTCTATATCAGCTAAAAAGCAGCGCGAATTAAGGGCCGCTATAAAAAGAGCTAGAATTATAGCATTACTCCCATTTGTTAAACAAAGTTAATTTGAACGAGGATAAAAATGGAAGTAATTTTAATCGAACGTAGCAAATTAGGAAACATTGGCGAAATTATTGATGTTAAACCAGGTTTTGCTCGTAATTATTTAATCCCACAAAAGAAAGCTTTAAGGGCTACTGAAGAAAATAAAGTTGTCTTTGAACAAAGAAAAGCTGAAATCGAAAAAGACGTAGCTTCTAAAACAAAAGAAGCTCAAATGATCTTTGATAAAGTTAATAATATAACTGTGACCTTAACCAGACAAGCAGCGGAAGATGGCAGGTTATATGGCTCAGTTGCTACTAATGACATCGCAAAAGCTATAAATGAACAAACTGAGATAGCTTTACATAGATCTACAATTGAACTCAATCCAATAAAATATATTGGAGAATATACTGTTAAAGTTCATATTTTTGCAGAGATAGTTGCTGAAGTAAAACTTTCAGTAATAAGAAATACTGAGGATTAATCCTAAATCTTTCTTTCAGATTTTAATAAATCGAGATCATATCATTTAGACTTCAATTAATAAAAAAGGAGGGAATATAATCCCTCCTTTTTGCATTTATATTGTTGAGTGGATTAGAAATCCATACCACCCATGCCTCCCATTCCGCCCATGCCTCCCATACCTCCAGGAGCTCCAGCAGCTGGTTTTTCATCTTCTGGCTTATCAGTAACTATTGCTTCAGTAGTAATTAACAAGCCTGCCACTGATGCAGCATCTTGCAATGCAGTACGAACTACTTTAGTTGGATCAATAATACCAGCTTTGATCATATCAATATATTCAAGATTTTGAGCATCAAAACCATAATTCGAGTCTTTGCTTTCAAGTAATTTAGCTACAACTATAGCACCATCAATACCTGCATTTTCAGCAATTTGACGTAATGGAGCTTGAAGAGCTTTTCTGACAATATTAATGCCAGCTTTTTGATCTTCATTATCACCAGTTAGTTTATCAAGCACACGTGATGAATAGAATAATGCAGCACCTCCACCAGCAACAATACCTTCTTGTACTGCAGCACGTGTAGCATTAAGCGCATCTTCAACTCTGTCTTTACGCTCTTTTACTTCTACTTCAGTTGCACCACCAACTTTTAACACAGCTACACCACTGGAAAGTTTAGCTAAACGCTCTTGAAGTTTTTCTTTATCATAATCGGAAGTGGATGCAGAGATTTGATCACGAATTTTGTTACATTGATTTTCGATAGATTCTTTCGATCCCTCGCCATCAACAATAGTTGCATTTTCTTTAGAAATTGAAACTTTCTTTGCTTTACCGAGCATATCGATAGTAACACTTTCTAATTTCATGCCTAAATCTTCGCTTACAACTTGGCCTTTGGTTAAAATAGCAATATCGTCTAGCATTGCTTTTCTTCGATCACCAAAACCAGGTGCTTTTACTGCGCAAACTTTTAAACCACCACGTAATTTATTAACCACTAAAGTTGCCAAAGCTTCACCTTCTACATCTTCAGCAATAATAAGTAATGGCCTACCTGATTGTACTACAGATTCAAGCAATGGGATCATTGGTTGCAAACTTGATAACTTTTTCTCAACAATTAAGATGCAAGGGTTATCTAATTCAGCAATCATCTTTTCACTGTTAGTAACGAAATAAGGTGATAAGTAACCACGATCAAACATCATGCCTTTTACCACTTCGATTTCAAAACCAAAGCCCTTAGCTTCTTCAACAGTAATCACTCCTTCATGACCTACTTCTTGCATTGCCTCAGCAATTTTTTCACCGATGTCTTTATCACCATTAGCAGAAATAGTACCTACTTGAGCTATTTCTTCTTTTTTACTAATTTTTTTACTTTTCTTTTTGATGTCTTCAATCACTGCTGCAACAGCCTGATCAATACCACGTTTTAAATCCATTGGATTCATACCAGCAGCAACAGTTTTATTACCTTCTTTAGTGATTGCTTGAGCAAGTACAGTAGCAGTAGTTGTACCGTCACCTGCAACATCATTAGTTTTACTTGCTACAGATTTAATTAACTGTGCACCAACATTTTGGAATTTATTATGTAATTCTATTTCTTTAGCAACAGTTACACCATCTTTAGTTACTCTTGGCGCACCGTAGCTTTTATCTATCACCACATTGCGACCTTTAGGACCAAGAGTCACTTTTACAGCATCAGCAAGGATATCAACTCCTTGCATCATTAGCTCACGTGCTTTTGTTCCATGTTCAATTAATTTTGCACCCATAATTATCCTCGATTTTAAGTTATTAATTCATTAGACTATAGCTAAAATATCTGATTCTTTTACAATTAAAAGATCTTTACCGTTAATTTTGACTTCAGTACCAGCCCATTTGCCAAACAACACCTTATCTCCAACTTTAACTGTTAATGGTCTTTTTTTACCAGCTTCGTCAATAGCACCTTCTCCAACTGCAATTACGGTACCTTTAGTTGGTTTTTCTTTTGCTGTATCCGGAATAATAATTCCGCCAGGTGTTTTTTCTTCTTGCGGCATCAATTCTATTGCTACACGATCATGTAAAGGTCTAAAACTCATTGAAGAACTCCTTAATTAATTGTTATATATTAAGACTGCACACAAATATTATGCAGACTTATAAAATTTCCACTCCCACCATATAGGTATAAACTATAACATTTCAAGTAGTAATTAACATTTTTTTAGATTATTTATATTATATTTACTAATTAATTTAAGGTATAATTTATGAATGATTTTTTGCTCCATAGGCCAAGAAGGTTACGATACAATCCGGTGCTTAGGTCTATGCTTAAGGAAATCAGGTTAGATATAGATAATTTTGTTTTACCTTTATTTATTAAGCATGGAAAAAACATAAAAAATCCAATTTCTAGTATGCCAGGACATTATCAACTTAGTATTGATAATCTTGAAGCCGAGATTAATGAAATTACTACCCTTGGTATCAAAAGTGTACTTTTATTCGGTATACCAGAAAAAAAGGATGCTCTTGGCTCTGACTCTTTGCACGAAAAAGGTATTATTCAACAAGCAATAAAAGAAATAAAAAAATTAGCTCCTAATTTGCTCATTATTGCTGATGTATGCTTATGTGAATATACCGAACATGGACATTGTGGAATCATTAAAGATAATGATGTAGAAAATGATAAAACTTTATCTATACTTGCTAATCAAGCAGTTAGCTTTGCCAAAGCCGGTGCAGATATAGTTGCTCCAAGCGGCATGATAGATGGTATGGTTTATGCAATAAGAGAAGCTCTTGACGCTAATAATTATTCCCATATCCCAATACTTAGCTACTCTATAAAATATGCTTCAAGTTTATATGGACCATTTAGAATGGCTACTGAAGGAGCTCCTAAATTTGGAGATCGACGCAGTCATCAAGCTGATTATTGCAATGCAAATGAAGCAATAAAAGAAGCAACTCTAGATATAGAAGAAGGTGCAGATATGATCATGGTTAAACCTGCTCACACTTATCTAGATATTATTTATAAACTCAAACAACTTTATCCAGAAATTCCACTTGTTGCCTATCACCCTAGCGGGGAATATGCAATGATTAAAGCAGCTTGCCAAAATAATTGGTTAGATGAAAAACAAACTGTAATAGAAATTTTGACTGCAATTAAACGTGCTGGTGCTGATATAATTATTAGTTGTTATACTAAATATTTGGCTAAACTTTTACAGGAAAAAGAAGTTTAAAATTTAGCTACAGAAATAAATTCATTATCACCTATTTTTTTGTAATCATGACCAATAATAGCTAATTCACGCTGAGCTAATTTACTAGTTTCATTAATAACATAATATGTACTAGCTAATGTTTTAGCTAAAGCTGTAGAAGGATTCTTATCACTAAGGTAATTTCCTAAAAATAGTGCTGAAAAGATATCGCCAGTACCATTAGGTAAGATATCAAATGAGATTAAAGGAGTTTTTCCAAATAAAAATTGTTGCCCATCGGACAAAAATACCTGCATCTGATTAGCATCTAGGTCTTTAGCCTGAAAACTAGTAATAATAAATATTTTGACACCAAGATTATGAAAATAATCCGCAGCCTTTTTGGCATCTTCAATAGTTTCTATTTTTGCACCATATAAAAGCTCAGCTTCAAAATGATTAGGCGTAATAATTGTAGCAGAAGGTAAAGCTCTATCTTTAAAAAAGCTAGTAATACCATCTTTGACAAATATACCTCTGCCGACATCCCCCATCACTGGATCACATAAATATAATATTTGTGGATTATCTTTTCTTAAATCTTCAACAGTAGATAAAATCACTTCACCAATTGTGCTATCACCAAGATAACCTGATAATACCGCTCTACACTTACCCATAACTCCTAAATTTCTAATACCCTGTATTACATTTTTAATATGATCAGCATTAAAAATTTCACCTTGCCACTTACCATAGCCAGTATGATTAGAAAATTGAACCGTGTTTATTGCCCAAACATCATACCCTAAAGATTGCAAAGGAAAGCTTGCAGCTTTATTACCTACATAACCATATGCCACATGAGATTGAATCGATAATATCATCTAATTTACTATTAAATCTTGGATTATCATTTCTGGGGTCTCTGCCCCATTCCATCGATTTATGCCTAAACTAACAATTAAAGTCAAATTAAAACGTTGTTTTGAAAGCAAAACCTCACTAATTGGATTGTCTAAAGCTCTAAAAGCTATAGCTTTTATTTTACAACTACTTCCATTACCTTCACTCAAAATACAGCTAATATGCTCACCTCCAACTATATCTGCTCGTACGATATTTACGTTGCTTATCATAAATCTAGGCTGAAAATTACCACTTCCAAAAGGACCAAGCCTATCTATAAGATTAATGAAATCAATATTGGTAGAGCTTAATGTTAAATGAGTATCAAAATAATTTACTGAAGCATTCAACAAATCTTTATAATTTTGATTAAAACTATTACAAAAAAATTCTTTCAAATCAGTTATTTTATCTAGATTTACAGTAAACCCAGCTGCCATAGCGTGACCACCACCCGCAACTAACAAACCCGATAGCTTAGCTGACATCACAGCAGCTCCAAAATCAATACCAGTTACTGACCTACACGAAGCTTTTCCTACTCCATCTACTAGAGAAATTACTGCCGTTGGTTTGTTAAATTTATCTTTGAGTCTACTTGCTACTATTCCTATTACCCCAGGATGCCAATCTTCACCTATAACAAAAATTATTGGGTCATTTTTATGTAATTTTTCTGCTTGGAGAATAGCTTGTTCTAAAACCATTAATTCTATAGCTTTTCTTTCTTCATTATATTCACTTAATTGCCTTGCTATTTTCATAGCTTGAACTTTATCATCACAAGAGAGTAATGTAGCTCCTAAAGGTGCTTGGCCAACTCTACCGCCAGCATTAATTCTTGGCCCAATAACAAAACCTAAATGATAAGTTGATATGTTATCATTAATACCAGCTATTTCAATTAAACTGCGCAACCCTAAATTTTGCTTATTATTTATTATTTTTATTCCTTGCCTGACCAATGCCCTATTCAGCCCAATCAAAGGCACTTGATCACATATTGTACCGAGAGCTACTAGATCAAGGAGTTGTAATAAATTTGGTTCTTTATTATTATTAAAAAAATTTATTTCTTTTAAATGAGCGGAAACAGCTACTATTAATAAAAAACATACGCCGACAGCAGCCAAATATTTTAAATCTGTCGTTTCGTCAATTCGATTTGGATTAATCACTGCTGTTGCTAGAGGTAATTCCGTACCACCTATATGATGATCCACTACAATTACTTCAATTCCCATATCATTAGCTGCTGCTATTGGCTCATAAGATAAAGTACCACAATCTACAGTGATGATTAAAGCCGCTCCTTGATTTTTAAGAACTTGGAAAGCTTGTGTGCTTGGGCCATATCCTTCTAGAATCCTATCAGGAATATAGATGTCTGCTTTTACACCAATTTGCTTAAAATAATTTGCGAGTAACGCAGAAGAAGTGGCTCCATCAACATCATAATCTCCAAAAATAACTATTTTCTTATTATGCAAAATCGCTTGAGCAATAGACTCCACCGCCTTACGCATATCTAACAAACTAAATGGATTAGGAAGTAAATCTTTTAACTTTGGATCGAGAAAACGTGAAACATATTCAACATCTATATTGCGAGTTGACAACATTTCAGCAAAAATTTGAGGTAGCCCTGTCTTTTGATATATTGTTAATGCTAATCGAGGATCAAAAGTTGATTGGGTCCATTTTTTATTCTTAACAGACTTATAAACCTTTTTACTTTCTATTGAATCAACACTCATTAACTCTACGCTTGTTTGAACAACCTATGTTCAGCCCTAATATGTCGAATAGTTTTATTTTGTGAACGCATGGCTATTGAATGTGTACAAACACTACCATTATTTACTATCTTTACTCCATCTAACATGGAACCACTAGTCACTCCTGTAGCAGCAAACATCACATCTTTGCCACGTGCCATCTCATTTACTATGTATTTTTTGTTTAGATCAGTTATGCCCATACGCATTGCACGCTCTTTTTGTTCCTCATCATTAAACAATAATCTACCCATCATCTGACCACCTGTAGTACATAAGGCCGCAGCTGCTAATACACCTTCAGGCGCCCCTCCAATACCCATATACATATCTATACCAGTTCCAGGGATTGCTGTAGCAATAACGCTTGCTATGTCGCCATCACTAATTAAACAAATCCTTGCCCCAGCTTCTCTAACTTTTGCAATTGTTTCTTCATGTCTAGTACGATTTAGTATCATCACCACTAAATCTTCAATATTACAATGCTTAACTTTGGCTAAGTTAGTTAAATTAACCTTTGGGCTATTATCTAAATCTATAATTTGTTCTTTATAGTGGCACCCAATTGCTATTTTTTCCATATAAACATCAGGCGCATTTAATAAACCGCCCCCTTCACTCATTGCAATAACTGCCATAGAATTAGGACCTCCAGTTGCACAAATAGTAGTGCCCTCTAATGGATCTAGAGCAATATCCACCTTTGGTCCATTACCAGAACCAACTTTTTCACCGATATATAGCATAGGAGCTTTATCTCTCTCCCCTTCACCAATAACTACTGTCCCATCGATATTAATTTGGCCAAGAGCTATACGCATAGCTGTCACTGCTGCTTGATCTGCGGCTTTTTCATCCCCTCGACCCATAAAATCATACGCTGCTATCGCTGCTGCTTCAGTGACTCTTACAGCTTCAAAAGTAATGTTTCTATCAAGTAAAGAAGTGATAGATAAATGATCCTTTTTCATAATAATATCTCCTTGAGTTGGTAATATACTAATATACCAATAACTTTATTTATTCAATTTATAATTGGCAACTTAATATATTATTGTGGAGGTAACATTGGAGGAGGCGGTGGAGCAACTTTATTGTCATATACTTCAACAGACTGATCTTGATTAATTTTGATTTTTTTTCGCATTGTATTATCAGGCGTAGAACTAGTAGGTGTATTAGGGGGATTGCTACTTGTAACAGCTGGAACAGAAGCAGAAGGATTAACTACTGGTGACGGATTACTAATTGCTGTAGAAGGTGCAGATGGTTGTGTATTGTTAGCCGGCACTGCTGGTGGCACGTTAGTTTGTACAGACGTAGAAGGATTAACTACCGGTGACGAATTACTAATTGCTGTAGAAGGCGCAGATGGTTTTGTATTGTTAGCCGGCACTGCTGGTGGTGAGCTAGTTACAGTTGATAGATCACTATTACCTGTATTAGGTATAGAAGGTAATGTTACGGATGGCGATGAAACTACAGATTTATTAGTTGGGGCAGAACTTGTAATAGGAGAAGTATTTTGACTTATAGCGGTCTCTTTATTTGTTGTAGGCGGTACTAAGGTGTTGGTATTTTTATTTGGATCTATTTTCGCAGGAGGAGGCGTATTATTTTTCCCATTAACTCCATTTGCTGGTTTATTTGCTTGTAGTTGCTTAAGTTTAGCTTCAATTTCTTCTTGGCTAGGACGCGTAGAACTAACTGGCACAGGATTTTTAGATTGAGTTTTAGGTTTTAACTTTGATTTAGAAATATTTGATTTTTTCTTTAAATTTTCTAATTCCTGTTTTTTATGCTTAATCATTTCTTTTTGTTTATCACTAGAAACTTTTCTTTCCGGAACTTTAGATAAATCAGTATATGGTTTATGCTTAGTTTCATGCAATTTTACTTCTTGTACAGATTCGTTATGTAATCCTACTTGATAATCTATATCCATAGGCTCCATATAATTTGGTGCTACTTCCTCTAGAGTAATATCAGCAATTGAAGCATCGTCAAAATTGTCATTGTACCTATATTCGTTAATTACATTATTAACCTTAGCTTCTTCTATTTCATTTTCTTGCTTTTTTATATAATTACTATTCTCAATAGGCATTCTCAAATCATCTAGAGCATTAGATTTCCTAGATTTAAAAGCAGAACATGCTATTAAATTAAATAACAATAAAAAAAGTAATATAAGTCTCATTTGTGCGAAATTTTCTAATCTCATAATTAATTATTTTGGAGTTGGTTTACGTTTTATGCAAATAAATTTTATCATATATGCTTATATCTACAAAAATTTATGATACAATCAACTAATCTATCACTAGCATTATCATACAACGCCTTGGCATTATTAGCAGCATTTATAAGCATTGTAGAGTTATTGATTAATTCTTGTAATAAATTAGCAAAATTATTCGCTGTAAATTCTGGCTCATTAATTATCCAAGCTGCTTCATTATCAACTAGCATTTTAGCGTTTAAATATTGATGATTACCTATTGAACGTTGGATTGGTATGAATATTGTTGGTCTACCTATTGTAATTAATTCAGAAATGATCGAAGCGCCAGCTCTAGAGACAACAACATGTGCTTCAGCAATTAGCGCTGGAATATTATCAAAAAACTTCTCGATTACCGCATTTATTTTTAACTTTTTATATTCTTCTCTAACTCTATCTAGATCTTCAATCCTGCATTGTTGATAAAGTTTAACCCGCTTAAGCACTTTTTCGTCAAGAAGAGCAAAAGCTCTAGGTAAAACCTTGCTTAAAATTGCTGCGCCTTGACTACCGCCAGTTATAAGAATATTAATTGGCTTCTTATCAGTAAAAATTACATAAGGAATACTCCTGTATTTTAGCACTTCCTTCCGTACAGGGTTCCCTACCACTTGTACACGTTTATCATTAAGATCAACACCAATAGTGTTATTAAAACTTAATGCAATAACATTTGCAAATTTCATTAAAAATTGATTGGCTTTGCCAATAACTATATTTTGTTCATGGATAAAAATTGGTATTTTTAAAATTCTTGCAGCTATTAAACTAGGAAAACTAGTATACCCCCCAAAACCTATTACTAGATTTGGTTTATATCCTCTATATATTTTTAATGAATAAATTATTCCAAAAAAAATTTTGATAATAGAAACAAATTTATTGAATAAATTACCAGCAGAGCTTCCAGATGGTACTATTTTATAGTTCATATAGGAAGGAACTTGCATTTTATAATTTAAAAATCTAGTATCAGCTAGCACTATACAATCATGATGCCTGGTATGTAATTCTTCCGCCACAGCTAATGCGGGAAAGATATGCCCCCCGGTCCCTCCCGTCACTACGGCTATTTTAAAGTTTTTATCCATTTTAATGACTATACGTTTTCTTAGTTGGTAAAGTAATAATATTATACCTTTTACGCGTAAAAGAAAGCATCATACCTAACGCCATGGAAATTGCAAAAACTGAACACCCACCATAACTTATTAAAGGCAAAGTCATTCCTTTTGTTGGCAATAAATGCAAGGTTACACCCATATTAAAAGCCGATTGAATTCCTATTTGAATTAAAATTCCAGATACTGCCAAGATATTAAATTGATTATTATCGCTTGCAATGAGATATAACCCTCTAATCACTAAAATAGAAAACATTAATATTAAGAATATACAAGCGATAAAACCTAGCTCTTCTCCTACTACAGAAAAAATAAAATCTGTATGAGAATCTGGTAAATGCTGTTTAATTGTACCTTCACCTGGCCCTGTTCCATATAATCCACCATGTTTAAAGGCCTCTAAAGAGCGATTTATTTGATAGTTTTCAAAGTTTTCCGGATCTAAAAAGCTGTCTATCCTTCGCTTTACATGAGGTAGTAAAAAATACGAAATTAAAACGGTAATCGTCCCAAAAAAAGAAACTAAAACCATCCAAAAAATAGATAATCCAGCCAAAAACAATTGACTAATCCAAATCATAGTCACAGTCATTGCCATACCGAAATCAGGTTGTAATATTAACAATACCATTAATATCAAATATATTACTAATGAAATTCTGAAAGCTGGAAAGTTAGGGTCTTCAAAGCTAATGGACAAGATCCAAGCAGTTACTACTGCAAATAATGGCTTAGCAAATTCTGATGGTTGTAATGAAAAACCAAATATACTGATCCATCGTTTTGCTCCTTTAATATCTGGCCCCCATAATAATACCGCTACCAAGAAAAAAAGACATAAAATGAATCCAATAACAGCAATTCTCTTTA
Organism: Rickettsiales bacterium; assembly: GCA_020049805.1. Lineage (GTDB taxonomy): Bacteria > Pseudomonadota > Alphaproteobacteria > Rickettsiales > JABSSG01 > JAGVLN01. Next base: position 17,631 of record JAGVLN010000032.1, read on the forward strand.
CAGCTACTACCGGTAGAAAAGAAAAAAACATTATTAAAAATAAACCAATGAATAAATGAGCAATTTGACGCTTCATAAAATAAAATGGCTCAAGTCCTATACGTTCAGCTACTGCAGGACTTGCTGTAATTACCATAATAATACTAAAAGCAATTATGGTAAAAATAACCATAATTGAAATTCTATCTACTGAAGCACCCCAAATTTGCAATAGATTTTTTTTATATCTTTTATTATACTCTATGTTATCAGAAGCCCATACCATAAAAGGTGCTTATATTAATATTTTGTTCATTATTATTTGATATCATAATAATAAATGCCAAACAACTAAATATAGTTTAAGTTATGAAAAAGTTTACTGTTCCTTGCAATTTTAATGGTGTACAAGCTCCCTTCACAATATATATTGGCTCGCCTGAAGACAATCACCACCCTCTACATTTTCAAGCAGATTGGCTCTCTAAAGAGAGAGGTGGGACTATTCCTCAAGAAGTAATGGATAGTATAGCTAAACTTAAAGAATTAGCTGATAAAAACCATGTATCCTTTGAGGATTTATGTGTATACGCCCTTGGTGCTGCTCAACAAGAGCAAGAAGAAGGTGTAGCAGATGATGCAACTGCAGCCGAAGCACCTCAAGACGATACTAACTCTCAAGACGCAACTAATGCTTAATTTATAAAAAATATATTTACTATAGCTCTTTTGTCACTTTCATTTATATTCATCATTCTGTTTACCATTTATTAATTTAATTGGTATAGAGTAGAATTATAATCTACAAAAACATACAAGGTAATAACGATATGCCTCAAACACACTTTGTCATAAGCGATCCAGCAACATTAATAAAATACGCAGCAGATCATAGAGAAGATCCATCTATAGGTAGCTTTAAAGATTATATAAAAAGGAAAGAAGGAATAGATCCAGCCACAGAAATTACTATCGATATTAAATCTGAAAGAGGTGATGTAGATTTAACAGGAGCTGATTTATCTAAAGGAGATTTTAGTGGTGTTAACTTTGACGGTATGACAGTAACTTTTGCTCGTACTAACTTAGCAGACACAAATCTTTGCTCTACAACTTTTCGCTATTGTGATTTTCGCACTAGCACATTAGAAAATATTTCAATTGATTTAAAAACAGATCTATATAATTGTGATTTAACTCGCCCACAACAAGAAAATTTAGACAGCAAAAAAAGAGAATTAACTGCAGCAAAAGAAGCTGCAGCTCCACCTAAAGAAAGAGCTGCAGAAACTGCTATTACAGCTCAAGACCAAAGAGATGGTGCTGGCATTATTGGAACAGCTTTACAAATTGGCACTACAGCAGCTTTATTAGCTACTGGTTTTGGTACGGTAGCAGCACCGTTAGTAGGCACAGCAGTAGGGCAAGTCGTTTCCTATGGTAGCCAAGCATATATCACCGCTACAACTGACTCAACAACTGGACGCTCTGAAACTGCAGTTGCAAAAGCTTCTGCGGTCGTAGGAAATTTTGTTAAAAGACAGATTGCTACTCGTTTAGAAGGAACAAGATTTGCACTACCTAAAACAGAGAAAGCTGCAGCAAAAAGAAGAGAATTACAAACCACAGGCTTACATAGAGGCACTTGGTATACAGCTGCAGGCATAACCGCGGCTACTGCCGTAGCTTCATACGCAGGTTTACCAATTCCATCCCCTGTAGTTGCTGCCGTTGCAAGTTGTGCTCTTGCCGGAGCCGTAGCTATAAATACTACTGGGGATGCTACTGCAGATGCTCTTAGCACAACAACTGTAGGTGACAGATTAACTATACGAGGAGCAAAAGTAGAAAGCGCTGAAGAAATATTAAGGCAAGCAGGAAGACAAAGTGTCGCAGCTCAAGTAGCATTGTCAGTACCAGGCGTAACAGGCATAGCAACTGCTTTAATAGCAGCATCAGCTGCAAGTAGTATAGGAAAATCAAATCAACTAATTGAAGATTTAACTCAAAAAGGAGTTGCTCCTGAAGAAGCATTAGAAACTGCTATAAAAACTTCATTTAACACTAAATTACATACTAGCCTTAAATATGCTGCTATTGCTGCAGTAGTAATTGCAGTTGTACTTATAACAGTTTCAACTTTTGGTGTAGCTGGTGGCGTACTAGCTGCAGGCACCATATCTCCGCTTGTAATTAGCTTTGCATCATTTGCAGGTGCTTTTATCGCAGGAGCAGCCAGATATTATATGTCAAGCAAAAGCCATACTATTCCAACAGAACCAGAGAAACCAGCTCCTTCTATAGCTCCTACAGAACATGTTAAAGCGCATGAAGTTCATCATGCTAAAGCTCCTCAACATGCAGCTACTCTGGAAGGCCATGAACACGTGGCTGCAGGACTTAGAAAAAAAGGAGTTAGGCATGCAGAACCTGAATCAAGACTACCAGAACCAGGAGATTTACGCACTACTGCAAGGCAACATGCAACAAGTTTAGCAAAACATGCTACTGCGCATGGGGATGCAACTCATGCTAAACGTTCTCATGTGCCTCATGCTACAAGAGCAACGGGCGCTGGTAGAGAAGCAGATTAATTTATTATGCTGCAGCTTCTTCAACTTTCAGCCGAGACAGAACTATCTTTAATGCATCAACAAATTCAACAATCATTTGTTCAGTGTGCATTGGGGTAGGAGTAATACGTAATCTTTCAGTTCCTTTTGGTACTGTCGGATAATTAATATGTTGTAAGTATATATTAAAATCTTTTAAAAGCATTTCAGAAGCTTGTTTTGCACGAATAGGATCATTAATCAGGATTGGAATAATATGAGTATCATTTTCAATGATATTAATCTTTCTTTGTTTTAATAGTTGTTTAGTTAGACGTACTTTTTTAGCATGTTCTAACCTTTCGCTATCTTGTGATTTTAAATGCTGAACACTGACTCTTGCAGCTTCTGCAATAGCTGGAGGTAATGCAGTTGTAAAAATAAAACCGGAAGCAGTACTACGAATTGCATCAATAATATTTCTTTTACCTGTAATATAACCGCCCATAACTCCAAAAGCTTTACCTAAAGTACCTTGTATAATATCTATTCTCTCATCTACACCTGCTTTTTGAGCAAGCCCAGCTCCTCTTTTACCATATAGACCAACTGTATGAACCTCGTCTATGTATGTTAAAGCATTAAATTCATCAGCAATATCGCAGAATTCCTCCATAGGAGAACTCAACCCATCCATAGAATATGCTGATTCGAAAATAATCACTTTAGGACGATTAATATCTACTTGTGAAATTAATGATCTTAGATGCTCAGAATTATTATGTTTAAAAATATGTTTTTCAGCTTTGCTATGTCTAACACCTGCAATGATAGAAGCATGATTACCTTCATCAGAGAAAAATATACAATTAGGTAGTATCTTTGCAAGGGCTGATAAAGTGGCTTCATTAGCTACGTAACCGGAGGTAAAAACCAAACCTGATTCTTTATTATGTAAATCTGCCAACTCTTCTTCCAACAAAACTATAGGATGATTATTGCCACCAATATTGCGGGTCCCTCCGGCTCCAACTCCCATTGTCTCTGCTGTTTCTATAAAAGCTTGTAAAACTTTAGGATGCTGACCCATACCTAGGTAGTCATTAATGCACCATAAAATAATGGATTTATTACGACTATAATCAAATGCTATTGGAAATTTACCAGCACATCGTCCTAGATCTAGAAAAGATCTATAACGCCCTTCTGATTTGATCTCATTAATAAAGTTTGAAAAAATTTGGTTGTAATCCATTTAATATTTTAGAAAGATGCTAGTTTATAAATCTGATTTATTAATTGATTAATTTCTGTAGGTTAACAAATTTAAAACAAAAAGTAAATTTGTAAATAATAATATTGCAACTAATTGATGTAAAAGGGCTAAATAAACTGGTACCAAATGAAGTAAAGTTAATACTCCTAAGCTAAATTGAAGCAGTGTGAAAAATAATAACCCATAAAGAGCAATTTTCATCTTCTTCTCTTGAACTAAAGGTAACATAGACACGCTATATAAAACCATAAAGAGCAATATTATAACAGCAAGAGTTCGATGAATAAATTGGACAGTAGTAATGTTTTCAAAAATATTTAAATACCAGGGCCGTATTATGAACATACCATCTGGAACCAGTTTACCATCCATCAATGGATAAGTATTATAAGTTAATCCCGCATCTAAGCCAGCCATTAGAGCTCCAGTCGCTATTTGCATTATAATTAAAATAAATATAATTAAACCAAAAAATAATGAAGAAGCGGATTTATAATAAGATATTCTTATATCTAGTAAAGAAAAGAAATTCCACATTAATAACCCATAAATTAATAAAGCCATCAATAAATGTAAAGCTAATCTATATTGACTTACTTCAGGTATTGTTGACAAACCACTTTTAACCATATACCAACCAACTGCTCCTTGTACCGCCCCTAAAATGAAAACGACAATCAAGTTCCTGATAAGATTATTAGAAAGATTTTTAGCAAAAAGAAAATAAAAAAATGGGATAATAAAAATAATACCAATTACCCTACCAAGTAACCGATGACTATATTCAATAAAGTAAATTTGCTTAAATTCTTCTAAACTAAAATTGAAATTTTTGTATTTATATTCAGGAGAGGATTTATATTTAGTAAATTCATCAATCCACATTGATTCATTAAATGGATAAATTACCCCGGTAACTGGCTTCCATTCAACGATTGATAATCCTGCATTGCTAAGACGAGTATAGCCCCCTAGAATAATCATGAATAGAACTGTTACTGCACAAAGTAATAACCATATTTTAATAGCTTTGTTTTGGTACATTGACATTAACTACTGGCATTAAAACTAAAAATCCGTTAAAACATTAAAAGAACTTTCTAACAATTACAAGAATAATTAGATATATAAATCATGCTCAAATCAACTACTTTAATGATTATTTTATCCTCCCCCTCAGGTGCAGGCAAAACTACCTTATCTAAAGCGATTATCAATTCCGATCCTCAAGTTAAATTGTCTATTTCCGTAACGACCAGACCTATGCGCCCAGGTGAAATTAATGGCAAAGATTATTTTTTTATTAGTAAAGATGAATATGATGAATTACTACAAAAAGATATGCTTTTAGAACATGCAGAGGTATTTGGTAATTATTACGGCATACCTAAAAAACAAACTAATGAATCTCTTGATGCAGGTTTTGATATGCTATATAGCATTGATTGGCAAGGGGCGCTAAAATTAATGGAATACAAGCCATCTAAAATAGTTAGTATTTTTATCTTACCTCCTTCAATAGAAATACTAGAACAAAGGTTACGCAAAAGAGGATCAGAGAGCGAAGAAGTTATTCAAAGGAGATTAAAAGAAGCTAAATCTGAAATTTCCAAATATATTTTTTACGACTACCTAATAGTAAACGATAAAATAGAAGATAGTTTGTTTAAAATTCAAAGCATTATTAGTGCGGAAAGATCAAAACTAATACATTTATCTAATTTATCTTCATTAATTGATACTCTAAACGAAGAAATTATAGGTATTTATGAAAAAGACATTCCGCTTATCAATAATAGCTGTATTATCGATGTTCGTGAGCCACATGAATGGCAATCAGGGCATGTTAAAAACGCTCTCCACATTCCCCTACAACAATTACTATCTAACAATTATCAACTAGATAAAAATAAATTCTACATAGTATATTGCCAACACGGAGTACGTAGCTTAACTGCAGCTAAATTTTTAAAAACTCATGGTTTTCATGTGGCGCATCTAAAAGGCGGATTAGCTGTATGGCAGGGAGAATTAGAAAAGTAAAATTTTTACTTTTTATTCTTACGAGCACTAGAGGCTTGTATTTTTTTCTTTGGAGACTTTTGAGATCTTGGAATTTTTAAGTCTTTAATATCAAAAGCCTCGTACAATTTTCCGTCCTGACCACGGATAAATTTCTTTTCTTCTTCATTATCTTCCTCTTCTCCTAAAATTGCTTTATGCACTGAATTATAAAGTTTTTGAGCTTCTTTCTTTAAAGAGGTAAGTTTAGTAAAAATTATTTTATAATATTTGGCAATGATAGGTAAATCACTAGGTTTTACCAGAACAAGAACCACACAAGCGATGATAAATAATTCTGGTAATGAAATACCGAACATATTATTTCATCTTTTCTACTTTAGACCAAATACGAGATTTAGCTACATAGAATATGATTGTCATAATAAATAAATATATTATGGCTTTAAAGCCCATAGATTTACGTTTTTCCATTTCTGGTTCAGCTGCCCATTGCAAGAAATTGACCACATCACTAGACATTTGCTCTATCGTTGCCACTGTACCATCTTGATAAGCTACCGCATTATCAAACAATGGTTGCGGCATTGCGATCTGCATACCAGGAAAATATGGGTTATAATATAAAGTATCATTCATTGTGATACCTGCTGGTACAGATTGTCCATAACCATTAAGCAGTGCATGAATATAATTAGCGCCGTCAGGTCTAGCTTTTATAATTAAAGATAAATCTGGAGGATAAGCTCCACCATTTGCTGCTCTTGAAGCTTCTTCATTTGGATAAGGAGACACGAATTTATCATAAGGCTTACCAGGCCGTTGAAACATTTCTCCTTTATCATTAGGACCATCTGTAACTTGTGCTTCAGCAGCAACTGCAGCTACCTCTTCCTTACTAAAACCTATTTCTTCTAAATTACGGTAATATAATAAACTTAAAGAATGGCAAGCTGAGCATACTTCTTTATATACTTGATAACCTCTTTGAATTGCCCGTTGATCAAAATGGCCAAAAATTCCATCAAAAGACCAATTCTCTTGCTTAGGTTTCTCTTGTACAGCTGCAATACTTATATCAAGTATACTGACTATTAAAATTATCATTAATACAGAATTACGAATTAAACTTATCATATCGCATCACTAATAGATTTTGGTAAAGGTAAGGTTTTTTCATATTTACCTAAAATCGGTAATATAACCAAGAAATGTAAGAAATAATAAAAGGTTGCTATCATACCTATAGTTATATAAATGCCTTCGGGTGGATTGCCACCAATAAAGCCAAGCACTATTACATCAAAAATAAATATCCAATAAAAAATTTTAAATTTTGGTCGGTATGCTCCACTACGCACTTTACTAGTATCTAACCATGGTAACAAAAACAATACAAAAATTGCACCAAACATGGCAATTACTCCGCCAAGTTTATTAGGTATAGATCTTAAAATTGCATAAAAAGGCAAGAAATACCACTCTGGCACTATATGTTCAGGAGTTACCATAGGATTAGCTGGTATATAATTATCTGGGTGGCCTAAATAATTTGGTTGGTAAAATACAAAATAAGCAAATAATAAACCAAATGCTCCTAACCCTAGAAAATCTTTGATTGTATAGTAAGGATGAAATGGAATTGTATCAGATTTTGATTTTACTTCCACCCCAGTCGGGTTATTAGAGCCATGAATATGTAAGGCGGTTATATGCAATATCACGATAAAAACAATGATAAAAGGTAACAAGTAATGTAACACAAAAAATCTATTTAAAGTCGGTCCTCCTACTGCAAATCCTCCCCAAAGCCATTCTACTATGCTCTCACCAAAAACTGGTATTGCAGAGAATAAACTGGTAATAACTGTTGCGCCCCAAAAACTCATTTGTCCCCAAGGAAGGACATATCCCATAAAAGCTGTAGCCATCACAGCTAAAAAAATAAATAAACCTAAAAACCAAACTAACTCACGCGGAGATTTATAAGAACCATAATATAAATTACGGGCAATATGAACATATATCGCGAAAAAGAACATTGAAGCTCCTACGGCATGAATATAGCGAATTAACCATCCGTAATTCACATTGCGCATAATGTTTTCTACACTATCAAAAGCAGTCGCTGGATCTGGAGAATAATGCATAGCCAAAAATAAACCAGTAATAATTTGAATTACCAGACCTATCCCTGCTATAGAACCCATATTCCACAAATAACTTAAGTTACGAGGAGTTCTATATTCTCCCACGTGTTTTATAAAACTAAAGATAGGTAACCTATATTCAATCCAATCAATAATTTTTTGAGTTCTACTCATAAATATTCCTATTAACCTATCTTAATTTTATTATCAGTAATGAATTCATAGTTAGGCACTATTAAATTCAATGGAGCTGGGCCTTGTCTAATTCTACCAGAAGTATCATAAATTGATCCATGACATGGACAGAACCAGCCATGGTAATTTCCAGTATCGTCAATTGGTATACAACCTAAATGAGTACATACTCCTATCATAATTAACCATTGCACATGTCCTGGTTTAACTCGAGCTGAATCAGGTTGCGGGTCTCGCAATTTTTGCCAATCTACAGCTTCAGCTTCAGCAATATCCTCTGGCGTACGATGACGTACAAAAACTGGCTTACCACGCCACATGACTTTAATTGTCTGACCAACCGGTATTGGGTCTAAATCTACTTCAATTGAAGCTAAAGCTAATACATCTGCAGAAGGATTCATTGAATCAATAATAGGCCATACACATGATGCACCACCAACTGCCGCCATAGCACTTGCGGTTAATACAATAAAATCACGCCGAGTAATCTTCTTATTTTTCGCTGATTTATTATGTGACTTTTCCATTGATTTTAGCATTATATAATTAAATTTATAAATTGTAAGACATCTATATACACTAATGTTTTAAAATTATCAATATCTCTTCCCAAGTAACTAAACTTAGCTTAGAAAAAAAATATACTAGCAGCAAGATATAATTCGTTTATTATTAAGAAATCACTGATAAATGTTGTATTAATAAAGCTTGATAAAGGAAGCAAAGGAGAAAAAATGAAATTAGGCATAACAGCAGCAAATGGCAAAATGGGCCAAGCTCTAATTTTAGCTATTAAACAATCACCTGATTTTAGATTAAGCACTGTTTTGGTTAGAGATGTTAACCATCTTACAAGTGAAATAGGACTTCCAGACTATACTATTATAACTGAACAAGCAGAAAAATTCTGCGAATCAGCTGAAATTATAATTGATTTTTCTTCTCCAAAACTCACTTGTCAAATTATAGAAGCAGCCACTAAACACAAAGTACCAGTAGTCTCTGGAACTACAGGGCTCACTAATAACGAAATAAAACTCTTAGAAAATTATGCTAAAATCATACCTATAGTATATTCTGGCAATATGAGTATAGGTATAAACTTGATTCAAATGTTACTCAATAAAACCGCTAAAACTTTAGATCAGAGCTTTGATGTTGAAATTATAGAAAAACACCATAGAAACAAAGTTGATGCCCCATCAGGTACAGCATTAATGTTAGCAAAATCAATCACTGATGCTAAAGGTTTAGATTTCGATAAAAGTATAATTTATTCTAGGGTTGGGCACACAGGCCCACGTCCCAAAGAAAAAATTGGCATTTCTTCTATTAGAGCTGGAAATATAATAGGCGAACATGACATAATGTTTGTTTCAGATGCTGAAGTAATTACTATTGCCCATCAAGCATTAAATCGCAATATTTTCGTAAACGGCGCTCTCAAAGCGTGCAACTGGATTGTAAATCAGCCAGCAGGCTTCTATTCCATGCAAGATGTATTGCTAAATACATGATAAAACTGTGTCAACATTACCTTGATTGCGGAGGATGTGAACTACAACATCTAGATGAAATTCAATATTCTCAATATAAATTTGATAGCTTCTTAGAAAAGTTAGCTAAAGCAAATATTGCACCTACAATCCTAAATCCACTTTTTATAGTTGGCCCTTACAAAAGGCGTAGATGCACCGTCCAAATTAATTACCATAAGGGGAAGATTGAACTTGGTTTTTATAAGAAGAAAAGTCATCAGGTAGTTGATATGAAAGAGTGCTTAATTTTAGAGCCCACAATTTTTAACCTACTTCAACCATTAAGAAAATGCTTGGCTAGCTTAGCCAAACCACAATTACTAAATAATATCTATATTTTAAATAGTCATACTGGATTAGACTTATTAATTAATGCCGAATATTTACCTAATATGGAATGTTTAGAAAAATTAGTAGAGTTTGCTAACCAACATAATATAGCCAGAATTAGCTGGCAGATGCACCAAAAAATTGTAGATATATTTACTGCAAAACCAGTAACATCAAATATTAATAATATCTTAGTTGAATTACCTGTAGGTTGTTTTTTACAAGCAACCAAAGAGTGTGAACAATTAATTCAACAACAAATTTTAAATCTAGTAGTCAAAAATCATATTAAAAAGGTTGTTGATTTATATGCAGGTTGTGGCACTTTTTCATTAATTTTCGATGATAAAATCCAAGTTCATGCCGTTGAAGGGGAAGAAAAATCGATTAATGCAATTAATAAAGCTATAAAAAAATATAATTTAAAAAATAAACAAGCAACCACTCAAGATCTTTATCGTTATCCAATTAAAACTGAGAATTTAACTAACTTTGATCTAGCAATAATTGATCCACCACGTAATGGCGCTTCTCCACAAATTAAAGAATTAGCGAAAAGTAAGATAAAAACAATTATGCTAGTCTCATGCAATGTAGATAGCTTTATCCGCGATGCTAAATTACTGATAGCTCATGGTTACAAACTTATGGAACTTACTCCTATAGATCAATTTTACTGGACTAAACACTTAGAACTATCAGCAATTTTTCATTTTTAATATTGACTTTGATCAATAAGTTATTAATGTATAATTTATTAATTAATTTAGGCAAAATATTTAAAATTATGTTACCAACTTCTGTATCAAGTTCAACGCCTCAATTATCAGCTTCAGCACTTACAAAAAGATACTTGCTTGATGAAAGACATCACGACACTTTTCACTTGAATAGCAAGTGGAAAGATTGGCAACATAACTTTAAAACTCATCCTTTTTCTACATTATTTTATACCCCTAAAATTCTTCATAATACTGCTTTACAAAAATTGTCATATGTTAGAGACGCCATAGGTTTAGGATTTGCCCTAGATTGGTTAGGAAAGGGCATAAACTTATTATTAAGAGAAAGAACAGCAAAAGGTAGAGATTGGTATAGTAATTATTTTCTTTTTGGAACTTGGGTTAATATTTTAAAAGCTTTAAAATCAACCCCTAACATGCCAATTATAGGTAGCCATTTCTGGGGCGGAATTGTCGGTATGTTTATCCAGGGATATGATAACTGCGAATGGCAAAAAAAACTTGTTGATAATTATCCAAATGCTGCAAAAATAGTTGGCTTTTTAAATGGTTGGATGTGCTGTGCATTACAAACATTTTGTATAAGTTTCTTCAATAGTTATGTAACTGCTAATAGACCTTTAGCTTTTGCATTAGGTTATTTAGTTACTTGGTCATTTAGCAGTAATATAATGTGTAGAATGGAACGTGCTGCATTTGAAACATTAGAACAATACCACAAACCAACTGCTGTAAGAGCAGTTGAACCATCAAAGCCGTGTTGTCATACACCTATCCCAGGTCATGCTCTAGCTGCTCTAGGGGCAGCACAAGCTTCTAGGGGAACGTCTTATGCAGATACAGTAGGTTTAGAATTTCGCGGTCCCGGTGGCGAGGGAATTGTATAAATTGTTCAAAATACTATCCCAGACTAATGCTTCTATTCGTTCTTTATCCCGCAAACCATAAATATTATTAATTGCATTGAAGGTGGTTGGGCAAGTAACATTAACTTCCGTAACATATTTCCCTATTATATCTAAGCCCGCAATAACAATCCCACGTTTAACCAGCTCTTGACCAATTATTTGGCACATTTCATGTTCATATGCAGTAATCTCAGTTGCAACTGCAATACCACCAGCTGCTAAATTTGCTTTAATACTACCAGAAGCCGGAATACGATTCACTGCTCCAGCAATATTGCCATTAATTAAAATTATTCTTTTATCTCCTACTTTTACTTCTGGTAGAAATTTTTGGACTATTACAGCTGCATTATACTTCTTTATAAGATGATCAAACTCCCTTTTCATTTGATTTTCATTAGTAATCAATGAGATATCTTCCCCTCCAAAGGCATATAAAGGCTTAATCACAACTTGTGCATGCTGTGATAAAAATTCTTTTGCGATTGCAAAATCCTGAGTAATAACAGTAGAAGGTGTAAATTCAGGATAATTACAAATAAATAATTTTTCTGGTAAATTTCTTACTTCAGTAGGGTTATTTACTATAATAGGATGTTGCAGCTTTTCTAATAAATATGTAGAAGTAATATAATTCATATCAAAAGGGGGGTCTTGGCGCATTAATATTACGTCAAAATTTTCTAAGTTAATAGTGGTTACTTCTCCTAATTTATACTCATTACTGTTAATACTGACTGTTTGGCATTTAGCAAAAACCTTACCTGAAGATAAAAATATTTGTGCTGGAATATAATAGTATATTTCAAAATTACGTCTTTGAGCTTCTTTAATTAATGCAATAGTAGAGTCTGTTTCAAAATTCAGAGAATGTATTGGATCCATCTGAACTGCAACTTTAATCACTACTACGCTCCTATTCGAATTTAGAAAGTATCATCAAATTCTTCTTCTTGTTGCCAATTTTCTGCTTTAGGAGCATTACCTGGTTCATTAGGCATTACATTATTTTGAGTTTCTAGTTTCATAGCTGGTTCTGATGCAGGCATCGCCACATAATCATCTTTATAATCCTCATTAGTAGCTTCATTCATACCACTGCCTTTAGTTTTTTCAACTCTACTATCAAGATCGCCTTGCACTTTTACATAAGACACTACTTTTTCAACTCCACTTACTGTAGCAGCAATATCTGTTACAGTATCAAGCTCTTCTTGAGTCCTAGCTATACCAAGCAAATAAACAATCCCGTCTATAGTTTCAACAGTGTAATTAGCTGATTTCACATTTTTAGTAACCACCATTTTACTTTTTATACGAGCTGTAATCCAAGAATCCTTAGCATACCCAGCAAAGTCTTTTTTATCGCGATCATCAATTTTCAGTTCATTAATTACTTCTTTTACCCCGTCCTGATCCCAACATATACGAATAATCTTCAACATATTATCACTAGTTGGCACATGTCCTGTTAATAACACTCTTCCCTGATGAACAGTAACGTTTACTGAACCAACTAAGCTATTTAAATTATCTCTAATTAAGCCAGCACGAATCTTAGTCCATATTGTTGAATCACTTACGGACTCACCAAATGTTTTATCTTGCGCAACCACCTTGCCTCCAGCTGCTGCACCACCCATAACTGCTGGCAGACAACCATTTAATAGAAATAGCGACATAACTAAGGCAGTAACAGTAATAAAGTTGCTAAAATATTGTTTCATATAACTACTCGCTAAGATTAAAATATATTTGTAAATTATACTTATTATTTTGTGTTGTTAAATCTAAAACATAATCCTCATCCTTAATAAATTCAATATGCTTTGCATTAGTAACATTTTTCAAATCATTAATTACTTCTGGCAAATCAATAATATTTTTATCAGCTAAAGACTTAATAACTATTTTCTCAATAGGTACCTTTAAGGATAATTGTTTTTCAGCTTTTACTCTTCTGACAACGTCTAAAATTTCTACTATATCATTCCCCACCTGCTCGTAGTTGTCGTCGTAAGGAATAAGTGAATAACTTGGCCAAGTATTTTTTTTATGTATGGAACCATGTTTTTCACCAAAAATTATAGAGTATAATTCTTCGGTTACGTAAGGAATAAAAGGCGCAAATAAACGTAAAATTATTTCCAACATAAAAGCAACAGTGGTTTTAGCACTTTCCTGGCCTTTAAGATCTAATTTTTCTTCATTATATATCCTTACTTTAACAATTTCTAGGTAGTTATCACAAAAATCCTTCCAGAAAAAATCTTCTATCGCTACTCTTGCATTACAATATTCAAATTCTTCAAATTCCTTAGTTGCTTTCTTCACTGCTTGCTGTAATTTAGAAAGAATCCATAAATCTGATGTATGAGTAATTTGGTTAATATCTAATTTTTCAAAATCCAAATCATAAATATGTTGAGCTACGAACTTAGAAGCATTCCATATTTTAGTTACTAACTTCTTACCAATTTTAAAAACCTCTTCAGAATAAGCTATATCCGCACCTAACTTGGAAGTAGAAGCCCAATATCTAACAATATCAGCTCCCTTTTCTTCAATTAGATTGATAGGGGTTACTACATTACCTTTAGATTTAGACATTTTAGTTTTATCCGCAGCTAAACACCAGCCACTCATCATTAAGTTTTTCCAAGGTATACTATTTTCGTGTAAACATGCTTTTACAATTGTATAAAAGGTCCAAGTTCTTATAATTTCATGAGCTTGTGGGCGTAAATCAGCTGGAAATAATTTATGATGACGCTTCAAATCAATAGCATAATCCTTATTGATAGCATGGCTATTTATTTGTGGTGTAACTGAGCTTGTTGCCCAGGTATCCATAACATCACTATCCCCTGTAACTTCATCCTTGCTATAACCATGAGGAAGATCAACTAACGGATCAACAGGTAAATCTTGTTGACGTGGAACAATTACTTTACCTTCTTCACCTAAGCGTTTTGAATACCATACTGGAATCGGCACACCGAAAAATCTTTGTCTACTTATGCACCAATCCCAGCTTAAACCTTCAATCCAATTATCTAGCCTGACCTTCATATACTTTGGAAACCAATTGCATTCTGCAGATTTTTCTAAAAACTGTTGTTTCTTATCTAAAATCTTTATGAACCATTGAGGAGTAACTAAAATTTCTAGAGGGCTACCAGAACGCTCAGCACATTTCACATTTTTTATAACTTCCTGTTCAGTCAATACTAAATTTTCATTACGTAAAATCTCTATGATTTTTTCACGCGCATCATTCGCCTTTAAACCATCTAATTCATATAAGGTCCTATTAAGTAAGGCAGTATCCTTAAAGCTAAAATTCTCATCATTAAATTTATCTTTAAGAGATAATTTTCCTGCTTGATCAAGAATAATTCTAGTAGGTAAATTATGCTTACGCCACCAATCTACGTCTGTAATATCGCCAAACGTACAACACATAACTAGCCCTGTACCCTTTTCCATATCAACTGTTTTATCAGAGATAATTGGTACTTTAACTCCAAAAATTGGGCTAACTGCATATTTATTAGTTAAGTGTTGGTATCTTAAGTCTTCTTCATTAAAGAAAATAGCAACACATGCTCCAAGTAGTTCAGGTCGAGTAGTAGCAATTACTAACTGCTCACCTTCTTCAGTTGCAAAAGCAATATTATACATTTTGCCAGCAATTTCGCTATCTACTACATCTGCTTGTGCCAAAGCTGTTCGATCAATTGGATCCCATAAAGTAGGTTGCAATTTACGATAAACATGATTTTTTGCGAAAAGATCTAAAAAAGATAGTTGAGAAATTTTAGTCGATTCTGGACTAATTGTTTGATATTTTTGTGACCAATCGATACTTAAAGCAATGCTATTAAATAAATTATAAAACTCTTCCTCTGCTTCTTCTACAACCTCATAACATAGCTTCTGGAACTCTCTTCGTTCCATATGCACTGCACGCACTTTTTTCACTTTCTCTACCAACCTTTCTGTAGGCAAACCATTGTCATCAAAACCCATTGGATAAAAAACATTTTTACCTTTCATACGTTGATAACGTGCTACAAAATCAGCTTGGCTATAGCTAAAAACGTGCCCCATATGTAAAGAACCAGAAACTGTTGGCGGAGGAGTATCAATCACAAAGGAATCTTCTTTAGCAACATTTTCATCCCATTTATACACATCATGTTCTTGCCAAAATTTTTTCCATTTTTGCTCTATAGCTAATGGATTATATTGACTCGGAAAATTATTCATTGTAATTTTTTCTCAATTAATACTTATGTAACTCTATTCTTTTATTGTTTTCTGTGATTTTAATCAAGCCTTTATAGTAATTCCAGGTATTTATTTCTCAAAAAATGGAAAATTTAATGGTCTTTAAGAATAATTGGGAAAAAACCTCTAATCAGCTACAGTTAGATAATAAAACTATCAAAGAAATGGTTAAAAATGCATTTAATAAAATTTTTTGAATATATAAAATTAATAAGAATTCACCAACCTACAGGTATTTTTCTGCTTTTGTGGCCATGCTTATGGGGGACGGCATTAGCTGGTGGAATCCGAAATATAAAACTAGTAATTTTATTCATAATAGGTAGTGTGATTATGCGCAGTGCTGGTTGCATTATCAATGATATAATTGATAGAGACATTGATAAAAAAGTTATCAGAACTAAAGATCGTCCTTTAGCTAGAAAAACCATAAAATTAAAAGAAGCTCTTATCTTACTATTACTTTTATTACTATCTGGTGCCGTAATTTTATTATCCTTGCACAAACTTCCTATACTTATTGCTTTAACATCCATGATCCTAGTAGTTATTTATCCATTTATGAAAAGAATAACCTATTGGCCGCAATTATTCTTAGGATTTACCTTCAATATTGGTGTATTAATTGGTTATAGCCAGATTGCAGGTAAAGTTGATTTACCAGCAATTACATTATATATAGCAGGGATTTTTTGGACTTTAGGTTATGATACAATTTATGGCTATCAAGATATCACTGACGATTTAAAAATTGGTGTCAAATCTTCAGCCATTGCCATAAAAAAATATCCAAAAACTATAATTTTTTTGCTCTATAGCTTGATGATTATTTTTATAATAATTAGTCTAAGCTTAAAACAAAGCAGCTTCTTTGCTTATTTATTTCTCCTATTTCCTACCATACTAATATTATGGCAAATAAGTACTTTACAGGTTAACAATCCACAAAATTGCTTAAGGAGATTTAAAGCAAATGTTTATATTGGATTATTAATCTTAGGAGCATTATCTACAGTAAATATTACAATATAAATTTATAATTAAATTGGTATAAATAGCTGTAAGACAACACTTTCAAGGCCAGGGTTGTTTTTATATATACCTGCATTAGACATGTGATAAATAGCTGCACTGATTTTGTAATTATTAGTAAATGCCCAACCTAATTCAAATTGTGATTTAATTTCGAAAGGCCCACCTAAATTCTTGCCGTTCCCCTTATGATAATAACCTGGAGCAATATTAATTCCTGCAAATAAATTTTTGTATAAAATGAAATCTACACCAATACCTGCATATATAAACCCTCCACTTTTGTTATTAACAAAAGCGCCAACCAAAGGCTTAATCTTCCAAATTTTTTCCTCCCACCGATGTTCCAACCCTATTTCATATTTATTTGAAGGATGTCTCTGGATATCAAATTTACCTCCTGAAATAACTAGCTCATTTGCCAAAGCAGAAATTGTATAAAATATAAATATATTAAATAGTGCTATTTTTTTTAGCATTTAAACCTCTTAGTTTATAATTAGTAAATTAATCATATTCTTCACTTAATTCTTGATCTGGTAGCAATCCATTAGTTTGCATTTTCCACAATCTAGCATAATAACCATTTTTAGCTAATAGTTCTATATGAGATCCATCCTCTATAATATGGCCTCTCCTAAACACTAAAATTCTTTCCATATTTACTAATGTGGATAACCTATGAGCAATAATTAAAGTTGTTTTATCTTTCATCAATTTATCTAAAGCTTTCTGTATTTTCTTTTCTGTAATTGAATCTAAAGCACTAGTTGCCTCATCTAAAATTAATATTTTGGCGTTTTCTAAGAATGCTCTGGCTATTGCAATACGCTGCCTTTGACCACCAGATAATTTTGCGCCTCTATCTCCTACTATTGTCATATAACCATGAGGTAATTTTTTAATAAAATCATGACAGTGAGCTAACATCGAAGCATTAATTATTTCTCGTTTTGTAGCATTATCCTTACCATAACTAATATTATCGAGAACAGTACGATGGAATAAGGAAGGATCTTGAGGTACTACAGATATTTGAGAACGTAGGGAAGATTGAGTTACATTAGCAATATTTTGGCCATCAATAAGGATAACTCCATCATTAATATCAAAATAACGTAATATCAAATTAACAAATGTAGTCTTACCAGAACCAGATATACCTACTAGACCTGTTTTACTTCCTGGCTTAATAGTTATAGAAGTATTCTCAAATACATTATTATTTCTATTGTATTGGAATGTCACATTAATAAATTCTATCTCACCATTTTTAACTTTAAGAGTTTTTGCATTTTTAACATCAGCAGTTTCATGTGGTACTAAAATAGTCTCAAGAGCTTGTTTAGATTTTCCTATATCTTTAGTAAGAGAAACTATTGACTGCAATAATATAGACATATTCTCTATTATTGAAGATGATAGAGTTAATACTAAGGCAAAATCTCCTGCTGTGACATAATCTTTACTTTTAGCATAAATTAAAGTCACAAGCATGGTTAATAACAAACTCAGTCCTAAAAAGCTTAATATAGCTTTAATTTTCAATAGCTGCCATTGCATCTCACGATCTTTTTGCACCGTGTTTTCTAGATACTTGCCTAAAATCTTAGTCTCATAATTATAACGAGAAAATAACCTAATGGAGCTAATGTTAGTCAACATATCCACTAGACATCCTACCAAACGACTTTTACTTTCAGAAAATTTTTTAGATTGTATAACTGCATGAAAAGATAATTTATAGTTAACGATAAAATATATAATTATCCATATTAACATAATGAAAGCAAAAATATGATGAACAGAAAACAATAAGCAAAAGCTAAAAAGCACGAGAAATAAATTAGGCAAAAACATCCATAAAGTGAAATGTACAATATCCTCTACACCTTGAGATATATCATTAACCTTATTAGCTATATTACCAGCAAAATTATCCTGAAAAAATTTTACTGAATGATACTGGACATAATTAAAAATTTGTCGCCAAATATCAGAAAGTACCAATGGCATTACTCGCAAAATAATATAATCAAATACTCTATATAAAATTGAGGTACTTGTTTCCAAAACTATATATAATATAGTTGGGAGAGCCAATATAGAAATAATACTAGCTGTTACAGGCATATCTGTAATACGATCAATGATCATCTTAAGTATATACTGGCGCATGGTTACTTCAATTGCCCAGCAAGGAGATAATAGAGATAATCCTATAATAAAGAATTTATGGCTTTTAACGAAATGCCAAATGAATCCCTTCAAATCCCTAGGGATAAAATGAGTTTTATTTTCTGATTCAATAGTTGTATTATTTATCATATATTTAAAAATAATAATGATGTAAGATCACAAATCAAGTAATAGTATAGAAAAATAAATTAATCTAATTGTAACTTGTACATAGAAATTTTACTAATTACTGCTATACTTTGCACGAAAAATTTGTTTATTAAATATTTTTGTTTAGGTTTATGTCAGTTTTAAAAAGATTTTTGCCCATACTAATTAGTTTGTTATTATTAATTAATGTAGCTTGTTCTCATAAAAAAAATGTAGAAGAGCCTATAGATGACCGCACTCCTGAACAGCTTTATGAAGCAGGTTTAGGAGAATTACGTGCTCACAATTACAAATCTGCTGCAGATCTTTTTACGAAAGTAGCTTATGAGTTTCCTTACCATGATCTAGCATCAAAAGCACATATTATGGAAATTTATTCTTATTACGCCATGGGCGATTATGATAATGTAATACCAGCAGTTGATAATTATATTAAAATATTTCCTGCAAGTACAGATATACCATATGTATATTATTTAAGAGCATTATCTTATTATGAACAAATCGACCCTCCTGTACGTGATCAAACTATGACTTTTGAGGCTAAATCTGCGCTAGAAGAGCTTATTGCACGTTTTCCTGATACATCATACGCTAAAGATAGTAAGATAAAACTCGATTTAGTTAATGATCATCTGGCTGCACAAGAAATGATTATTGGACGATTCTATTTACATTCAGGTGAATTGATTTCAGCTATTAATCGTTTTAAAGTAGTGGTAAATAATTACTCAACTACTACCCATATCCAAGAAGCTTTGTATCGCTTAACTGAAGCATATATATTTTTAGGTTTGATTAATGAAGCTCAACAAAATGCTGCAGTTTTAGGTTATAATTATCCTGAAAGTTCATGGTATAAAAAAAGTTATAAATTGATAAAAAGTTATAAGTCATAAACTTATGCTCAAAGAAATTAGCGTAGTTGTTACAGTTTATAACAAATCTAAGTTTTTACCCTATGTAATAAAATCACTGATCAACCAAACTATTAGCCATAAAATGGAATATATTTTTGTAGATGATGCTTCTACAGATAATTCTATTCAAATAATCAAAAACCTAACCAAACATCTAAAGAACGTTACTATTATAAAAAATAATATTAACTGTGGGCCTAGTATAAGACTAAACCAAGGTGCACAGAAAGCTAAGGGTAATTTTTTATTACTTATCGATGGTGATGATCTAATTTTTAATAATGCTGCAGAAATTATGTTAGAACTAATCAATAAATATCAGGCTGAGTTTATTTATGGCAAAAGGCAAAAATTAAAATCTACTATAGATGCTCCTAATGTGAAAAACATTAATTATATAGTTTCTAATGAACCCCTTAAATATATTTTAACTAATAGAAAACTTGTAAATATGGCTGCTTTGGTAAAAACTGAACTCTTCCAAAAAGCAAAAGGTTGTGACGAAAGGATATTTATCCAAGACGAATCTTTGCCCTTAAGATTGGCGATTAATGCCAATAAATTCATTGATTTAAAGACAGCAGTGGTAGGCATTATCCCAGAAGAAGGCACAGAAGAATATAAGCGTTTAGCAAAAAACTCTGATCAGCAATATCATGATCGATTTTCAGCTTACTATTATTTTGTTACTGATAATGCTAAAAGACTTAATAATTTCAAGCATCTAATTTATAACAGATGTATTTCTACATGGTGGAAATACACTAAAACTCAACAAGTATTACCATATTTTTCTAAATATTTTTTATATTATTTAGTTACAAGGATTTATCCCAGATCATTCAATTTAAACATTTTGCACACAATCAAGCAACAATTTATAAAATTAAACAATGTAAAAAGAGTAAAATAAGGTTGGTGCCGACTTCACATATATAGTTGAGGCATAACACGCTATTGGCTTGACATTTATTTAATTATATATTAATATATTTTAATATTATCGTAAAATTTATAATGGTCAAAGTATGAACACGAACCAAGAACAGCAGACACTATTGTTTTGTAATGAAAAAGCTCAGCCAGGAATGGTTTTTGATCGCTTAACAGCTGAAGAAATAAAACTCAAATTTGGGTTTGGATATATGTTTAGTTCGCTCAATGATTCTGTGCAATCATGTAATAGGTTAGGTTTAGATCCTAGTTTTTCTGCTTTTGGCACCATAGATAATCCTGAAGATGTATTAGTTGTACATAAGATTTCAGATAAAATTGGTTGGTCACTGACTACAACTGTTCCAATAAAAAATAACACTATTATTTTAGAGTATGTAGGTGAGGATGTTAACTATGATGAAATTATTTATACTAATAATACAATCTCATTCGATCCAACTTACTCATTAGGTCGGGGATTACCTTCAGCTATTTGGAAATCACAGATTGATTTATTGTCAACTAAAAACCTAACTCCTGGACAAATGTGGTTGCAACTCCAAGATTTTTACTTTAAAAAAGATTCGGAATGCACAAAAAATCTTTCATCTGATTGGATTACTGTTTCAGCAGCTAAAAAAGGTAATATAGCAAGATTTGCAATGTCTTTACCTGAAGAATCTCCTTATCCTATGTTTGCTGACATCAAACTAGCTAACTTAATACCGCACTTACAAATAGGGCATGATGGACAAGAACATTATTTTCTTGTTACAACTAGGGACATTGAGCCTTTCGAAGAGTTAGGATTTGATTATGGAGAGGGATATTGGGACTCAAAATGCGGTCAAGAAGATGTCTGCCAAGCATATTGGCAAGAAAATCTTTGTCCTTTATATTTAAATGCTATAACCGGTGATATATATAATTTTACTGAAGGTAGTTAATTTTAATAAGGTTATTTGCCATTTAAATCCAAAATGCGTGTGATAAAAACTTAATCTTATTCCTTTTGGTAGATGATAATAAAAGATGGTAAAAGTTGGAGATGGTGCCGGATGTCGGATTCGAACTGACGACCTACCGCTTACAAGGCGGTTGCTCTACCCCTGAGCTAATCCGGCTTTACTCTTAGCTAACATATTAACATAAAGTTATATGTTATGGCTATCTTATTTATTTTGTGCTACTTCGTCTTCAGTAAAGAAAAAATAGACCTCTCTTTTCGCAGATTCAAGGCTATCTGAACCATGCACAGAGTTCCTTTCCAAAGATTCTCCGAATTTTTCTCTAATAGTTCCAGGTTCTGCATTATCTGGGTTAGTTGCACCCATAATTTGACGATTTTTAGCAACTGCATCTTTACCCGCTAAAACTTGTACTACAACCGGACCAGAAATCATGTATTCAACTAAACTATTATAAAACGGTCTATTCTTATGCTCCGCATAAAATTCTTCTGCTTGGGCCCTAGTAAGAGTAATTTCTTTTTGTGCAACAATTCTTAGTCCCTCATCAGTAAAGAATTTATTTATTTCATTAGTTAAATTTCTGCTATTAGCGTCGGGCTTAATAATAGATAAAGTATATTCTTCTTGATTCATAAATTTACTCGCTGACCATATGATTATTATTAGTATGCTTATTATATAAACTATATATTTGAACTTATTGTTCATTTTTGTCTCGCATAATATTATTAAGCCAGGAGATTATTTGATATTTAGGTTTAGTCAAGAGTTTTTTAGTATAATTTGATTATATATAAATTTTTCACATTAATCTTTACTTGTGCAATTAAATCAGATAAAAAATAAAATTCATCTTCGTCGATTAAGGGGGCGTAGTTCAGTTGGTTAGAACGCCTGCCTGTCACGCAGGAGGTCGCGGGTTCGAGTCCCGTCGCTCCCGCCACTTAATTAAACGAATGCTAATTTGTAGAGATTAGTTAGTATAAATAAATTATTAAGCTGCCAAATTATGTTGTGATATATTAATTAACAACATATGAGATGTTTTATGCTAGCAAATAAAAAAATTATTTTAGGTATAACTGGTAGCATTGCTGCTACAAAATGCCTTGAGCTAATAAAAATATTATTAGAAAAAAAAGTTCATCTTCAAATAGTTTTAACGAAAGCAGCAGAACAATTTGTTTCCTTTACGGAACTTAAGCAAATTCTTAGGTCAGATCAAATTTATAAAGCAGATGATTTATTCAACCCCGAAGATGAAATGCTGCATATTAAACTCGCTCGCTTTCCAGATATTATATTAATAGCCCCAGCTAGTGCTAATATGATTGCTAAATTAAGAGGAGGATTTGCAGATGATTTACTCTCCTCTATTTGTATAGCTTCAGATAACAAAATAGTTATTGCTCCAGCCATGAACCAACAAATGTGGCATAATCCTTTTACACAAGATAATATTCATAAACTTCAACAAAACAATATTACTATAATTGGCCCCGATGAAGGTTTACAAGCATGTGGAGATTATGGCTATGGTAGAATGGTAGAGCCTAACCAAATTGTCAATGAGTTAGAGGAATTAACTTCATTTTCTGATTTATTTGTTGGTAAGAAAATAATAATTACAGCAGGACCGACAATAGAAAAAATTGATCCTGTTAGATATATTTCTAATTTTAGTTCTGGTAAAATGGGTTATAGCTTAGCAAAAACTGCTCAACTAATGGGAGCAAAAGTTATTTTGATTAGCGGCCCAACCTCATTACCTAAGCCAACTAATATGCAAGTTGAATTCGTTACCTCAGCGCAAGAGATGTATGAGAAAGTTTTAGCATTTACTGACCAAGCCGATATTTTTATATCCTGTGCTGCAGTAGCAGATTATACCCCTGCGCAGCCTCAATCTCAAAAGATTAAAAAAAAGCAAATGGATTTGGAAGTTAAGCTTAAGCCGAACATAGATATATTAAAAACTATATCTACTCTCAATAAAGGATTATTTATAGTAGGATTTGCTGCTGAAACAGAAAACATAATTGCTAACGCTCAAAAGAAATTGGTTGAAAAAAATCTAGACATGATCATTGCTAATGACGTCTCAAATGGGGCGGTGTTCGGAAGTGATGTAAGCCAAATCACTATACTTACAAAAAACTCCTCTACCCCTATGCATATACCTCAACAAAGTAAACAAACTATAGCTAACATAATATTGAAATTCATACTTAAGGAATTAAATGAAAAATCATCCTCTTCCTCCTAAAGCTAAAAAGGTTCCATATAAAATAACTATTCATGATCATGAATTAACAGATAATTACCACTGGCTACGCGATCTTAACTGGCCTGAGGTTACTGATAAAGAAGTATTAAATTATCTACAAGCCGAAAATCATCACACCACGCAATTTTTTCAACCAATGAAGGATTTAGTCGATAAATTATACAAGGAAATGCTTGGCAGAATCCAACTTGCTGATCGGTCAGTGCCAATAAAACGCCGTAATAATTATTATTATTTTACAATTACAGAAGAAAAAGCAGATTATCCTATCTACGCTCGTAGAACACCTGAAGGTAAGGAAGAAATAATCTTGGATCAAAATAAAGAAGCAGAAGGCTATAATTTTTTTAAAATTGATGCTTTATCAGTAAGTCCTAATACAAAACTATTAGCTTATTCTCAAGATACAAATGGGAGTGAACATTATACCATTTTAGTAAAGGATCTTTCTACCCAAACTTTGTTACCTGACATTATCAATAATACTATTAGTGATGTTATATGGAGCGAAACCGGAGAGGGATTTTATTATATAAAGCTTGATGACAAATGGCAAAGAAACAAAGTGTATTATCACAAACTTGGTACCACGCAAGATGAGGACAGATTAATTTTAGAAGAAATGGACTTCACTTTCGGGTTTAGTATTAGCAAATCCGCAAGTAGGGATTATATTTTCATTACGTCTTCAAGTAGTACGTCTAATGAGGTTAGTTTTATTAACTCTAAAGACGACTCTCATCGTACCCATCTTATTATACCACGTAGAGAAGATCTTTTATATGATGTAGACCATATTAAGAATGAATTTTATATTCACACAAATGATCAAGGTAAAAATTTCCGTTTGATCAAAATTCCTGTACAAAATTATGATAACTTAGAATTTACCGAAATTATTCCTCATTCTGAAGATATTTACCTCACTGGGTTTTACCTTTATGACCATCATTTAGTTATTACTACTAAAGAACAAGGTCTGGCAAAAATTACTACTATTAATTATGATCTACAAAATCCTCATGTTATTTCCTTTCCTGACCCTACTTATACTGCCAGCGTAATTTATTCATGTATGGATGATGATGGTGTATTAATCAGCTACAGCTCTTTAAATACACCTACTACTATATTTAAACATAATTTCGTCGATCATAAATTAACTACACTAAAAACTCAAAATATACCAAGTGGATATGATAAAGACTTATATAAATCTGAAAGGTTAATGGCAATTACCTCGGATGGAGTGAAGGTGCCAATTTCTTTAGTATATAAAAAAGATTTATTTAAGAAAGATGGATCTAATCCATTGTTTTTGTACGGTTACGGTTCATATGGTATAGCCATATCACCATCTTTTAATAGTAATATCATTTCTTTGCTAGATAGAGGGTTTGTATATGCTATCGCTCACATTAGAGGAGGAGATGATTTAGGTTTTAAATGGTATGAAGCAGCTAAATTTTTAACTAAGAAAAAAACTTTTGAAGACTTTATTACAGTTGCTGATTACTTAGTAACACAACAATACACCTCTCAAGGCAACATAGCTATTATGGGCGGAAGTGCTGGCGGAATGTTAATTGGCACTACAATTAACATGCGGCCTGAATTATTCAAAGCTGCAGTCGCTAACGTCCCTTTTGTCGACGTCTTGAATACCATGCTTGATGACACCTTACCTCTTACACCTGGTGAATTCAAAGAATGGGGAAATCCTAAAGAAAAAAAATATTTTGATTATATCCGTTCTTATTCACCTTATGACAACATAAGGACCCAGAACTATCCATCTTTATATGTTTTATGCGGACTTAATGATCCTAGAGTAACTTATTGGGAAGCCGCAAAATTTGTGGCTAAATTACGTGATAAAAAAACTGATAATAATATTCTATTATTAGAAACTGAAATGGAAGCTGGCCATGGGGGAAAATCTGGTAGATTTGATCGCCTTAAAGAAATTGCTAGAGAATATGCTTTTATCTTACATGAATTTAGCATAAAATAAGTTGCGATTTATTATAAAGTTGGCTTAGAATACATAAATAACAATTAGAGGAGTTTAACATGCAGTTATTTTTAATGGCCGCCTCATTAAGAACTGAATCAGTAAATAAAAAACTTACTAATATATGTAATAAATTTCTATCTGTTAATCACCAGGTAGATTATGCCAATATGGCAGATTTCGATGCTCCATTATATAACAATGATATACAAGATAAAGAAGGCATACCTTCTTCTATTATGAATTTTATAAGTAGAATTAAACAAGCTCAAAAAATCATTATTTCTTCCCCTGAATATAATTATTCAATACCAGGAACTCTAAAAAATATTATCGATTGGGTTTCACGTGCACAACCAATGCCTTGGAAAAACACTGATATTCTATTATTATCTGCTTCTCCATCCCTTGTAGGAGGCAATAGAGGTTTATGGCATGCTAGAGTTCCTCTGGAAGGTTGTGGCGCTTTCGTCTACCCAGAGATGTTTTCCTTATCTGATGCTTATAATGCTTTCGATTCAGAAGGTAATTTAAAGGATAAAAACTCTCAATCGCGCCTAGAAAAACTAATTAACGAATTTATAAATCATTAAAATTATGACTCATAACATTGAAGTAAAAATTACTAAACATCCCTCTGCACAAGATTTATCTTTGCCAAAATATGCAACAGCAGAAAGTGCTGGCATGGATCTAATGGCTAATATTAATGAACCAATCATACTTGCTAAAGGCGAACGTAAATTAATACCAACCGGTCTAGCAATCCAATTACCCTCAGGTTATGAAGCGCAAATTCGCCCTAGGTCTGGTTTAGCAATTAAGAATGGCATTACAGTCTTAAATACCCCAGGAACAATCGATGCAGATTATCGAGGAGAAATCATGGTGATCTTAATCAATTTATCTGATCAAGACTTTAAAATAGAACGTGGTATGCGTATCGCTCAAATGATCATTGCACCTTTTACTCAAGCGCATTTTACATTAGTTGATAGCTTGGATGAGTCAGAAAGAGGACATGGTGGTTTTGGCTCAACAGGAGTAAAATAATATACTAAAGCCTATTGACATTAGTAATAACTATATGTTATCTTTGTTTTCTTTAAAAAATATTTAATGAATTTAGGCAAATAAAATGAAAATTTTAAGCTCATTAAAATCAGCAAAAAAACGTGATAAAAATTGCCGTGTTGTTAGACGTAAAGGACGTATTTACGTAATTAATAAAGCTAACCCAAGGTTTAAAGCACGCCAAGGTTAATCCTTAAATAATATAATCATGTCTCTTCCTAGTATGCCAATTAAAATAATTGGTTTATCGCGAGATCAATTAGTAGATTCAGTAACTCAATTAGGTGAAAAACCTTTTAGAGCCAAACAATTATGGTCGTGGATTTATAACCATGGCGTAACTGATTTTGAGCAAATGACTAATATATCTAAAGCTACAAGACAAAAATTTGCTCAGCATTTTATTATTGATCGACCAAAAATTAGTCAAGATCATATCTCTAGTGACGGTACTAGAAAATGGTTATTAAAGTTTGACGATGGTCATGAAGCAGAAATGGTTTATATACCAGAAGAAGATCGCGGCACATTATGTATTTCATCTCAAATAGGATGTACTCTAACTTGCACCTTTTGTCATACAGGTACTCAAAAATTAGTGCGTAATTTAGAACCCCGCGAAATCGTTCAACAAATTATGGTTGCGCGTGATGCATTGAATGAATGGCCTTCAACTCAAGAAACTAGGTTAATTTCAAACATCGTATTTATGGGTATGGGTGAACCATTTTACAATTATGAAAATGTGGCCATCGCAATTAAAATTATTATGGATAAAGAAGGTATTGCTTTATCAAGAAGAAGAATTACCGTATCAACTTCAGGCGTAGTACCACAAATTGAAAGATGTGGTAAAGAACTTGGTGTAAATCTAGCTATATCTTTACATGCTGTAAATAATGAATTACGTAACCAAATTGTTCCTCTAAACAAAAAATACCCATTAGAAGAATTACTTCCTGTATGTAGGAATTATCAAGCTGTAAGTAATTCCAGGAGAATGACTTTTGAATATGTAATGCTTAAAGGCGTGAATGACTCATTAGATGATGCTAAACAGCTTGTTAAATTAATTGAAGGCATCCCAGCTATTGTTAATATTATTCCATTTAATCCATGGCCAGGAACTATTTATGAATGTTCTGAGCAAACTCGTATCGATGAATTCATTAAGATCGTTAATAAAGCTGGTTTTTCTTGTCCAGTCCGCACCCCGAGAGGACGTGATATACTTGCAGCTTGCGGCCAGCTTCGCTCTGAAAGTTTAAGGGCCTCTAAGTCTATTTTAAAAAAATTTATTGATGAACAAGCTGGCTGCAATCAGAAAAAACCACTTGTAAATACTCAAACTATACATTAATTTACTTCATATATTTTCGCACCCTTAGCTCAGCTGGATAGAGCATTTGACTACGAATCAAAAGGTCGGGCGTTCGAATCGCTCAGGGTGCACCAAGCTGGATAAGGATTGCAGCGTATTAAGAGAATTTGAAGAAAATGTTGGTGCTACTATGGTGCTACTTTGTGGTATAATAGATTTCGTAGTTAGTCAGTCATTTTTTTATTCAAGTCAGGAATTTTGCCTTTAGTTTTAATAAGCAAATATACTATATCAATTAGAAAATGTATTATATAAAATGCTTGAATCAGCAAATTTATAAATTGCCTAGAAAAGTCTCTAGGAATAATAACTGTTGCTTGTAGAAAAGCTGGTATTAATCGTGATACTTACTATGAATGGTGTAAGATAGATCCTGAATTTGCTAATGCTTGTGAAGATATTATTGAAAGCAAAGGTGATTTTGTAGAAAGCGCATTACTTAGGAAAATAGAAGAAGGTGATACGACTGCGATAATATTTTATGCTAAACATAAACTTCGAGATAGAGGTTATGGCAATAAACCAGTACGACAGAAAATAGATTTACCCGAACTTGTAACTATTCAAGATGTTGATAATGCTTCGAAACAATTATTTAAAATGCTTGCTGATGCTGAGGTAACAGAAGAGGATGTTGATCCATTGTGGGACAAGATAATGGAGAGGAGAACCGTAATCGAAACTGTTGAGCTTGCTAGAAGAATTAAAATTCTAGAAGATATAGCTAAACAGAAGAGTAATTACTAATATATAACTTTTACATTTATGAGTATTTTTCAAAAATTTGTATTATTAATAAGTTGCATAATTCTATCTAGTTGTAAAACTGTAAATGTAAAAATGCCTGAACCTTATCCAGGAGGTGGCATTCCAACATTAAATGATATGGGAGCAATGGCTCCTGATATTGATGACCCTATTACTATTGATTTTATAAATTATGCTAAAACTCTTAAAAAAAGCGATCATATACTGGAAATAGGAGCGGCTTATGGTAATGTTGAACTTAATCTACTTAAGAATTCTGTAGTCTCAATTACAGCAAACGATCTTGATAAGCGCCATTTAGATATTCTCTACAACAGAGCCTTAGAATGTTGCAAAAGCAGCATACATAGGCTTACACTTGATTCTAGCGAGTTTCCTAATAAATCCAAACTTGAAAATAATAAGTTCAAAGCAATACTTATATCAAGAGTATTACATTTTATGAATCCTAAACAAATAGAGGATGCAATTTCCAAATTACATGATTTATTGGTTCCTGGTGGAATGGCATATGTGATCACATTATCTCCTTACGCCTACGATTCATTCTTGCCTGAATATATAAAGCGAGTGCAAAAAGGTGAAGAATGGCCCGGCTTCGTTGAAAATATTCAAATATTTTCAGACAAAGCGCATACAGATCCAAGACTCTACAAGATTTTGTATATGAGGCAATATAATTTATTAGAAGTTAGCGGATTAAAGAAATTGTTCATAAAAGGAGGATTTAAAGTCCAAGAAAGTTATGGTTTTAAATTTGATAACCAAACTGATAAATGGGTCCATAATAATAAAGCTGCATTAGTTGGATTGGTTGCAGTTAAACAATAAGGCTACACAATTTTACTATTTAATTTTAAGCAAATAATAATATACATGAAACTCAGGCTGATAAATCTCCCTCATCTAAGGTAGAAGCATTTACTCCAGCTAAATTATCTGAATACAGGCAGCATTTTTTTACTATCCATTCATCCCCACATCTAACATATCCATAAATATTTCCTGGATTATGATTGGTATTACAACATGATTTAACCCCCACCCTCCAAATTTTATATACGCTTGCATAACAGCTTTTTTCATAATCGTCTCCAGAGCTTACCTCAGCAGAAGAGGTTAACGTAGTTTCACGTGGTAACTCATCTATAAATACTATCTTTTCGTTTTCGGTATCGATATAAAAACTTCTTTCGTTTTCGTCATTTAATTTAAATTTATGTACTAAATTTTTATAATGCACTTCAACTTCAGTACCTTTCCTTACCTGAAAGATAAATTGTGGGTTAGGAGAGGGAGATTCACAAGGATCCGTAATGACCGGTTGAATAAAATCTTCATTTATCGCAGATTCATCAATTATAGAGAAAAAGTCTTCATCTTGCTCTCCGGAAGATATCTTTACTTTACCACCTGAAATAAAATCAATACTTCCTTGTAATTGAACCCATTCATTACTTTTATATTTTCGTATTTTATCAGAAATGCTCATGATAACCTCGCTAAATAATTGTAAAATATTTTACAATGTTAATTTTGACTTCTAATTAATAGGTAGTAAATTTATTTCTAAAAATTAGATTTGATTATAGAAAGATTTCTTATTACTGTAATAAATAGTTTATCCTATATGAAGTAAAGGCTCGATAAAGAAGCAGTTTGAGCTTATCTGCCCAAATATATTGTATAATTGAAGAGATTATGAATTCTGCTATGTTGTAACATAGCAAATTAATATTAAAATTGCATATGCCTAATAGTTATAATGAATATGATACAGTTATTTTATTAACTGGCCCAAAAATTAAAGATGCTAAAAATACATTAAGAATGAAAAATAAATCCTGAAACTTGCTGATTACGACTTGCTATCAATTATAGCTTCCTAATAATTATTTAGCATTATTTTGTAAATTTAACATTATAGAGGGCAGGACAGTTTTTATGTTAAAGCAAATCTTACTCTTTCTCCATCTGATAAATTTTAGGATTAGTTTTAGTTTGAAATAAAATAAGAAGAAGGCTATTTCTTAATATTTATACTCTTATCACTACTCTACTGTGAAAATAATATTATCATCTGTAGCCCCCACTATTACCTCTACAGTTTTATCTGATTTGTCAGATGATTCATCTATTGGGGCTTTGCTAGGTTCATCAGAAGGATCGGGATTATGAAATATAGTTACATCGTTAGAATTAATATTTGTTCCAGGCAAATTATAAACTTTATATAATAGCTCTTGTAATTGAGGATTGTTAGCTAGCGCATCTGATGTAACTGCAAAAAACTTTATGGTACTTGCAGTTATCACACCTACAGCAACTGATCTTAATCCTGCATTAACAACAAATTTCACTACATCTTTATTATCTGGTGTAGTAATTCCATTCCAA
>JAGVLN010000017.1 GCA_020049805.1 Rickettsiales bacterium
AAAGATGCAAGAAAATGTAAAGATCCTAATCTCAAAACAAAAATTCAAGCTTTATTAGATATCTTAGAAAAAGACCCTTATCAAATTTATCCACCATATGAAAAATTAGTTGGTGACCTTCAAGGTTGTTACTCACGAAGAATAAATATAAAACATCGACTAGTTTATGAAATAATAGAAGAGAAAAAAGCTATAAAAATTCTCAGACTCTGGACACACTATGAATAATCGTTAATGGCATCATTGCGAGGGGGGAGTACCCCACCTCTTCATTGCGAGGAGCCTTTAGGCGACGAAGCAATCCATACATAACTAACCACATACTCTTACTTGATTGAACTATGGATCGCCAAAACACCAAAAATTGGTTTGCGATGATGATGGAACAGGGCATCTTTTATTCATTAATCATTCGTTAATAATTTAATGTTAATATATAAGATGTTAGATAAAGATCTAACTGCTTTAAAAAACTAATAAGGAGATTATTATGCCAGGGAGAAAGAAAAGTGATTTAGATGATAAAGTAATGTTTAATATACCAGGTACAAGCACTATAATGGAAGGTACTTTTGGAGATAGTGTAGAGTTTAATCAAATGGACAAAAAAGGCAAGATGCTGACTGAACTAAAAAGAGCCTCTGAAGTTAGTTCAGATAGATTAACCCCTTCTGCTGTTGCAGCTTCAACTAAAGCTAAAGCAACAGGGGCAGGCCGTGGTTAATTTAAGTTTTAAAATAGATATATTCAAGCTATTAACTATTATAGTGGCTTGAATATATTTATTTTTATTAACATAAAAAAGTTATTTGAGAAATCCACAATTATCAATTTAGTTCTTTCCGCAAATACACCTTGGCACGATCACCATCATTATCATAACCAATCGTTTTATAAAAATCATGAGCTCCGCTTTCCATGCGTCTTAAGCCAGACGTCAAATCAACAATCGAACAATTACTTTCTTTAGCAATTCCCTCAACATAAGCCATCAGCTTATGCCCAATTCCTTGGCCACGATAATTTTTATCGACTACTAAACCTTCTACCCGGCAGCGTTTATAAGGCGCAACTATTATTTCATACATAACAAATGCCACCAAGCCAACTATTTTATTATCAGTTTCAGCAACCAAAAGATTATATATATTCCCATCAGAATATATCTCTATTCTTTGCTTCATCTCCTCCAGACTTTGCGGATAACCTAACTCTGCCATTAAAGGCATAAGCTGCGCTGCATCATCAAGATTTGCTTTTCTGATTAACATATAAATTAAAACCCAAACATATGATCCATACTGAACGCTTCCTTGCCCACCAATAAATGATAGCCAAATAATCTGCAAGTGCGATCAGTAATAATTACATAAGGTTTTTTCAAATCCGCAATCACCTTATGTCCAAAAATTTTGTTACAATCTACTAAGTAACAACCATTAGCAGCTATTTTTATATCATATGTTGCCACTTCATTACCATTATCTAACAAAGTAATAACCGTCTGGGATGTTGAATGCCAGCTATTAGAAACAGGATAAATTAGATAACATAAACTATTCACTTCACTAGGACCAACTCTTAAAAACAAACTAGTGCTTAAGCCAGGAGGTGGACCTTTATAGGATTGGGGCTCACTTTTATAAGTAGTGATATTATTAAATATATGGCTGCCAAAACTAGTTTCCGCCATATGGCTAGTATTTTTATTACTATATTTAAAAATACCATGAATCCAACCATCTGCATCTGAACCCACTTCAAAATCATAAACAATTTGCAAATTACCAAAATTACCAGCAACTTTGAAAAACTCGATATCTTTTACCAATTCATCTATTGCTAAATACTGCTTATGATTACGCGTTAAATTGCCAAATTTATGTATTGCCAATTCTTTCCCTTCACTACTATACACAATTGCTTTTAATGGTAGATGTTTAAGTGATCTGGCCATTGGTGTTGGCAATACTTGGCTGGTATATTCATTAATTGGTAAAATTGGTGCTGGTAAAATAAAACCTTTACCAATAAATTTAGTCACTTCTTTAATCTTCGGATCTACCGCTAAATTATCGCGTTCAACATTCACATGGGCAATACATTTACGTTTATTTGCCAAATTTTCTACTTCATAACGGGGCCGTACAAAATAATTACCAGCATTAATTTCAAACTGCGCAGGAAAATTAACATTAGGAAAATATTCGTGCGTATCAACTTGTAAGCTACCATATGGAAGAATTTCTTGTTTAATATATTGATGATTTTCTTCACCCATTAAATTTAGAGAAATAGTACCTGGTTTAATTGCTACCGGATGAGTATTTTGTAGCCATACATACACTTTTTCATTTTGTTTAGGAGCTGGTAACCCTGCAAAATAATTACATGGCCAAGCATTAGCATCATGAGTAGCAGAAAGCACTTTATCATCATCACCATATATATCTAGCGCATATTTCACAACATCATGACCAGACGCTCCAACCATATGAATAAATACTTGTCCCATAAATTCTGGCAAATTAAATTTATTTTTAACTTCTTTACTATCTAGAATAAAGAGTTCAACCTTATTATTTAGAGCCTCATGCCAATGCGCTAAAATTTGTCCTTGTGCATTTAGGAGATACATATAAGCAACAACGTCTTTACCACCATATTTAACCCAATAGTTAGCAGTGACTAACCTTGTATGCGTAGCATGTTGCTCTTTAAACCAGATAAAATTAGTTGCCCAGTTTAAAGGATTTAAATACTGATCTTTTTTGGTTACCATATGCTCTGGCAATTTAAGCTGATCAAGCGTTAAAACTTGCCAGTCTGGTTTAAGCAAATGCTTGATATGGTCATGGTATCTTTGTGCGTCAAAAGCGATGATCAATAAAATTTCTATATTATCTTGCTTGATCTCAGAAATTAATTTTACTGCTTTACCGTTATAATTTTTATCAGCAAATTCTAACTTTTGCACATAAATAGTTGTAAATAACTTTTCGGATAAATTAGTAAGATCAAAAAATTCTTCAGCTCTATTCTCAGGGTCATAAATCGCAATTTTTTTTCCTGACTTAAGTATCTGAATCAACGCCTGCAATTTAGGTTGAATTTCAAGATGACCTAATGCTTTAAAAAAGCATGAGACACCTTGCTCAGAAAAGGTCTTGATTCTTAGCATTTTAATACTCTTTTTCGTGATTATCGATTGCTTCTACTGATTCTACTTCTGGCACATAATGTTTTAGCATATTTTCAATACCATTTTTAAGAGTAATAGTAGAGCTAGGGCAGCCAGAACATGAACCATGCAGCTCAAGTTTAACTATACCATTTTCAAAACTATGGAAAATAATATCACCACCATCTTGAGCCACAGCAGGGCGTACTCGATGTTCAATAATTTCCTTAATTTGCGCCACTATTTCACTATCAGTTTCTAAAACTTTGGTATCTTGATGTTCACCATCTGTTTCAACAATTAAAGGCGCACCCGAAGTAAAATGCTCCATCATCGTCAGTAAAATTTCTGGTTTAATTACCTCCCATTCTGCATTTTCGCTTTTGGTGATAGTGATAAAATCTTTACCAAAAAACACACTCACAACATGTGGATTAAGGAATAAAGCTTTAGCTAACGGCGAAATAATCGCATCTTCTTTCGATGTAAAATTAATTGGCGATTTCGGACTTACTTCTTTGCCTGGTAAAAACTTTAAGCTTAAAGGGTTAGGTGTGGTTTCGGTTTGTATGAACATGATAATTAGTAATAAAGATTTATATAATTGAATTAGGTTTACATTACATGATCAAGCAGTAGTTAGTCAAGTAGGGTATAGATATATTTTAATTCCACCCTGCGTCATTGCGAGGAGGGCGCTCGCCTAACAAAGCCATCCACTTATAACCAACCCTTTACAAAAATAAAATCTTGCAAAGGCATAAGTAATGGCCACTTCGTTTTCTATAAAAAATTATAATGTATAATATTAGTGTAAAAATAACAGATTGACGATTATAACTAGCAAAACTATAGTATTGCCGAGAATTGAGTAACATTATGGATAAAAAAGAGCCTCTTTTTAAGCATATTATTGATAACACTAAA
The DNA here is from genome assembly GCA_020049805.1 of Rickettsiales bacterium. Lineage (GTDB taxonomy): Bacteria > Pseudomonadota > Alphaproteobacteria > Rickettsiales > JABSSG01 > JAGVLN01. The sequence continues at coordinate 4,109 of JAGVLN010000017.1, forward strand.
AGTTTTATTAAAGACCTTTTATTTCAAGGATATAAGGGATACCACACTTATCTTTCTTTTATTTCGGCAATAATACTTTTCCTTTTTAGGTATTTTATGGAAGCTTTGAAAGGAATATCTTATGCATGGATATTATTTCCTTTAATTATATGGATTTTATTAGCATATGCACATTGCAGAAATATGTATTATAAATTAAACAACTTAATAATTGAAAATATTGATATAGAAAAATTGGAAAAATTATATAAAAAAGGTAAAAAATTGTTGGAAAGATATGAAAAACAACCTCAAATAATAATAAATGATTTTGAAACAGATAGCAAAAAATGGGTAGAAGCAGTTAATTTAAAGTTACCAAAAACATGTAAATTTGAATTTATTGAACCATATAATCATCATGAAAATGAATATTTCGGGCTAATGAATCGAAACTCTTCTGTAATTACTCTTCATAGATGTCGTTTAAATAAATTGCATGAAATAATATGTAATTTAAGGAAAAAACTCTAACTTAAGGCGTTATTGTATACTTTTGTTCTTATATATTATATGATGCCTTAGATATACTACTTATAAAAATAGCCTATTGCCTTTTGAAATTATAACAACATTAAACCGTGAATAATCAGCACAGCAACATCTTCAAAAAACACCTGACACCAATATGTTTAATTGCAATCTGCTTTATCATATTGCTTAGATTCCTATCTCTTGGTTCATATGATCTATACGACAAAACCGAAGCCAGATATGCAGGTATTGCTATGCGTATGGCCAATAATAATGATTTTATTACCCCATATATTGAACCATCCATGCCTTTTCTTGCCAAACCTCCATTATCATTTTGGGTAACAGCTATTTCGTTTAAAATTTTTGGTATAAATGAATTTGCCGCGCGTTTACCTCATTTTCTATTCGGGATGTTGCTCGTTACTATTATTTACCTAATATTTCGTAAATTTTATGGCCCCCAACAAGCGCTTACCCTTTCTACAATTTTGCTTAGCATTCCTTCATTCATCGTAATGTCAGGCATGGTTATGACTGAAAGTATATTGATATTTTGCATCTCTCTCGCCATGCTAAGCGCCTGGGTTCGTTTAGAAAAAAATGGTACTGTACTTTACTCTCATCTATTTTTTATTAGCCTTGGTTTTGCTATGCTTGCCAAAGGCCCAATCGGTCTTGTAATGGTTTGCATTCCTCTTGCTATGCATCTAACTATCTATAAAAAATGGTCGCTTTTCTTCAATAAGTTTAATATTTTCACTGGCTCTTTATTGGCAGCACTAATTTTTATGCCTTGGTATATTTTAGAAGAAATTAAAAACCCTGGCTTTTTGCAATATTTTTTACTGGGTGAACATTTTGGCAGATTTTTAATCCCTGGATGGAAAGGCGATTTATATGGTCATGCCCATAATGAACCAATTGGCATGATGCTACTATATTTTATAATATCAACTATACCTTGGGTGATTTATCCAATTATTTCATTTGTTCGCCGCCCCTCAAGCTTATTTAAAAGCAAGCCTAGCAAAGATATTGTTTTTTTTAGTTGTTTTGCCTTTTTCCCTGTTATATTTTTTCTCCCAGCAAGGAATATTATCTTATCATATGGAATGTTTTGTATCGTGCCATTTGCTATATTAATATTTTATTATTTTAGAAAAAATGGTATAAAAACTTTACCTTTTACTATTACTGCAGCTATCTGTCCTATCCTTATGATTTGCATACTAATTGCAAATTATTTTGATATTATTCCAGCCAGTTCAGATAAGAAATTTGTTCAATTTACAAAAATGAATAAGCAAAGTACCGTATTATATTTTAATACTAATATAGAATATTCTTCACTATTTTATTCCTTTGACCAATTAAAACTTGTAAGTCATGAAAATGAATTAGAACAATTACCTAATAACACACTGATTGTTACCACCAGTAATGCATTTAATACTATTGAAAATAATCGTTTAAAAAATAAATTACACTGCGTTATGTGCAACAAAAATAGCGATCGATGTTTGTACAAGTATCAAAAAGAAATTGATTGAAATATAACTCGCTTCCCAATACAATTCCTTTATTTACCAACTTTTATTTTAATATAATGACCAAATTAATCAGCATTGTTGTTTCTGCCTATAACGAAGAAAGCAATATCCAAGAGTTATATACGCAAATTACTCATTACTTAGCCAAAGTAAAAAATATAACTTACGAAATTATCTTCGTTAATGATGGTAGTACTGACCAGACTTTACAAATATGCAAAAAAATAATGCAAGAAGATAAAAGAGTAAAAATAATCAATTTCTTCAAAAATTTTGGTCATGAGATTGCCATGCGAGCAGGCCTCGAACATGCAACAGGTAATGCAGTGATTTTTATGGATGCTGATCTTCAACATCCGCCATCATTACTGCCAACAATGATAAAAAAATGGCAAGAAGGGCATGAAATCGTATTTACTCGTTGCACTGATAATATGGAAAAATCTTTATTTAGAAAAATTATCGTCAAATTTTATTATTGGTTAATTAACTCTATATCAGATATTAAAATTGCCTCTAATATGCCAGATTTTCGTTTAATCGATAGAACTTATATCGATCAGCTTAAACAGCTTGATGAAAGAGAAGGTATGTTCCGTGCCATGTTGATGTTAATTGGTTTCTCAAATGAAGCTTATATTGATTTTGTAGCTCCTAAAAGATTCTCTGGTAAAACTCATTATAACTTAACTAAATCTATTAAGCTTGCTGTAAATAGCATAATTCAATTTTCAATTAAACCTTTGCGCCTTGCTACCTATACTGGCATATTTACTGCAATATTATCTAGCTGTTTTGGCATATATACTATTTTTGAATATTTTTATAATCCTGGTACAGCAAGCGGTTATCCAACTATAATATGTGTTATTGTATTTGTTTTCAGCATTCAAATGATCATGTTGGGTATCATCGGAGAGTATATTGGTAGAATTCATATTGAGTCAAAAAAAAGGCCTTTATATTTTGCTCAAATTTTAAACAATAAAAATGACAAAAAATAATAAACTCTGTCTAAATGCAGACGATGCGGGAATAAGCCTTGGCGTTAATAATGCTATCACTCAAATGATTAAACGGGGTATCTTATACTCGGTAAGCATCTTTCCCAATGGCCTTTATACTAAACAGGCCTTAACTCTTTGCAAAAAATACCCCCAAGTAAAAACTGGCTTACATTTCAATATTACAGTAGGAAAAAGCCTTTCAGGTCATAATAAATTACCTTTACTAACTAAATCAAATAATGAATTTCGATACGGTTTTATTGGTTTATGTTTTGCACTATTAATTTATAGGCATAAACTCCTAAGAGAAGTAGCTGCTGAATTAAATGCTCAAATTCAATATCTACAACAAAATAACATAGTAATTGATCATGTTAATAGTCATCGTCATATTCATATGATCCCTGGCATTTTCAATCTTGTGTATAAAGCTGTTCAAGATTACAATATTCCTAATCTCCGAATTATAAATGAAAAATTATTACCTTCATTAAAAGTTGGTAAGGACCTTTCATTTATGTGGAATGGTAATATTATTAAATTTATTATCCTAAAGTTTTTTAATAGCATTAATTCACTATCATGTAACGTCGCTACTAAAACCTATTTTTTTAGCATCCTTTATACTTGTAATATTAATGACAATATACTTAGACAATTTTTTATTCCAAAAGGTTTTGAGCAAGCCGAAATCATGATTCATCCTGGAAACTCAGAATTAGATAAACAGGATCGATTATTAAAATACGAAAAAGGTCATCTTTTATCTAAAAACAGAGATATTGAAGCTGATATAAATTGTAATACCGGCTTACGAGGATGAAATCTCATCCCATCCGTCATTGCGAGGAGCGTTCTTACGCGACGAAGCAATCCACCTTCTTTTAATTATCCTGCATTTTGAGAATCTACTTGATCAGGATGAGTCTGCCATTTTCTGGCTTTATACTTATTTCCCACACTACCTTTAGTGACAACCATAGTAGTACCATCAGCAAGCATATATTTACCATCTGGCATTGGTACGAATTTACCATAGCATACAACATATACTTTATTATCTACAATCTTTACTTCACTGCCATCCGGCAAAAAATTTATTGTCGTTCTATCTGCAGAATTATGCATATATCCAACAGCGCCTGGATCAGTAATCCCTTCTCCACTACCGCTAGCGCAAGCTGCTAAAAACAATATTAAAATTACTCCTAAATACTTCAATTTATTCAACTTCAATTAATTATTACCCAAATTAAAATTGTAGCATATTTTAAATTTAAATTACCAATAATTTTTTACTTGCTTTCCATTTTCGTTATTGCAAAAAGCATTTCTCTCTCCTCTCGTCATTGCGAGGAGCATTCTTATGCGACGAAGCAATCCATATTAATCATATTTATTCACCCGAGGCACTTATGCAAAATTTTTCAGAAGAACGTTTCCCTACAGATATTTCTTACGGCATGTCAGGAGGGCCTAAATTTAATACCGACATTATCACCACTAACACTGGTTCTGAATATCGTAACTTAAACTCCCTATATGCTCGTAATAAGTATAATGTTGCTACCGGCATTAAAACTAAAGAACAATTAGTACATTTACTTACCTTTTTTAGAGCGATGCGCGGTAGAGCTGTCGCTTTTCGCTTTAAGGATTGGTTAGATTTTCGAGCTATTAACCAAACTATTGCAGTAGCTGATGGCAAAACTCAAGAATTTCAACTTATAAAAATTTATCAAATTGGAGAATTCAGTGAAAAACGTCGAATTACAAAACCTGTTGCTAATTTGAGCACTATTTATCTAGAAAATAAAATCACTACCAATGGCCATATTAATCCTCTAAATGGGATTTTAAGTTTTCGTTATCCGCCACAAAAAGGAACTATAATTTCAGCTGATTTTGAGTTTGATGTTCCAGTTCGTTTTGATACAGATTACATCTCAGCAGCAATTGAAAACTATGGTGTGCATAGTATATTAGACATCCCCTTAATTGAAGTTTTTATATGAAAAGATTATCACCACAATTACAAAATTGTCTTTCCAGTAAACTCACTACTTTTGTTTATTGTTGTTACTTAAAGTTACTCAATGGCAAAGAGCTTGGTTTTACTGATCACGCAGAAAATTTACTAATAAATGGCATAACATACATAGCTAATAATTCCTTTCAAGCAACTACAATTGAAAATAGTGCTAATTTAGCAGTAGATAACTTAGAAATCACCGCTACTATAGATTCTGTACTTCTTACTCAGCAAGATATAATTTGCGGTATGTATGATCATGCTTATTTAGAAATTTTTATAATAAATTACCAAGCCTTAAATACAGGAAAAATTTTACTTAAATCTGGTTATATAGGAGAGGTAAAAAGCCAAGGCGAACAATTTACAGCTGAAATTCGAGGATTATCTCAAAAATTAAATATAAATCTCAATCAACTTTATGCGCCCACTTGTCGTACTAATCTAGGTAGTAAATATTGCAAAGTTAATTTGGCTACATATCAAACTAAAGGTACTATCTTCAAAGTAATAACTAATAATAAATTCCTTGCTACAGGACTTAACCCTACAATTGGCTGGTATAATTATGGTTTAATTAGATTTATCAGCGGTTTAAATCAAAACTTTTCTATGGAAATAAAAGAGTCTTTTGAATCTGAATTAATTTTAATGCTCGATATGCCTTACGAGATAAAAGCAGCAGATGAATTTATTATTACAGCGGGATGTGATAAGCAATTTACGACTTGTTGCAATAAATATAATAATTCGATTAATTTCCGTGGTGAACCGCATCTACCTGGGATAGATGAAATCCTCAAAACTTCTGGCACTTTTAAGTAATACTCCACAGCACGTCATTACGAGGAGCGTTCTTATGCGACGAAGCAATCCATCTTAACTTTAAAAAAGGTCAGAATGGCTACCTGTTCTAGCTAGGTATAATGTTTTATTTAAAATTCTATAAATTAGTAACCAATCAGGCTCAATATGGCATTCTTTAAATCCGAGATAATTACCTGTAAGTTTATGGTCTCTGTATTTTGAAAGTAATTGTTTTTCTTGCGCAAGTAATTTAATGACTTCTTCAAGTTTTGATAGGCTCTTGCCTCTTTTTACTAATTTTCTTACATCCTTTTCAAAAATATTAGTAGTTTTAATTAAGAGCATTTTTTATTTAATTTAGAAAATAGATCATCAACAGTTTTATAACTATTAAGATTCTTGTTTGTCCTAATTTCTTCCATTGCATTAAGAGTGGCCTTATTAAGACTTTTATCAATATTTTCGAATAAATTCTCTAAGACTACTTCTTTAATAGTTTTGCCTTGTAAAGAAGCGAACACTTTAATTTTTCTGTGCTGGTCATCAGTTAATTCAATACTCATTCTAGTCATGAGAATACTCCTAAAATATCAATTATTAATATAATAACATTTTTTGTGCATATACACAATAACACAATTATGTATATGTTAATATAATCATTGCAAGGAACACACTATCTCATCCGTCATTGCGAGGAGGCGCTAGCCGACGAAGCAATCCATTTTTAAATTTTGCCCTTTACGGCCCTACGATTGAGCGGAACGTGTATACCTATCGTTGAAGGAACAACATGAGGAGTGGTTACAGCCATCTTGCCAGATTGTTGCCTTTTCTTCAAAGTATCTACTTCTGCACTAACATTCTCTGGCCTTAGTCTATCTCTAATCCTACTTAATGCATCTTCTGTTGCTAGCGCGTTAGGAAATGTCTGAGAAGAATGAATACGAGGCGTTTTTGTATCATCTATTTCATGATCTTTTGTAACTTTTGGCTTTTTCTTTGGTTTTGCTGCTTTTGGTTTTGTAACTCTTTTTGGCTTTACCTGCTCAGTAGCAGCTTCTGTTTTCTTCTTTTTTGGTTTTGCAACTTTTTTAACTGCTTTCACCTCTTCTCGGACCGCTACTGGCTCGGTAACTGTAACACCCATATTGGCAACAACAGAAGTATCAACTGCCTGACTAAGCTCTTCTACTTTACCTTCTACCATATGCACTTCATTACCTAAAGCTTGCACTTCACCTTCTAAAGCAGCTAATCTAGCAATAATCTCTGGCGATTCAACTGTTACTGTTACTGCTTCTCTTTTTGCTTTATCAATACTTGCTACTGGAGCGGCAGTAGGAATAGGAGCAACAACTTCTACTTTTGGCTCAGTTATTACTGGCGATGATGGTAGTGCTGGTTTAACAACTTCAGGTTTTTTTTCTGCAACAGGGGATGATTCATCCCTAACTTCCTTATCTGCTTGAGAAGCTACAGCTGGAGTTACAGCCGGTATAACAGTTTCAGGCCTAGGGGCAACTTCTGTTAATTTTACTACTTTTGGCGCTTCTACTTCTGCTACTGATTCTGATGCAGCTACAATCGGTTGAGGAGGAGTTGCTTTGACTTCCGCTTTTCCATCTTTTATAGCTTTTAACAGATAAGAAAAATCCATTTGCGGAGATGCAAGGTTAACTTTATCATAAAGTGAATCATAATCTCTTATTGCAGTATTACCTTTAGGCGTTGAAATCATAGCAATTGGCTCACCATTAACATACTGTATCAAGTCAAAAGCGTTAGGTATTAATTTTCCATGCTCATCCACCCGATGTACCGACAATACAAAATCTAAACCCTTTGGGTTACCCTGCATCTCAAAGCTATAGGTAGCTCGATCTTCATTTTTACTAACCACCATTCTTTGAGTAGGACCAAATTCAAATTCTTTATCATCAGTATATTCTATATCTTCTGCACGTAATGAATGTTGAGCTTTAATATTATCATGAATATCGCTTGTTAATTCTTTTAACTTAATAGCATCTGCATCTAATTCATTCGTATCTTCTAATTCTAGTGAAGCTTGCTTTTGACTCTGAACAGCATGAGTAGACAAATAAACTATTTGTGCAGCTTTGCTGTCTTCTTCTGAAGATGATAGAGTAGCCTGATAATCTTTATATAAAACCTCCATTAATCCTAAACCTGGAACTACACGTATAGGCTTGCGTGTTTCGATTTCAGCCAAAGTAGCCATCTTGCTATGCCATACAGTAGGTAATTTACCATCTTTTTGATAACTTCCAGCATACATTAATAAACGTAATTGAGCACTTAACTTTGGATCAAGAGTATGGTTAGCAATATTAGGTGCTAATTCTGTACGCAATCTTTTTATATGTTCAGCTATTTGATCTGCAGTTAAATCAGCAGCTATAGCTTTCACCCTTGCTTCATCATCAGGCAACTTGGCAACTTTATCTAGTAACTCGGTATATCTTTCATCTACAACTAAAGAATTAGGTTTGTTTGCAGTTAAATCGTTTAAACCGCTAGCTTGCTCCAAAAAACCTTCAAATGCTGATTCTAAAGCTGCAATATTAGCTGTAGTATGATTATTATAAATATCAGAAATTTTTTCGATATTACTCATATTTAAATTATTAGCAGAAGCAAGTTTAACTAATGCATCTACTACACATTCAAATTTTGGATCTTGCCTGTTTGAAATTTTTGTGATTATTTCAGCAATTTCAGCATAGCTTCCCGCGCCTTCTACACTTAAAGATTTTTCAATTACTGCTCTTTCTTGTTCAGTTATCATTATCAGTTTCTGGCTCTAAAGCTTATTAACAAAGGCTTACTCTGCATTATTACAAGTTTATTACTGATGAAATAAACTTGTCAATAAATTTAAAAGCTTATTTTTAATTACTTTTTCTATCATTGCAATGCTACATATATTTAAAGCATATAAGAACAACACATAAATTTTCCACTGCTGGTACAAAATTAATCTTTTATTAATCTTTTAGCGCTATTATTGAAAATTTATTGTATAGGCTAAAACCAAAACGAAAAGTGATTATGTCAAAAGCAATCCCGGATGTTGAATTATTAAGGAAAAACCAGGTAGTTGGTGCAAGCTTTTCTCATCATGAGCAAGAATTTATTGCTACTTTAAGCAAATGCGCTGCTTTACAAAAAAAATTACTCTCAGTAAATAATGGTACAGAAACCCTGAAAGAAAAACATCATCTTAGTTATATAGAAGAATTAGATGAACTGGAAAAGCATTTGCGTGATTCTGCAAAAAAATTAATCGATATTGCCACCCAAGTAAGCTCTGTTAGTAAAGAGATAACTAAACGTAGTTTAATAAGCATGGATCCTCTACAAAAATCTATGAATGAAATTGCTCTAGCTTTTGGTAATATCAATCCTTCAGCCACTGATATTAACCTATCTCAAATGGCAGCCATTGTTGAAGATGCGCAAACAATTATTAAGGGGCATAGAGATTACACTCCATTAGTAAAAAAACGTGAATTAATTACTACTCACTTTACTTCACCAACTACTACTAAATATGATGTACTACCATCAGCTATCAGTGTCAGTCCTCAAGCCTTATCTGGAAGGAAACCAGTTAAAAGAGCTGAACGGGCTCAATAAAAAGGAATTTAAATGTCACTCAACCTTATAGAACTTTTAAAACTTGTGAGAACTTTACCAATTGCTGATGAACTTGAATCTAGGCTAGGAAAAGAAATAGACGCTCAAAAATCAAGTTTTATGAGCAGTTTAAGAAAAAGAGGGTATAACCTTGATGATCCTAGTCTGTCCCCTGAGAAAAAAGAAAAAATTCAGCGAGCACAACTTAGTCATACTATTGGTTTATATAAAGAGTTAGCAGAAGGTTTAGTAGTTTGCGCTAAAGAATTAGAAAATCAAATAAAAGCAAACCCTGAAGCTGATCGAGTGGCCCAAGAAAAACTAGCTGCTTTACAAAAACAAATTACTGCAATTTCTGAAAAAATGCAGGCTTATGCACAAGCGCTTAAAGACAATCAAAAACTCCAACAGCAAGAGCTCGCTAAACAACGAGAGTTAGATAGACGCAATTTAGAATTAGAACGCAAAAAAGAACTACAAAAAGAACTAGAAAAAGAGCAAGAAAAAGCCAAAGCTTGGGATAAGTTATTAGAAATGATCATGCCTGCAAAATGGCATGAATCATGGAAAGCAAAAACTGAAGAAAGGTTAAATGCTCTAGCTGCTGAAATAAAAGGTCCAGAAAAAGGTACGATTAGTATTAGTAAAGAACCTGCACCAATGCGAGCTCCAGTTACTGAAACAAAAGCAGAAAAAATCTTTTCAAAGTTAATAATAGGCGGCGAGCCAGCTAAATCAGGCATTACCCACCCTGATGTTCCCATGACTAAAGAAGCACAATTACGTCGTAAACAAGCAGATAAAGAGTTTTCCGAATTCCATCCAACTAAAAAGTCCTGACCCGTCTTTACCGTCATTGCGAGGAGCGCTTTTTGCACGATGAAGCAATCTATTTCCACTAGAGACGTCATTGCGAGGAGCATTCTTATGCGACGAAGCAATCCATACCTACCTAACCACAACTTCCCGACTTAATTGAATAATGGATCGCCGCGGTCGCTTCGCTCTCTCGCGATGACGGTTAGTGGTACTCGTCATTGCGAGGAGGGCATCCGCCCGACAAAGCAATCCATCTCCTAAATATCCACAAAATATTTCTAAAACTATCCTTAATTAACCATATTTTAACCTTTGCTCTTTAAAATTATTATATAAATTTATTAAAAAGGAGAAAATCATGGGCGGAAAAGTCACAAAAGCAATAGCAACATTAGCTGCTTTAGCAGCTGCAGCTGCTCCTCTATCTCCTCCTCAAGGACCAAAAGTTAAATATGCTGGCATGAGTGCGGCAGAAAAAAAAGCTGCTAAAAAAGCCGAACGTCAAGCTGAAGCTGCAAGAATTAAAGCTGAATACGAAGCAAGACACCCAGAAGAAGTAGCAGCTAAAGCTGCAAGAATAGCAGAACAAGAAGCTAGAGCAGTCGATAATAAAGCAAAAAGGGCTACTGAAGCTGCTGATCGTGAAAGGGTAGATGCCTTTAATAGAGGCGCTAACAAACATCGAGAACAAGAAACTGCAATAACCAGAGAAAATATTGCTATGAGAGCAGCGCGTTTAGAGGCAGCTGCAATCACTCATGAAAAACATCTAGCTGAATTAAGAACAGCAGCACCTACTAGTCGTGCTGCGGAGCTAGCGCTAGCAGAAGCACAAGGTTATAATCAAGCTTTGAATCAAAGCTTAGAACGTGCACGCACGGAAGCAGAAAAAGCTGCTGCAGCTTCTAAAATTCAAGCTGCAGCAAGAGGATTCAAAGCAAGAAAAGAAGCAAAACAATTAAGAGCTGAGCATACTCGGGTTGCAGATGAAGAAAGGGCAGCAGAAGCCGCTGCAATTCTTCAGCCTGCTTCTAGAGGCGCAGCTCTTTCTCCAATAACAGAAGAAGCAGCCGAAGATCTAGCAGCTGAAGCTTCACAAACTAAAAAGCGTAAGGGCCCTAATCGTTCACAACAAGCGGCAAAAGCTAGAACTGCTAAAAAAGCTACTGCAAGATCAGCCGCAGAGGCGCCAATAAAAGCAGCACGTGATGCAAAAAAAGCAACTATTTTAGCTGAAAGAGAAGCTAAGTTTACAGAATTAAATGGACGTTTAGATAAAATTCGACAAGAAATGTATGATTTAGCTCCTCATTTAGATGTTGATCATCCTACTCGCCAAACTGAAAATCGAAATCGCTTTGCTCGATTAGAGTCAGAAGCTAAAGTTGCACTAGGTGAAGCAAAAAAATTTGTTAGCCAAGCTAGAAAGCTTGGTATAACATCTAATGAAATGGATAAACCACTTGAGGATTTAGAAACTAGAATAAAAACACTATCTAAAGAAGAGCTGCTCGCTCAACGTGAAAAAGAAAGAGCAGAAGCCGCTGACCTAGATCGAGAATTGGCTGAGCTACAAGCAACAACCCCAGCTCAAGCAAAATTAATAGCTAAACAAGTAAGAGAAGGCTCGAGAGAAGCTGAAAATTTAGCCAAAGAATTAGGTACAATACATACATTCTTAGATAAAGCTCAAAATAGAATCTCTAAAGGCTTACCAGTTACCACCCCAGATGGTAAACCTATATCAGCTGAATATATTCAAGCGGAACAGCTTCGTGCTCAAGCTCTTCTTGAAAGACTTAGAGTAATGGCAGGAGGAAAGTTACTACCAGCAACAGAGCGTGCTCAACTTTCAGGCATACCTTATAATATTCAAGTAGCCTTAGAGCGTGGTGAAAAATATGCTGCGCAAATTAAACGTAGATCTACAGATTTAACAACTGACGCGTCTTTAGCTAGGCTTCAAGCATCAGCTGCAGCTGCTGCAATAACACCAGCTAAAAGATTAGAAAGCGCTACTGCAGCTTTAAGTGCCAATGCAGCTGCTCAAGCTGCTGCGCAAAGCGCATTAGGATCTATGCCTACTCCCGCAGAGGCACAAGCAGGTAGTAAGAGAGTGACAGACTTGGTTGCAGAAGCAGCAAGGCTCAGGGCTGAACGCGATCGTGCTGCTGCTGATAAAAAGAAAGAAAGTGCAAGAATTGCAGCTACAAGAATCCAAGCTGTGGCAAGAGGACATAAAGCAAGAAAAGAAGTAGAGGCATTACGAAACGCTGCGCAAGCTGCTAGTATGGCATCAGCTGCCGCATTAACAGGAACTACACCTGCCCTTAGTGA
>JAGVLN010000007.1 GCA_020049805.1 Rickettsiales bacterium
ATAAATATTATAAATAATTGTACAATAAATTTTTCAAAAAGGTTAAATTAAAGCTCTTCTCTATTTCCATTTAAAGTTTGATCAACATTATAACATTCCCCAACCAAACAAACGCCTTCTTCTTGTTTTGATGCGAACACGTTGCTTGTAAAATTAAGCTGACATTGGTGTTTAGCTTCAAGCTTCAAATAAAAAGCACCTTGCCTTATAATGTTAAGTAGGCCAGCCGGTAAATGTAAACCTATTTGAGTTACAGGTGCAGGTGCAGAAGCTACAGAGCTATAAGGAGTAGAAGCAATTGACGCTAAAGGCGAGGTAAGTTGAGTTGAAAATCCTCCCGAAGGAGAATGAGGAATATATAACTTTGGTGGATAAGCACTAGGTATAAATTTTTCACCAGCAGGAACTCCCCCACCTTGCTGAACAGTAATAGAATGCGCCATAGGGATAGCATTATAAATACTTAATACTGTATTAACGCCAGAAGCTGCAGCCTCTGGTACTACATACCACCAGGTAGAATGATTAAGCGCTTGAATAGCATTGATAGCAGCTTCCTTATCTGCTTCACTTACACTACCGGGATCAGTTTGATATTTTGCAGTGAAACTTTGTATTATTTCGTAACTAGCCTCTCTTGTTTTTTCCCAACAATAAGTTACTCCTGAAGCGGTAGCTGATAATGTTAAAGTAATAAATGGTATAAATCCTATCTCTGAAAAGCTTTTTTGTAACGCATAACGCTGAAGAGAAATATTCAAAGCTATAGAACATACATTGATAATACGACCTGTATTAATGCTCATTGTTAGTTCGTACCAAGCGCTATCGAATACTGTTGATTCAATAGATCCTTCCTCATATTGTGGTTTACATTCTCCTCCTTCACCAACAGAATCCGGTTTAAATTTCATATAAAAATAATCGGTAGTAAATTGAATAAGTTTTAAACTTCCTTTCACAGCAAAATAACAAAGAATACCTATGTTTAACAAATAAGCGTTAGATCTAACTAAACTTCTTGATGGAGTTGAAAACGAAAACACACTTATTCCTTTTATATAGTATGATTTAATCATAACACACTATTAAATAGAGAAAAGCAAATAGTTAATATCTTAATATATTAATTTTTTTATTAACTATTAATTATGGTATTTAATGCAATTGTTCAGTAGGATCAAATCCTGATAGATAATTAGAAGAAATCTTAAAACGACTAATAATATTATCGAATTGCTTTAATGAATTTACATAATTAAAAGTTTTAGCAGGTGATTTGGTTTGCGCATAACTTTCTTCAATAGTCAGCAATTGTAATTCCGTAAGATTAGGACTTACTTTTACAATCTCTAGCATCTCATCTAAATTACTATTAGTATGAAGCACTATATCACAACCTGCGGTAAAAGATTTTTCTGCCTTTTCAGCCATAGTCCCTTCTAAAGCTTTCATAGTAATACAATCGGTAATAATAATTCCTTTAAAACCTATTTCTTGACGAATTTCATTAATTACCTTAGCTGAAAAAGTTGCTGGGTTTTTTGGGTCAATGCTAGTATAGAGTATGTGGGCAGTCATAGCCCATTTTGCAGCATTATTTAACTTAGCAAATGGATAAAAATCATTTTCCCGTAAGGTTTTGTAACTAACATCAACAATTGGTAGCTTTAAGTGACTATCAGCTTGAGCCCTGCCATGGCCAGGAATATGCTTAACAATTGGACATATACCACACTTTAAAAATCCTTTAATCATTTCCTGAGCTAATAAATAGACTAATTTTTTATCATCACTAAAAGCTCTGTTACCAATTACACTATGAGTTTCAGGAAAAGTTATATCGAGAACTGGCGCACAATCTGTATTAATCCCTAATTGATAAAGATCATAAGCCATTAATTTACTATTAATTTTACAAGCTTCTATTGCCGCCTTAATATCATGCTTTGCTATCTGGCCAAAAATAGATGCTTCTGGAGGATGGCGCCAATTAGGTTGCTTTAGTCTTGCTACCCTTCCGCCCTCTTGATCAATCAAGATTGGAGTGAGACGCGAAGTTGCTGATTTTAATTGTCGTACTAAAGACTTAACTTGCTGCTGATTATCAATATTACGGGAAAATAAAATAAAACCTAAGGGATTATATTCTTTAATAAAATCTAATTCTTCAGGTAATAATTCCTTTCCTCTGATACCAAATATTACTGCTTTAGGACTATGTTTCATTTTTTGATTATGAATCAACTTTCTAATTACAGCAAGATTTTTATTTAATCATCCAGCTTTAGAAGCATTCCTTCTAGGCTGACGTGACATGGCACCACGAGGTGTAGGTAACGGACGTACACTACCTATTTCTGTACCAGCATCCCTAACATCTAAACCTGCGGGAAGTTTATGACGAATCTCAGATGGTATTTCAACCTTACGCTCTGGAGCTAGAACTTCAGTTGTTTGTCTATCTTTAGAAGGATGAATTGCTCTAGTCACCACTTGTGCTAATTTTGTTTGTCCTATATCATTCCAAATAGTAGTACCTGCTTGGTGAGCTAACAAAGTTTCATTTGCAGGATGAAGAGCTCTAAATTGAACTTGCGCAGCCTTTGCTAGTCTCACTTCTTCGGAATCCTTCCCTGCTCCAGTTGCCCAAACAGCTACAGCAGTGCCAGCAGCAATTCCTGTAATTGTTAATGGTACAGCTAATCCAGACATCAGAACCAATGTAGCCCCTGTACCTACTGCATAATTTAAAGCACCATTAGTTAAAGCCAGGGCCACGATAGGAGTAATTACCATGCAAGCAGCTGTTACAAGCTTATGATCTGCTAATGAGCATAAAGCCTCAACTGTTTTTGAAAAAACTTTAGTACCGCACAAATAATCCGCAGCTTTTGCAAATGTAAAAAGCTTTTGCCTAAATGCTGAATGACCAATAGTTTGCTGGTGTTGGCGTTCTTCGGCAGATCTCCTCTGTAAATCAAAAGCTTTATCAGAAGATATCATATGGCTACAGTTCGTGCTAGCATCAAGCTCTGCCTCCCATCTACCAAATAATCTACCCGCAGCTTCAATTGCTTCAGTAACATCAGTATGCTCTAATGTCATACCAGCCATTTTCATACGGGTAATATTTGCCCATAGTTTTGTCCCTGTGCAATCCATGCCTGTTGCATCAACTGCATAAAAAGATGTGCCTACCGCACTTGCATATCTCATTTTCACTTCCTGCATATTAGAATAATCAAAAGATGTTCCATCAACTCTAGAGCCATTAAATATAGCTCTTAACGCTTCTGCATACATAAAATGTACATTTTGCATAATGCTGTTTGTAGCATCCATGCCTATAGCCTGCACTAATGTCATATAAGAATAACTAAAGTTTCCATCTCGAACAGATGCTTCATTAAAGACTCCTTCTGTAAAATCACCATCTATAGCAGAAACTCCGTCCATTGACGATTTAGAGAAAATCGCACATCTGCCTTGGGCATTATCAAAATTACTTCCAGTTAAAATAGTATTTCTAAATGAGGTTTTATATTCTCGCTCAAACCATCCCATTCCCCAAGCTGGTATATTACCATTAAAAATGGTATGACCAAAATTACTATAGCCTATATTAGAGTAATCCCATACTGTCTCTACCATACTGCATCTTGACCAATTACACCTACCCCAATTACCATAAGATAGATTTAACCTATCTAGAACAAGTCCAGAAGCATCAGGGATAAATTCTTCTTTTAATTTATATTTGTTACGTAAAAAATCTCTGAAAGATGGTAGACTACTTTCCACACTAGTAGCTGAAGTAATAACTCCTGTTAAAACCCCTTCACTTTGTTGACATTGTTCAGCATATTCTTTTATATCGGCAATAGTACATTTATAATATTTTCCTACGGTTGGATCATGTCTTACAACTTTTCCATCTACTAGTTTTAATGAAGATTGTCCTCTAATATAACATGGATCTAATGTTGGTTTAGCACATGGAAAACCTATTGGCGCAATAGCTGCACTAATTATTGCTGCAGCAAAAGCAGTGCCCTCAGCAAAAGTCATTTTATTAGCATATGTGCCACGTAAATCAATATTATTTATTCTGCAATTTTTAAATATAGGTGTAGCTATACCACAATCACGCATAATAAAATTATCAGCAGTAACATTCTTGAATATAGTTTTATCTAATAAAGTGCCTGATAAATCCACTCCATCAATTGAAATTTTTGTACCATCTATAATTTGCCCAGAAAGGTCAGCAACTATTTTAGTATTTTCAGAACAAAGATGACGTTTAGTATAACTAATATAGTCAGAAAAACTCCCAATTGCGCTAGCATGTACGGGATGTTTATTACGTAATTTTATATAATTTTGTAATTCCTTTATCCCGACTTTTACTACCATTACTTGCGGTAAGCTAGGGTCATAAACTGACCCTTTAAAAGAACACATTGGAAATTGTTCACTATTTAAAGTCCTTTTACCCCAATCACAACCTGCAAAGCTAAAACCTTTAAATATACATCCAGGAGGAGTAACTGCACCCTGTAAATTTGTTACTTGCTTTAGCTTGTCCTGACCATCATAAAACCCATCTAATTGCCACTGCTTTCTTTTAAAAGTTTTCTTAGTGTCATCGTCACAAAATCTAATAAACGAGATATCTGCTCCCCTTAAATCAATACAATCATCATCATGCAAAGCAATTTGATCTAAGTTAGCTTGGTGTATTATAGATTCACTGTTACTAAGACCTCTTTGTTCCATTATAAAACTATTCAGATTTAAAGCTTCACTTTTTGGATGCTGAGTTCTTTGTGCTTGCAAGAGAGTAGAAAATGCCAATATTTCTTCTCTAGTAACATATAATTGTTTTACTGTCGTCGGCATAACAATCTCCTATAACTATAATAACCAATCTCTAACTAATTTAGTGTAACAAAAATATATTAATAGTTTGTTAAATAAATAATGATAAAATGATATTAATAACAATCAATAATTAGAAAGCATGATTCAAGCTTACGAGAAAGAACTAGATAAGATAATAGAAAGTCTGGAGCAAGAATTAGAATTATTGCTGGAAAAGCGTAAATATGTGATATTTACCGACAGAATCAACAAACAAATCACCAGAATAAAAGAATTAATTGCTAAATATAAAGCTACTAAAGAAAAATTACAAAAAAGCCCAAAATCTAAACAATTACTGGCTTTTATTTTCATGGTAATAAAACGAATATTAGGTCTTAATGAAATAGCATTACAAGAATTAAATAAATCAAAAACTCCTTCTAGGACGATTGAAAAAGAGAATCAAGCTACAGAAGAAGAAAAACCTGAAGAAGAAGAAAAACTTTCTAGTACAATTTCAACAAATAAAATAGAGAGTAAAGAATTAGACAAAGCAGACTCTTCCCAAAAACAAATAGCAATACAAGATCCTAACTTACGTAGACTTGCTTTATTAGAGTTAAGCCAATTAAATAAAAAGAATTTTTGCATCACTCCTGAAGTTGAGACAATACACCACGCACCACCAAAAGAATTTGACCCGCATTTAATTGCTTTACTTCAATTAACTAAACATTCTGAAAATTTTACGCAATTGATTGAAAAGGATCAAGACTTTGCTGTACCTACAAAAAATAAGGATAACTTTTCTAACTTAGATAATTTTATCCAAAAAGATCATGAAATTTTATTAAAAATATTAAACGAAAAATATCATATAGAAACTGATGATGAAAAAGAGAAAAAGCTTCGTGAAGCTTTTTTATATAATATTAAGCAACTTTATTTACATCACAATTATTTACTACATCATTACGAGCATAAATATAATATAGAAGAACATCCTGTACTTACTCCCCCTCTTCTCGTACATTCATTAATAAAATTAGGAGTATTAATGTACATAATAGAACGAAGCCTAGAATTTATGGCGCGAAAGAAAAAACTAAAACGACAAAAAGATAAAATGGAATATCGTTTGCCAGCTGAAATGAAATTTACTGCAGGCTTAAAACCTCATCACGACGCTTATAAAGAAATAATTAAATCGCATAAAGAACTTAAACCTGCAGAAATTGCAGCTCATCCTATTATCAATAAAGGAAGAAATTAATTAAATATGAGGCTCTTAATTTAAGAAACCTCATATTTTGGAATTAATCTCTTAAGCTACTTCTGTAGTATTTGTAGCGCCTGCTACATCTAATAAATCATCTGAAACTGGTACAGTAGTTGATGCTAAATCTGTGTTATTAGCACTTACTGAAGGAGTCGATGATACTGTAGGAACAGCTACTGGTGTAGAAGTGGCTGAAGCACTTGCTTCATCAACCACAACTGCTGGAGCTGCATCTTTACTCGCAGTTACTGAAGGAGAAACCGTTGCAGTTGGAGTAGCAGAAGCACTTGCTTTATCAGCTACAGCTGCTGAAACTGCATCTTTACTCGCAGTTGCCGAAGGAGAAACTGTTGGAGTTGGAGTAACTGAAGCACTTGGTTTATCAGCTACAACTGCTGGAGTAGGAGTAGTTGATGGTGGAGGAGTTGGTTTTAAGCTAGGATTCCTAATATAACAAACCGGTCTGTAAATATCCAATACTTCTGTAAGCTTAGCTAAATATGAACAAGTATTTATAAATGTTTCTTCACAAATATCACTTGGAACAATTCTACTATATTTATCAGCTTGAGCAAAATATCCACCACATATTGGGTTTTCACTTCCAACATTTTTCATTACTGTTGCGACCTCCGCAAGCACTCTGGCATAAATTGCAGGCTTTAAATCGGGGTTGGAGCTAACTTCTTCTAAAAGCTGTGGCATAAATTCATTTAAGTTATCATGGGTTACAACAAAACCTCTGTTTTGAAACAGTGCGGTAACCTGCATTAAATGTAACTCTTCAGGTGAAGCAAAATTACTCTTCATTTCTTCAGCCGCATCCAAAAATCTTTCTACAAAATTTTCTTTTTTACTATTAGCCATAATATTCCTCTTTTATGTTCTTTACTTTGTAATTAATTTTACAAGTGGATATATAATGAATTAAAATTTGCATTTTTCAATTATTAAACTCTGAATATCGAAAAAAATTTTTAGATAGAGCTTATTCATTCAACTAATAATTATCTGATAAAATAGATTTGCAACTTTTAATATTTTTATTAGAAAATTAAAACCTTAATATTATATAGATATTGACCATATTAAGGTTATTTAATATTATGGTGCTTTAATTTACTTAACTCGAGCTTTAAGGATATGAACGGATTTGAATTAAATAAGATAGCAGCTGCAGTATTACTCGCTGGCGTAATTGCAATGATTGTAGGCAATATAACTGATTTAATTTACATGCCTCATAATATAGATACCAAAGTAAGAGGTTACTCTGTACCAGTTACTGAGCAATCAGGTACATCTTCTGCCCCTGCTGCTGCACCAGCACCGGTTAATATTGGTGAATTAATGGCAAATGCTGATCCATCACGCGGGCAAAATGATATCAGAAAATGTGCAGTATGTCATGATTTCACAAAAGGTGGACCAAATAAAGTTGGTCCTAATTTGTGGAACGTCCTTGGCGGTCCTAAAGCTCATCGCAAAGACTATACATATTCTCAAGCTTTAGCAAGTAAAGGTGGGACCTGGACTTATGAAGATATATATCATTTTTTAAATGGCCCAAGGACATTTATACCAGGTACAAAAATGAACTTCCCAGGTTTTAGCAAACCGCAAGATGTTGCTGATGTAATCGCTTATTTAAGAAATCAAAGCGATTCTCCAATACCTTTACCGCCTGTTGAAAAGTAACTTTTTTTATGTTAAGGTTACTCAAGTAATAGCATTTAGGGTAGCTTTATGTTTGAATATCAAAATATTATATGGATAGCATTAGGCTTTATCTTAATATTACTGGAAATTTCGGTATTACCAGGCATAGGTCTATTATTTGCTGGTTTAGGAGCCATTAGCACTAATGTTTTGCTGGAATTCAATCTCATCCAACATAATTGGTTATTAGAAATTATATCATTTGCTGTATTAAGTGGAGTTTGGGCAGCTCTATTATGGGTGCCTCTTAAAAGATCGTCTAGAAAAACATTAAATCAATCTTATAATAACATTATTGGCTCAACTGCTTATATTCATGATGGAGAATTAAAACCTGATCAAATTGGCTCAGTTAAGTGGTCTGGGGTAGTAATGAAGGCTAAACTTGCTGAAGGAGAAAATACCCTGCTTCAAGAAGGACAAGCAGTAACTATCGTAGCCATAAAAGAAAATATATTATATGTGGCTAAACAAGAACCACAATATTAAGGTAGATAAATAATGGAAAATATTTTACTCGGTTTAGGTTTTTTAGCTTTAATTTTAGTATTTTCAGGTTTTAAAATTGTCCCTGAGCAAGAGGCATGGATTGTTGAAAAACTTGGAAAATTTGATCGTAAATTATCTCCTGGCTTAAGTCTCTTAATTCCTTTTATCGAAAAAGTTGCTTATAAGCACACTTTAAAAGAGCAAGCTATTGATATGACTGAACAAACTGCTATTACCAAAGATAACGTAACAGTAAGAATTGATGGCGTATTATATTTACGTATTCTTGATCCAGTGGCAGCTTCTTACGGCGCAAGCAACCCTTATTACGCTATTTCTCAATTAGCACAAACTACTATGCGTTCAGAAATTGGAAAAATCACCTTAGATAAAACTTTTGAAGAACGAGAAACATTAAATACTAATATAGTACATACTATTAATGAAGCAGCTACTAGTTGGGGTATTCAGTGCATGCGTTACGAGATTCGTGATATTACGCCACCTGAAAATGTGAAACAAGCTATGGAACTACAAGTAGCCGCAGAAAGGCAAAAACGTGCTGAAATTCTTGAATCAGAAGGTAAACAACAAGCACAAATTAATAGAGCTGAAGCTTCTAAAAGAGAAGTGGTGCTAAATTCTGAAGCCGCTTATACAGACAAAGTAAACCGTGCAAAAGGTGAAGCTGAAGCAATTTTATCAGTAGCCGCTGCTACCGCAGAATCTATTGAAAAGATAGCAAAAAGTAGTAAAACTTCTGGTGGAGTTGAAGCCATTTCTTTAAAAATTGCTGAGCAATATATGGAAGCATTTAATAATATTGCTCAACATTCTAACACCATTATCTTACCAGCTAATGTTAATGATGCTAGTAGTATGATTACTCAAGCATTAACTATATTCAATGCAGTCTCTAAAAAATCAGGAGAACAACTTATTTCTAATGAGAAAAAAAGTAAAAAATGAAAATTGCTAGCTGGAATATAAATTCTATAAACAGCAGATTACCTAATTTACTTAATTGGTTAAATGAAACTCAACCAGAAATTGTCTTATTACAAGAATTAAAATGCTTAACTGATAAATTTCCTAGGGAAGCAATTGAAGATTTAGGATATAATTTAGCCATTCATGGTCAAAAAACTTATAATGGCGTAGCCATTTTAAGTAAATATCCTATTGATGAATTTACTACCACCTTACTTAAAGATCCAGAACCTACACAGTCAAGATATATTGAAGCAGTTATTAGTGTAAATAAAAAAGCTATTAGAGTAGCTTCAGTATATGTGCCTAATGGACAGGAAATAGGTTCTGTTAAGTTTAAATATAAATTAGCTTTTTTTGATGCATTACATCATCATCTTCAAGAACTATTGGCTTATGATGAGATAACAGTTATTGGTGGAGATTTTAATGTTGCACCTAATAATATCGATGTATTTGACCCTAAAAAATTCGAAAACTGTGTTGGTTTTAGCCAGGGTGAAAGGCAAAAAATGCAGCAATTATTTCACTTAGGATACACGGATGCATTTCGGATGTTACATAAGGATAGCCAAGAATTTAGTTGGTGGGACTACCGAGCCGGCGCTTGGCATCGTAATCATGGCATGCGCATAGATTTGCTTTTACTCTCTCCAGAAGCTTGCCAAGTTCTGACCAAAGCTGAAATTGAATATAAAATTCGTGGGCAAGACAAACCTTCTGATCATGTACCAGTTACAATTCAGTTAAAGACTTAATTTTGAAAAGTGGATTGCTTCATCTCTGAAGAGCACTCCTCGCAATAACGAAAGGAACGCTCTTCACAATATAGATAAATATAAAATTTAATGAGCTGTATCATTCACAGCAGGAGCAACTTCTCCAGCAGTAGAAACCTCTTGCTCTACAGTACGAGCATGGCACCCTGTGCTCCAACTACACACTGGTTTATAAGAACAATTCCATGCGCAATATGAATCAGCCCAACAATCTGAACATGACTGGAAAGTAAACCAATTAACATCTAAATTTGTTGTGTTTTGATTAACTGTTTTATCAATAAGAGTTACTAAAGCAAAAAACCTCGCTTCTTCAGGTAAGAAAGGAAGTAACATACCATTATTACTTACATCTATTCCTTTTCCTTCCATATCCTGAATCTCGAATGGATTTTTACTTATAAAGTATTCTTTATTACCCATTACTAAAATAGCTGAGCAAGGAAAAAGAGTAGTTATATCTTCACATACACCTTTTAATCCAAATTGATGGACTTTACCAAAAAAATAGCTGTTAGTAGGACCAAAAGTTACGGGATGAGAACTATTATTAATTTTAACACTGAATTCCATAATTAACTCCGAATAAATTCAACATACATTGCCTAAATTTATTTTAGACAAAAAAACCTTACTCTATTTTTTTATCGTGACAATAGAAATTCCAATTGTGAATTAAACTTATAGGTATAGTGTTTCAATTTTCACATAGAAGATCATAATAAGTGAAATTAAATATTATTTAGTTCTACAAGTTCTAATGATATCTGTAAGACATTGATTAATATCTAACCCTTTTTGACGACAAGAATGGATATAATGAACCATATTTTCATATGTTGTATTACATTCTTCAGCAAGGGCATTGATAGCAGATACTGTTAATACTGGATATTTACTATTAAAGAGATTGATTAGATCCGGGGAGTTTTCTTTATTAATTACATAAGACATTGTCACCTCCGTAAAAATTACCTATTGCAATTATAAATTACATATTGTTATAGAAGTTTTTCCAAGTCAACCCTTAAATGAAAAAAATTAACTTTTATTTACTTTTACAAATAATTGCTATCCAGCTATGAGACTTGCTGCGCTTATATAGCTTTAATAAATAAATGCCAGGAACATCAAAAATTGGTGTTTCAGAAAAATTAATATTATCTGACCAGCTTATTTTGTAACCGCCTGCCTGATTGATAATTAAGGTGATTGAACCCACAGGTTGCAATTCATTTTTAAGAATAATTTTGCAATCTTTGGTTATATCTATCTCATATTGAATATTCAAAGAATTTGGGCAAAGTTCATAAATTTTTTGATCAGCAAGGTAACATGTGTGAAAAAATTTATTAATCCATTTAGTACCATCAAATAAATAAAAAGCCTGCTCACTTTCTAACCAAAGTTGTAACCCTATTTTCGGTTTAATATACCGCCAACCATTATAATAAAATGCCAGATAGTGAGTTTTATCTCTCCATTCTTTTATAGCATTATTATCTATTATATATGTATCACCATCCTTTGGGTTAGGGGGAGGTTCATTTAAAATATTTTTAATTGCATTATTAAGTAAAGTATCAATTATTATCAATGCTTCGTTGACCACAATTTCTTTTTGAATTTGATTGTACTGAAGTAATTGCAAATTAAGATTAGGTGTAAGATTCATAATTTAATCTCCATAATAAATTTATTCATTTTTCATACCTCTTCCTATAACAGAAGAAATTTGATAAATATCGAATTGTAAATTTTCCTTATAGGCAACCTTATCGTTCAGCTGCTTGTAATAAGGGTAAATTAACATATGTTTGTAACTGACTTCACTTCTAATTATTTGATTATTATATAAAATATCGACTTCATATTTCTCTTCAGCTTCATCCATAGGAATATCAATATTATCCCTCCACCATCCGTTTATTCTTGCTCTTCTTGTCCAAGATAAATGAATATCACCATTAGAAAGGTGCTTAATAATTATGTTCACAGGAGAAAGTGGTTTAAGACTATTGGCATGCCAGGTAAAATTTACCGGTTCTACATCAGACAATTCTTGATCTTCAGCTAAAACTTTAATTTTAATTGGCACACCTAATAAATATAAAGACATTGGGATTTTCTTAAGATTATTATCTAATAAAACAAATCTATCACCAGCCTGATGTTCAATAATTTGATGTTCTGTTCCCATCCTTCCACGCAATAATCCTGAAAGTTCATATTTATTAGGCTCAATTAAAACTGCATTCATGAATTGGATAATTTCATTACCAATTAAAGCCAAATTATAACCTTGCAGCAAACCATCATAATCAATTGATTCTAATTTTCCGTTTATAAGCACAACTACAATTTTATTATGATAATCTATAACTTCAGCTACTGCAGGAGATAACTTGTGTAGTACACTGCCAATAGTGCCTTCTATATTGATATTATCTAGATAGTGATAATGCAGCTCATTATCTATAGAATAATATAAGTTTATTCCCTTAAATTGACCAAGCTTATTAACCACGGCTATATAAATAGCAGGATCATTTTTTTCAGCAGTAAATTTACTAGGTAAATCTAAAATCTCTATCTTATGCTCGAATAAAATTGATTTACCTTCTACAGTTAAATTAAAAGTCGGCTCTATATAAAAATCATAAACACTTATCTCTTCAGCTACAGCTTTAATTTTTAATACTCTTTTGCTGCTTAAAGTAATATTAGTAATTCGCATTTGATGAATAATACCATTTTGCTCAACCTTGATGATATCCGCTGGCTGAAGATATAAATAATTAGGAGGTAAAGTAAGAATGTAAGTAGTTCGTTCTAACCAATCATTATAAAGATTAATATTAGCAATAACTTCAGCTAAGGCTTGGTTCAATACTAAATTACTATCAAAGATTATCGCTTCTTTAGTAA
The DNA here is from genome assembly GCA_020049805.1 of Rickettsiales bacterium. GTDB lineage: Bacteria > Pseudomonadota > Alphaproteobacteria > Rickettsiales > JABSSG01 > JAGVLN01. The sequence continues at coordinate 13,054 of JAGVLN010000007.1, forward strand.
CTACCTCTTGTCGGCTGGCACAAGCAAGATTTGATTGATACTGTTTCATTCGATCTAAATAGAAAACAGTAAATTGCTGAACAAGTTCTAATTCCTGCTTTCTAATAATGACTAAGTTTCCTCCTTCTGGCAATATAATCAAATCGTTAGGATCTATTGTTTGTATTTGCTTGCCAGTACGAGGAATAAATCTTAATTGCCCTTCTTCTTCAATAATATCAAAAAAATAAGCAGTACTTAAATTCTCAATAATCCTCCTAACATTTTGCGGATTATTTATAACATAACCATCTACTAAATCGGTTAATAGTGATACGTCAAATTGCTCAGCAATCAATCCTGATTTAAGACACAGATGAGCAATAATATCGGCCAGATGACATGCCCCAAACTTACCACTAACCCAGTGCCCACGTAACCATAATGGGCCATCATTCCATATTTGCATTAAATTTGGCCAATAGGGATAAGGTCTTGCATCCCATGTCCATAAAAACATATTTTCAATCATAGCTGAATTAGACCATTTACGTAAACTAGCAGCTACAGCTACACGTTGTATTCTAAAATCAATTCTTCCTTTCGAATGTATAGGAAGCGCACCATCATAAGCACGAGTATCATAAAATACATTAGGTTGATTAGTAGCACCATCAACCGAAGGAAACCCAAATTCAGTAAACCAAATTTTCTTGGATTTTGGTTGCCACTGAGTTTTTTGACCATCTGGATTAATATGTTCATTTTCCCACCACCAATTGATATTTTTCCAAGCATAAGCAGGATCAAGACGCGCTTTTATTCGGCGTTGTTTATCTACATAATAAAATTCATAACCTTCCCCTGATGACCAACCATTAATAATTTTTTGCTCATCATATTGTTGATTAATATCGTTAGTCAGTGGAAAATAAGCATCAATACCAACAAAATCTATGGCCGGATGTGCCCATAATTTATCAAGATTATACCAACCCTGCTCCGTATGATGATATTCAGACCAATCTGCTGCATAAGTAACCTGTACCTTTGCACCCATTACCTGCTTTACTTTAGCAGCTAACTGACAAAATTTATCCACCGCAGGAAATTGATTATAATTATTACGCAATTTAGTTAAGCCGATTAATTCTGAACCAATAATAAAAGCATCAACTTTATCCCTAACTAACTTTGCATAATGTAAAATAAATCGATTATAACCTTCTTTATCTTCAAAAAAGTTTTCGATTTGCTCTATTGAGCCAGTTATATGCCCACGCCAAGGTTTATTCAACTGATCAACAAAAATCATTGGATAAAACATGATTTTTATCTTTCGAGATTTTATTTCTTCTAAATAACGAATTAAACTGACGTCAGCGACGGTGCCGCCATAAATTGGCGCCCCATTATATAAAGTAATTTGGTGAGCATTTTCTCTTCTATATGAGCTTACTGCCCAAATGTCAGGTTGGGTGTACATATTTTGCTGAAATTCTACCCCTGGCAAAATTTTACAATTTTTAATCTCCAAAGAAGTAGCAAACCAAGTAACTACTAAAGCAATCCGTTCAATATTTGGACAAGTTTCTAGTAATTGATCTAATGATAAAACGGCATTGGCCTTACTTTGATAATTATGACAATTAATTGGGGTAGCTTTACCTTGCTGAATGTTACCGCCATTAATCTTATATTGAATCTGGGTATCATATACAAATTCTCCAGACCCAGGAATTAAGCATATTGCCTTAACTAAATCTTCCACTGCCAAAGGCTGATTAATAGGTTTAATTCTTCGTTTTACTTCAAAGGTGAAATTTGGAATACGATTGCCATATTCTGTTAAAAGAAAATTTTCAATTACTACATAAGCCAATCCTCGATATGCAGGTGTTTTACCAACCCCCATATGAGCTTCTATTAGAGAATCTGGCATTTGGTGTTCATCACCTTTATAAAGCCGAAAATTTTTATTAATATTGCCAGTTAAAAGCTTGGCATCCGCCCAAATATTAACTATCGTATCAATTGGCCCTTCACAAATAGCGATGGCTAGAGTTACGTTATAACTATAACTGATATTTGTTATAGTTGTACGATGATTAGAACCTCCCTTTCCTCCTGAAATAGGGGAAATATTACTATGTTGATGTTCTTGAATAGGCAGTGACCAAATCACATTACCAGCAATCCGACATTGCCCATAAACCATAGGTATCGTCTTGCCATAAGCTGATGTTTGAACAATTAGTTCGCTTAAACGTGAACCAGTGGTATGAGTAAATGAACGGTTATTGAAGCTAGCATCAATTGCATTACCTAAGGTGTTTCCTGCCATATAACCCAGCATACCACCTATTGGGCCGGCTACAGAAGCACCCGTTGCTCCACCGATTGTACTTAATAATATCGAAGCCATATTTTACTCCTTATCAATAAAAAAAGGCCCCTAAAAAGAGGCCTTTAAAATTATGAATAAAATTTATTTTTTTAACTTTCAGAAGATTCCCAAAATTGCCCAGAACATACCGTGCCTGTACTTACTACCAATAAAAAATTTTCAAGTATGCCCTCAACACCAACGTAATAAACCTTACCATTACTATCATTTTTAGCCATAACTGCTACAGCTTGATCAATTTTATTTGCACATTCTGGATTATCTATCGCTATCGCGTCATATTCAGCAATCGCCGAATCGCAATCTACTATCTTTGTTCTATAGGCCTCTTGATCTTGTTGAGCTAAAACTATAGATTTTTCTACATTTGACATACCCCAGACTCCAGCCAATAAGGCTAACCAGGGAGCTGTCATTCCTATTGTAGATAATATTGGATCTATCTTGCTACTTATTATAATCGAAACTACAGGTATAAATGGCATAGGTAATATGAAAACAGCTATTCCTGAATTCAATCGCTGATAAGAATCAACAGTTTTATCTATTGTATTAATCCTACTTTGCCATTCATCCTTTTGCAAAGCGAAAACTTCTCCTAATGTTGTCATAATCTATCCTTTATTTAATTACAGATTACGAACTATATATCACTTTTAGCAAATAAAAAAGCCCCAAAAAGGGCTTTTTCTATGCTACATTTATGATATTAATGCGCTACTAATAAACTATCTACGTTAAAACCTTCTCCACATAAATCAGCATCTTTTAGGCTAATAAATCTATGAGTGAAAATAGAAAATTCTTCTTCACTATATCCAGAAACTTCAAAAGATAAATGAAGGTCAAGCTTAGACGCACAATTAGGATTTTCTACTCGTAGTTTGTTATATTTTTCTAAAGCAATATTAGATATTTTTAAAATTTTATCATTATGATAATCTCTCCAATGGAATACTGCATTATTCGCTACATGCGGTATTACTGCTAATACACCATATAAATGAGTTGCTGCTATATTTTTATTATTTTGATCAGCTAACTTCCTAAAATAATTAAAAATATTATAGAAGGGGCTCACTCCAAACGCTCCAGAATATACCCACCAAGTAAGATCTATACTATCTTTTGCATGCAAAGCTGTGTTAATTGATTGAGCAAATACAACACTTAATTTCTTAGTTTGTCGCGGCATAATTATTTTCTTTTTATTAAAATTTTAACTTCTAACATATGCGAAATATTGATTTGCATCAATATTTTTTAAAAAAATATCTTTAAGTTAAAATATGTACTAGTTTTTAATCAAATTTTTGGCGTAAGTTAAAAGCAGCGGTAATCGTACCTTCATCAAGATAATCTAATTCTCCACCTATCGGTATACCACTAGCAAGGCGCGAGACTTTAATATTATATGGACGTAATTTTTCAGTAATATAAAACGCGGTAGTTTGTCCATCTAAGGTAGCATTAGTAGCAATAATCACTTCTTCAATTTTAGAGTTTTCTATTCTACTAACTAATTGATCTATATTCACTTCATTAGGTGTGCGTTCATAAAATGCAGATAATGTCCCACCAAGTATATGGTAAAGCCCTTTATAAACATTACTTTTTTCAAGAGCCCAGAGATCAGCCACTGTTTCAACTATACATATTGAGGTTTGATTACGGTTAGGATCAGCACAAATTCGGCAAGTATCACCTTCATCGAGATTGCCACAAGCTTTGCAAAACTCTATAGCATTAGCTGTATCTAATAAAGCATCAGATAATGGCAGCATCAAATTGTCTTTATATTTAATCAAATGGAGGACTACTCTTTTTGCCGAACGGCTACCTAAGCCAGGCAATTTTGAAAAAATATAAATTAATTTATCTATTTTATTTTGTTTCATGGCTTAAAAAGGAAATTTTAAGCCAGGAGGTAACGGCATACCACCCATCATATTAGACATTGAACCTTCCATTTCTTCGTCTAATTTTTTCTTAGCATCATTAAATGCTGCTAGAATTAAATCTTCAAGTACATCTGCTTCGTTTTTATCTAATAATGAAGGGTCTAAAGAAATTTTATTCATTATTCCTTTTCCATTAAGCACTATTTTAACTAAACCGCCACCAGAAGAACCTTCAAATTCCTTTTGCGCCATTTCTTCCTGAGCTTGCATAACTTTTTGCTGCATCGATTGCATTTGTTTCATAATTTGATTAATATTTACCATAATTCCTATCCTATGTTTTCATAATATTTTCTATAGTTGCACCTGGAAAAGCTTTCAAGATATTATCAACTATATCAGTTCTAGACAATGCTTGTTTTTCTTCTTCTAATAATGATTGCTCATAATCAGCTAAAGTTAGACCATCAACTAATTTATCACTTGCAACAATGAATTGCCATGTATGTCCAGTAAATTTATTAAGCTTAGCTGTAACTTGACTAGCAAAATCTTTGGGTAATTTACTTATTATTTTTACCTCAATTCGTCCGTGAGCATAATCTAATAATGCAACATCTGATTTAAGTTGATGATAAAGAATCATTTCTTTATTTGCTAAAAAGATTTCAGCAATTTTTTTAAATTCTACCATTGCTTCGCCATTCACTACTGACTTTGCTTGTGAAACTTGAGTGTCAATTTTTGGCTCTGTACTAATATTAGTATTTTGACCTTTAATAATTTCCTCTGGGGTAGGTAAATCTGCTAAACAACATATACGGATAATAATCATTTCTAAAGCTTGAATATTATTAGTAGATTTGCTCACTTCTTCAAAACCTTTAAGAAGCATTTGCCAGAGTATAGCCATACTCCTAGAATCAGTTTTTTTAGCTAAGTTTTTTACCAATTCACTTTCTGCATCTGATAAGTAAGCATTATCTTTGCTTTGTAAAAAATTAGGTATAACATGCATTTTAGAGACAACATTACATGCAGTAAGCAAATCTTCAATAATTGATAGAGGTTCTGATCCTTTATGATAAAGATCATTCACAAATAATATTGCAGCTTCTGCTTCACCTTTTATTATTAAATCAAAAAGCTGATAAATTAATACCATACTAGTAATGCCCAATAAGCTTTGGACTTGTGATACTAAAATTTTACCATCAGTTTTTATATGCAAAATAACTTGATCTAATAAAGATAGACTATCTCTTACTGAACCATCACTATGTAAAGCAATTAATTTTAATGCCGCTTCTTCAAATTTAATTTTTTCTGACGCACAAACTTCTTTTAAATGAGCTACCAGTTCATCAACAGTTAATCTTCGCAAATCAAATCTTTGACAACGAGAAATTATTGTTAGAGGAATCTTTTTAGGTTCAGTAGTAGCAAAAATGAATTTAGTGTGAGCTGGCGGCTCTTCTAAAGTCTTGAGTAATGCATTAAATGCATTAGTAGAAAGCATATGCACTTCATCTATAATATAAATTTTATATTTAGCAAGAATAGGTGCATAACTAGCACCTTCAATGATTTCTCTTATGTCATTTATACCGGTTTTACTAGCAGCATCAACTTCTATTACATCTGGGTGATTTTCATTAATAAAAGCTTTGCAGTTTGCGCATTCATTACATGCTTCAATATTTAGATCTTTAATTTGCAAATTAGTACAATTAATAGTTTTGGCAATAATTCTAGCCGTAGTAGTTTTACCAACACCTCTTATACCAGTTAATAAAAAAGCATGAGCAATTTTATTTTCCTTAATTGCATGCAATAAGGTGGCAACTAAAGATTCTTGCCCTTTAAGTTGGACAAAATTTGCTGGTCGATATTTACGAGCTAAAACTTGATAATTCATGGTGATTTTTTATTAACTTTAATTTATTAAAAGGTGGAACGACCCAATTTAGATTCGTTACGGCTGCTTCCTTTCGAACCTGACCGACTTGGCGATAAAACTGCCCGCTCCACCCACTTATTTTATGAAATAGTTTTAAACATATTGCAAGGAGATTTTTATAATATTACTTTCCTTTTGCAGGCCTTGTTGTTCTAGGCCTTGCACTAACAACTGCTACAGTTGGTGAAACTTCTCCATGAACATCAGCACCTTCCAACCTATCCCGTAATCTAGAAGTTTTTCCTTCAGTAAAACCACTTGATCTTCTACGACTATTTCCCTCTTCAACAGGGTCAGCTGTACTTCTTCTTTCATATCCTTTATGCCTTATCCCTTCTATTCCGTCTAGTATATCATTTGTACCTATTGAAAATGCTCCTGATCTTGTTCTTCCTATAGGGTCACCTACCGAAACTTCTGCACTTGATCTTCTACTTAAAGGTTTTTCTGCTTCTGTAAAAACAGAAGATTTTCCTTCCCTAGTCGCTTCTTCAACTTTAATTTTATTAAAATTAGCTGCCACATCAGTTAAAAGTTCAGGATATTCTCTTGGTATATGGCGTTCGTTAGAAGTTAAGATACCATAACAACCACGTGAACCACCTTGAAAACTGGACATAGTAGCAGTATGAGCCGCCGCAGCCATACGACTTGCAATCGCTCTTCCCATTTCACTATCAGGGTCAATACCTAAATTCCTTGCCACAGCTATATTAGAACTACGAAATTCTAAAAGGCCAGTACGGTCTTTTCCACTTTTACAGTATGGCACATATTCTGGTATTTTAGATAAATCTACTCCAGTAATATTTTCTTTTTGAATATGCTGAGATAAATTTCCTCTATTCATACTATACCCAATTAAACCCATACGCGCAGCCAATTCTAGATTTTCATTAGCCTCTGGTCTTCCTTTAAAGGCGCTACGAATTAATTTTGAAACCCGTTGAAATATGTTAGGTTTCCTTAATATAGATTGTTTAGCTTCAACTGCTGTTCTTAGATCAGCAATGATTTTCGGTGATAAAGTGCCATCCTTAGAAGCCTCATCTAATTCCCTTTGAGCTTTTTTCGCCCGCTTGTTAAACAAACTATTACCATTCCGCAAAAAATCAGCAACAGCAGGAAGTTTGGCATGATCTGCTACTTTTGCCACTTCTGCTAATGCTTGATTATATCTTTCGTTACTTGTATCTTTAGAAATAACACGACGGGAATTCATCGGAGTTATGACCAAACTGACTCCACTGCCACCCATCCTGCTAGCAACTTTTTCAGATAATTTAATAATTGCAGGATCGGTACTAAATAAATCGCCAGATGAATTTAATGAAGTTAAACCTAGCCCATTACCTTCAACAACAAACCCTTGCATTTGTTCAACAGTATCCATACTGGCTTGCAATCTATCGCCTTTACCGTGAAAAGTTGGAGTCCCACTATGTTTACTTTCTGCCACTACATCAAGAGCTAGTTCCGCACCTGTTCCTCTAGAAACTGAAGTAACTTTCTCATAAGCATTACGCATACCAGGCACTAAATCAATTAATTGAGTTGGTATAACATGCTTTCCTTCAATAATCACCCCTGCATAACGCCTTATTAAACCTTGTTTAACTGGATCAAGTTGATCAAACCAATCCACGTCAGTTTTACCTTCTCTAATATCCCTAATCTTTTCAAACTGAGTTCGTAATTTCGGACTTAGGCCTAACTGCATTACCTCTGATTCAACAACATATCGATCCTGGTTATCTTTATCTTTGACTCTAGAAATAGTAGACACATGGTAATGAGGGGTATCAAATTGAGCAAATTCCTTAGCATATTCTAAATCTTTTGTTAAGGCTTTATGATCACTAAATAATGGCGCTCCATCTGCCTTTTTTATGCCTTTTAATCCTTCGAGTAATTGGTAATTAGCCTGTTTTAATTGCGTAGTGCTAAATCCCTTTTCTAAATTATTTACTAACTCTTGAACTCCTGTTCTAAGTTGCCTACGATGTTCCATTAACTGTGTTTCGGTAATTTCTCCCCTTTCAACAGCTAAATCCAGTAATATTTCGGCAGCTTGCACTGAATTTATATACTGAACCGCTAAAGATTCTGATCGTCCTTTTTCAGTAGCAATAGCATGACTACCATCTCTAATCAGATCTTGAGTTCCATCAGCATGATCCTGATAACCCCTTGTTATATGGTGAAGAGCATCACGCCTTGTTTCTAAAAGAACAATAATATCTGAATAGCTAACCTTTGCTCCAACAGAATCCCCACTTATAAGTTCTGAAGCAGACTTCTGTGCTGCTTCTAATTTACCTTGAGCTTCTTCATCAAAATTTGTTACTCCTGCAGGGCTTTTTAAATAAGAATTTACAGCTGTTCTCGTTTCTTCCTTATTTTGGTTCAATCTAGAATAGTTATCTTGTCTAGGAGTGCTTTCAGTCGCTTTCATTTTTAACCATTTAATTTAGTGTTTAATAATATAATAAAGCTAGATTGGTTAAAAATCTCTTAATAGTCTAAAACAAAAGCAAAAATGTTATTATTTTTTTGGGCGTGATAATTTATGGCTATGAAAAATAAATAATTTATCATCTAGTTTAGGGACTTCTGTAAAATTGATAAAATCTATTATAACTTTATTATGCGATTCATCAATAATCTCTAAACCAGAAAGAACCAGAGGAGTTTGCTTAAAAATAAGCATAATAGATCCTGAATAATTCTTTTTATTTAATAAGATTTTTATTTCTTTGCCATTATTTACTATTTTATCAACCGTAATCTCGCCACTAGAAAGCTTTATATTCTTTTGTGATAACAACGATAAAAAATCTTCTCGGTTTTTAAAATATGACACTTGATCTAATTGTTGGTCGAAATGAACTAAATCTTTGTTACTGATTATAATTAATATTTTTTTTGGCACTTCATATTGCCAACGCATTTTCCCGGGACGAGAAAGAAAAAACTTTCCTTTCTGTTGGTTATCTTGATTATCAGTTTGCACAAAATCTGCACTAACATTATGCAATGAATTTAGGTATCTCTCAATAGCAGCAATATCATTAGCTAAAGCTATATTGCTTATAGCTAATAGCAGACATAGTCTAATTATTATTTTATTTAACATTATTCCTTTGCTAAAATTTCTCGCTTACCCATAGGATCAGGCTTACTAACCACAGAATTTTTTTCCATCTGCTCTACAATCGTAGCTGCACGATTATAACCGATTTTAAAATATCTTTGGATGTAGCTAATAGAAACTTTACGCTCACGTAAGATTAAAGCTACAGCTTGATCATATAACTCATCTAAATCTTCAGGATTCAGAAGCGATGATGTCTCTTCTTCATCTTCAGTTATATCAACTGTATAAATTGGCTCTCCTTGTTGTTTTAGATAACTAACCACGTTATCTACTTCTTGATCTGCTACAAAAGGCCCATGGATACGTTTAATTTTATTACCACCAGACATATAAAGCATATCACCTTTACCCAGTAATTGCTCAGCTCCAGCTTCGCCCAAAATAGTTCTACTATCTATTTTTGAAGTAACTTGAAAACTAATTCTAGTTGGGAAATTTGCTTTAATAACGCCGGTGATTACATCAACTGATGGACGTTGGGTTGCCATAATAATATGAATACCAGCCGCACGTGCCATTTGCGCTAACCGCTGAATAGATGCTTCTATTTCCTTACCGGCAACAATCATCAAATCTGCCATTTCATCCACAATAACTACTATATATGGCAATGGTTTTACATCTAATTCAACATTTTCATATATTGGTCGACCTGTTTCTTGATCGAAACCTGTTTGAACACGTTTATTTAATTTTTCTCCTTTATCCTGAGCCTCTTCAATTTTTTTATTATAGCCCGAGACGTTTCTAACTCCTAAATTTGACATTAAGCGATATCTATTTTCCATTTCTTTCACTGTCCACTTTAAAGCTGTAACTGCTTTACTTGGTTCAGTAACAACTGGCGCCATAAGGTGAGGAATACCATCATAAGCTGATAACTCGAGCATTTTAGGATCAATCATTACTAACTTACATTGATCTGGTGAAAGTTTATATAGTAAGGATAAAATCATAGTATTTACAGCTACTGATTTTCCTGAGCCGGTTGTTCCCGCAACTAATAAATGTGGCATTGACGCGAGGTCTACTATTATTGGCTCACCGCTAATATCTTTACCTAAGATTATCGGTAATTCACATTTATTGTTAACATATGCTTCTGATTGGATTAATTCTTTTAAATAAACCATTTCTCTTGTTTGATTTGGCAATTCTATACCCAATGAATTTTTGCCAGGAATTATAGCTATTCTGGTAGATAAAGCACACATCGAACGAGCAATATCATCAGCTAAACCAATAATACGTGAAGACTTAGTACCAGCTGCTGGCTCTAGCTCATATAGCGTTACTACAGGTCCAGGATATGCACCTATAATTTTACCTTTAACTCCAAAATCTCCTAAATGAGATAAGAGTCTTTCAGAGTTTTCTTCTAATACAGATTTACTTATATTATTTTTTTGAGATTTGTTATTTATTGGATTAAGCAAATCAATTGAAGGTAAAGAGAAATGACCAGTTACTTTATTGCGTACTTTAGGAGCAGATTTAGTAATAATTTTAATAGTGTCTGAGACTTTTGGTGGAGTTTCTAATAAATCATGATAAGGATAAGGTACTTGTTCTGTTTTTTTGAATTTTCTAGCAAATAACTTAATGATCTGGTAGCAACTGATAATACAATACCACCCTAACCTAAAACTATAAATCAAAACCTTATTACATTTTTTGGAAAATTCATACCAATTGCTCAATCGCACGCCACAACTAAAATATATGCAAATTATAAAAATAACTGCTATTGCTGGCAGCAACCAAATTCTATATTGAATATTGATCATTCCATATAGCAGCCGCCCAACCAACCCTCCACTTGAAAGCATCACCCCATAAAAATTAAAATTGAATCCAGCAAGTATGGTGGATAACAACAAAATTGATATTAATAAAGTAATGAATTTAAACCAGAAAGAGGTAAGCAAATTGTAGACTAAGCAATGTGTTGCCCAAAAAAGAGGAACAATCACTAATAACGCACTACTTAAGCCAAATAACTGAATTAACAAATCTGCGCTATATGAACCAGTGACACCAAGCAAATTGGATACTGGTAAATCATTAACATGATTAAATGATTCATCATGAGGATTATAAGATAGAAATGCTATAGCTAGAGCTATAGCAAATCCAGTAAATATTATTCCCAAGAAAAAGGTAAAGAAACTAAACTTGGAATTAAAATATCTATTATAGCTCATAATTCGTCTATTACTAAAACTAGATGACTATGATTAATTATGAAGCGAATATAACATAAGATCAACTATAGTCGCATGACCAAATTTAATATTTCTATCTTCGTTTTTAATTTCTACAGTCAAATTATCACCTAGCTGATCAGAATTAGTTCCTGCCATTTTAGATAATAAACCTCTAATATAATTAGCCTTCTTAGCAGTAGAAATTTGTTCTACCGAATTCAAGAAATTAGGCACATTATTTAAAGTTACTGTAATAAGCCCTTTAGAATCTTGAGTAGAATTCATTAGAGTAAGGTTACCTAGTATATTTAGGCTATAATTTTGCATAGTGAAATTAAACTTATTAAAATCAAATACTATCCCCTTTGTTTGGTTATCTTGTTCATTCAATAGTAATTTGATATTAAAATTACTATCTAAATTAAATAGACCAGTCATATAAGCAGGCGAATCAATGCTGCCTTCTCCTGATAATGTGCTTAAAACTGCAAACTCATCAACCTCTTTACTACGTTGTAAGGTTAGATCTATGTTATTTTTTGGAGAAAGAAATACTATTTTCTTCAATATATTATCTTCTAAAGAATAACCTAAATCTTGATACTGAAGAGATTTAACATTGCGAAAATTAAATAAAGCAGCTAAAGCATCTCCACTTGCACCTAAAAACCTATATGCAGGTTGTCGTAACCTAATTAATAAAGAAGCAGGTTTATCGTATCTTAAAGTATAATTATGTTTATTATCAACTGTGTTTATAGTGATTTCCTTTGTTGTGTTTATGGTAAATGTATCAATATATAGATTACTTTTAAAAACTATATCTCCTAAATTAACCACAGTATTATTATCTTCAGTTTGTCCAGTTACAGATAAATTACGAAAACTATAATCTAAATTAAATGGGAACCCTGAGAGTTCTATTTTATCAGCAGTAATTAAATAATTTTTTGAGCTACTAAAAGTATCTTGCATTACCTTTTTTATATATATACCCCAACTATACCATGCTACGCTATATAACACGAATAAAGTGAACATTATATAAATCACTCTTTTTAAAGTACGGCCCATAAACTATCTCCCTATAAAATCTATTTGTTAACCATCATATTTCTTGTTGCTGAAGGCAACTTAACTTTTAACCCGTCTAATTCTTCATTCATAATAATCTGACATCCTAACCTTGAAGTTTGAGTCAAACCGAATGCTAGATCTAACATATCTTCTTCATCTTCAGTCGGCTCTTTGAGTAAAGCAAAATAATCAGGATCTACTATAACATGACATGTAGAACATGCTAAAGAACCTTCACAAGCCCCTTCTAAATCTATATCATTTTTATGCGCAATCTCTAAAACTGATAAACCTATAGGCGCATCTACTTCTTTTTCGCTTCCATCAGCTTGTATAAAAAACATTTTTGGCATTATTATTCCTACTCCTTATAAAATAATTTACTATAGCGCCTATAAAGAATCAAATCAATTCCTGTTTGATCAATAAGAAAGAAAAATATTTAAATGAATTATTTCAAAATACATATTCAATATTAGATTATTAACCATTTCTTTACTTCTGTGCTTTAAACTTTAAATATAGACTTAAATAAGGAAACATAAAATGCCTGCAATGACGAAAAGAGAATTCGATACTTACACATCAAATTTAAGAGAACTGGGTCCGGCTGGCGAATATGCAGCTTCTACTATTAGTTTTACTGAAAGAGACACTGTCGAGAATATAACTTCTAATGCCGTATCTGGGCTTGTTTCTTACTTAACCACCTCTGGCGAAAAAGAATCTCCTTACGCTGAGTTAGGAAATCTAATCACAAAACATAAAAATCAAAAATTAGAACAACTATTAAATTCTATATATGACGAATTTATAGTACCTAATTTTGGTAATAAAATAACAAAAGAGGCTTTTATTGATGCTTTACAAACCTCACCTGAATTGAAAGAATCATTTAAAAAATGCAAAAGTAGCATCCTTGGCGCTGTAAAAGAAGGGATAAAACGTTTCGCTGCTCTTGTCGGAAGTATATTATGTTTTGGCGGAGGCCTTATAGCATGTGCTGAAGGTTTATCAGGTCAATTGTATATAGCACCTGATTTATTTAACACCGGCTTTGAATTATTAGGTAGAGCAATTTTTGGTAACCTCGATAGTGATTTTAAAAATGCACGAAATAAAGATAAACTTATTCTAAATGTACTAGCTACTGCTACAAAGCTTGCTGTGGAATCTGTTCCCGCAGCTAAAGGCCTAGTAGAAGAAGTCGATAGGATTAAAGGTCATATAGCTGCGAAAAATTTTTCAAATACATTTGGCTCCACAATTGCTTCTGCAAGACCTCAATCGAAAGGTACTGGTCCAGCAAGACGTTATTAAGTTATGAGTCTACGTCGTTGATATTTTTGCCTTTGAGAGCTAATTTTATATGTTTACTCATCTTACGATCGCTAAAATCTTTTATTAAGCCCTCTAATGATCTTAGATGTTTCTCAATCTCATTGCGATCATTTTTATCTATTGACCTTTGTAATAAATTAATCTGCGAGATAATATTATTTAATTCCTCTGAAGATAATAAATCAGCATCTTCTTCCATAGATTTTTTTAATAACTGTATCACTTGCTGAGCATCAATTTTTGAAGCTATTAGTAGTTTTTGTTTAATGTCTTGATCAGCATTATTCATAGCTTCTGTAAGCATTTGCTCAATTTGTGCTGAACTCAAACCATAACTTGGCTTAATATCTATTATTTGCTTTTTATTAGTAACAGTTTCTTCCGCTGTCACGGTCAATAAACCATCAGCATCTATAGTAAAATTCACCTTAATTCTTGCTACTCCTGCCTTCATTGCTGGAATATCACGTAATTCAAACTTAGCTAAAGATCTACAATCTTTTACTAACTCTCTTTCACCCTGAACTATATGAAATTGCATAGCAGTCTGGCTGTCTTGATAAGTAGTAAATTCTTTAGTTACAGCAATTGGCAAAGGCGTATTTCGTTCAATAATTTTTTCATTTAACCCCCCCATTATTTCTAATCCTAGAGAAAGTGGCGCCACATCAATTAATAAATTATTTGAACCCTTAGTAAGACTTTCGGCCTGAATAGCAGCACCAAGCGCTACTACTTCATCAGGATTAATATCATTTAGGCAGTTAATATTAAAAAACTCATCTAACTTAGCTTTAATTAAAGGTATACGTGTTGACCCCCCTACTAAAACCACACCGCTAATATCACTTGGTTGAAGTTGAGCATCTTTTATTACGTGACGGGTAATTTTTAAAGTACGATCTACAAAATTAGTAATTAAATTCTCAAAAATTTCCCGATCTAAGATAAAATCAACTGTAATATCCTGTAATTTTATTTTAATTTCTATTTTAGATTCTGTTGAAAGAGATTCTTTTATTTTTTGGGCATAATTATACAGTAATACTTGATCTTGATTACTCAATTGATGATTATTAGGCAGATATTGTTTAATTAAATCTACAATTAAATAATCAATATCATCTCCTCCTAAATTGGTATCACCACCAGTAGCTAAAACTTGGAATACTCCCTTTTGCATATTAAGTACTGATAAATCAAAAGTACCACCACCCAAATCATAAATTACGTATTTGCCCTCAACACCCTTGTCTAAACCATAAGCTAAAGCTGCTGCTGTTGGTTCATTTATTAACCTTAATACTTGTAAACCGGCCAAATGTGCCGCATGTTTGGTTGCAGCACGAGCCGCATCATCAAAATAAGCGGGCACAGTTACTACAATTTGATTAATTGTTTTTTTTAGATATTGCTCCGCTCGGCATTTAAGAGATTTAAAAATTTCAGCTGATACTTCAATAGGACTTACTTTTTTAAAATCTAAATCAAAAGTGATAGGACCAGTCTCATTTGGTTTTATATAATTAGCAAGCAATGACTGACGGTCAAAAGAATCCATTCCTTTACCCATAAACCTTTTCACTGAAGATAAAACCACAGCATTATTTTCTCTTTTTCCTACTTTAACTTTTCCATTTGAGAAATATGAAATTATTGAGGGTAAAATTTTATTACCTTCACTATCAGGAATGATTTTAGGTTGTTGGTCAATACTATAGGCTACTAAAGAATTTGTGGTTCCTAGATCAATACCAATAGCAACCACCTCCGTTATAGGTTTATGAAAATGTTGGCCTGGTTCTTGGATATCTAGTAACATCTTAATTATACGTTAGATTTAAATTCAATTTCTTCTAGTAATTTATTTTTATAACGCAATCGATACATTTCGTACGCAGCTTGCGCTATATTATTTTCATGCAATTTAGTCGCAAATATTTTAAGGCCTTGAGCAATTTCTTCTTTAATTTTATTAGATAAATTTTTTAATCCTACCACATCAACCGTATCTTCTAATTTTTGCCGATCATCTAACGCTTCTAGTAAAATACCTTGATTAATTTTTAAATCATCTTCTCTATCTATATTGATCCCATGCAAACTCATAATGTATTCAGCACGTTTAAGAGCAGATTTTAATGTTTTATATGCCGTATTAATTTCTATTGTTTCTTGAATTGCTCTTAACCTTTCACTCTCTTGAGCATTAATATATTTATCTGGATGAAATTTTCTTTGATATTCTAAGTATTTTTTCTCAAGTAAATCTTGATCAATATCATACTCAACTTCTAAGCCTAATTTAGTAAAATAGTTCATAATTATGCTTAGACATAAAAAGATTCTCCACAACCACATTGACCTTTTTCATTCGGGTTAGTAAACACAAAACCGGATTTAATTTTTTGATCTACAAAATCCATAGTGGTACCAAGCAAATAAAGCACTGCTTTAGGATCAATTAAAACTTTTACACCTTTATCTTCAACTACTTCATCATATTTTCCCTGCTCATCAGCATATTCAATGAAATAAGATAAGCCCGAGCATCCACCCTGTTTAACCCCTACTTTAATTCCAATAGAAGGCTTATCTCTTTTAGCTAGCAAAAACTTAATCCTTTCAGCTGCTGCATCAGTGATGGTAATTGGCGCCTTTGATGAAGTAATCATTTTTACGTGCTATTCTTTTTATTAGTTGAATGTTTATTTTTATAATCTGCAATAGCAGATTTTATTGCATCTTCAGCAAGCATAGAACAGTGAATTTTTACCGGTGGCAATGATAAATATTCTGCAATTTCAACATTTTTAATAGCTGACGCTTCGTCTAAAGTTTTGCCTTTAACCCATTCAGTAACAAGGGAACTTGATGCAATAGCAGATCCACAACCAAAAGTCTTAAATTTAGCATCTTCGATAACACCCTCATTATTTACTTTTAACTGTAATTTCATCACATCACCACATGCAGGAGCTCCTACAAGACCAGTGCCTATACCTTCTTCATCCTTATTAAAAGATCCAACATTACGTGGATTTTCATAATGATCTAATATTTGTTTACTATATGCCATATTACTCCTTAAATTTTAATGTTCTGCCCATTGAATTGATTTTAAATCAATGCCTTGTTGTACCATTTCCCATAACGGGCTCATATCTCGTAATTTATTAATACTTTTAATGATAACTTCAATTGCATAATCTATCTCTGCTTCAGTAGTAAATTTACCAATACCAAAACGAATTGAAGTATGTGCCATCTCCTCTTCTACCCCTAATGCTCTCAATACATAAGAAGGCTCTAAAGAAGAAGATGTACAGGCAGAGCCTGAAGATACAGCCAAATCTTTAATTGCCAAAATTAAGGATTCTCCTTCTATATAAGCAAAACTTAAATTTAAATTACCAGGCCATCTTTGCTGGTTATCTCCATTAAGAAAGACATCAGGAATAAGTTTAACAATTGTATTATAGAACTTATCACTTAAATTTTTAATATGTTGATAATCTTTTGCCATTTCAGTCTGAGCAATTTCAGCAGCTTTACCCAAACCAACTATAAGCGCTGTAGGTAATGTTCCTGAGCGCATACCGCGTTCTTGGCCACCGCCATTAATAAGAGGGGTTAATCTAATTCTTGGTTTACGACGAACATACAATGCACCAATACCTTTTGGACCATAAATTTTATGGCCCGATATACTCATCAAATCAATATTTAATTCATTAACATCTAATGGTATTTTTCCAAAGGCTTGTGCTGCGTCTGTGTGAAAAAACACATTATGTTTACGGCAAATTTGACCTATCTCTTTTAAAGGCTGAATAGTACCAATTTCATTATTTACCGCCATTACTGAGACTAAAATTGTTTGTTTAGTAATAGCATCTTCTAATTGTTGCAAATCTATAAGACCAGTAGGTGAAACTGGTAAATATGTAATTTTAAAACCTTCTTCCTCCAAATGCCTACAAGCGTCTAATACGCATTTATGTTCTGTTGCTACAGTAATAATGTGATTGCGTTGATCTCGGTAGAAATATGCCGCACCTTTTATTGCTATATTATTTGACTCAGTAGCACCAGAAGTAAAAATTATTTCTTTACTATTAGCTGATATCAAATTAGCAACCTGCTCTCTTGCATGTTCTACTGCCTCCTCAGCTTCCCAGCCAAAGCTATGACTTCTAGAATGAGGATTGCCAAATTTTTCTGTAAAATAAGGCAACATTTCCTCAAGCACCCTCTTATCCATCGGAGTAGTAGCTTGATAATCCATGTAAATTGGTAATTTAACTTTTTGCATTTTCTTAATGTATATAACTGTTATTTTCCACTTGACCAAAATTATGTTGAGCCAATTGATTATGATTATTAAAATTTACCGATAATCTACTATAAATAGACTTCCAAGCGGCAATAAATGAATTAATATCTTCTAAAGTATTGCTTATCCCCAAACTCACCCTAATAGCTGTATTTGCTACATTCTTATCTACTCCCATAGCCAATAACACATTTGAGGTTTCAATCTTACCAGAAGAACATGCAGCCCCAGCGCTCACTGCAAAACCTGTTAAATCAAAATTAATCAACTGTACATCATTGCTGATATAGGGCATGGTTAAGCAGCTAGTATTAGGTAAACGGGTAACATTTTTAGAAAAAATTATTACTTCTGGGACCATAGAACTTATACTACCTTCAAGTAAATCCCTTAATTTTCTAATTCCTTCAAATTTATTGATAATTTGCAGAAGTAATTCAGCAATTTTACCTAATCCTACAATTGCAACTACATTCTCTGTACCAGATCTAATCCCACGTTCTTGACCGCCTCCTAAGATTTGAGCATGTAGAGTAATCGCTTTTTTATAAATTAATGCAGCGGCCCCTACTGGACCTCCACATTTATGGGAAGAAATTGTTATTAAATCTACCCCCAAATCAGCTAAATTAATATGAATTTTACCAAAAGCTTGTACTGCATCAGTGTGAATTATCGCATTGTAACGATGTGCCAATCTTGTAATTTGTGCAATATTTTGGATAGCTCCCGTTTCATTATTAGCGTACATTACTGAAACTAATTTATTTGTAGCTTTAGATTTAGCTAACTCATGCTCTAAATCAGATAAATCCAATAAACCATTACTATCAACTTTTATTATTGAAACAGACTGTCTAGACATAGCAGGTTTTAGTATTGAAGCATGCTCGACGGCTGAAACAAATAAATGACTATCAATAAAATTATGCATAACTAAATTGTTAGCTTCCGTGCCTGAGGAAGTAAAAATCAATCGATATTTTTCTCGAGAAGCATGTAAAGCTGTTAAAATTTGGCTTCGTGCATTTTCTATCGCTGCTTTAGCTCTTTGACCAAAACTATGAACTGAAGAAGGGTTATAAGATATCCCTAACGAAGTAATCATGCTTTCTTTTACTTCATTTAAAAGATCTGTTGTAGCATTATGGTCTAAATATATAGGTTGTTTCATATTACCAAGCTATTTAAATTATTTGATGAAGTAGTATTTATAGGTTGTTTACTAATCACATCTGCTAAAGATACTGATCCTAAATAATCTAAAATATTCTTACTCAAATCATCCCATAAATGATGGGTTAAACATTGAACATTATTTGGCATACAATTGCCATTTTTATTACATCTAGTCATATGAAATTCGCTATTTACTGCTAACATAATTTCCGAAATATAAATTTCATAAGCTGCTCTTGTCAACAGATACCCTCCACCTGGTCCTTTTACAGAGCGCACTAAATCACTACGTTTTAATTTAACAAATATTTGCTCTAGATAATCTATAGCAATATTTTGCCTTTGAGCTATTTGCTGCAAAGTAATCGGCTTACCAGTCTGATAACAGGCCATATCAACCATGGCCATAATTGCATACCTACTTTTTGTTGATAATTTCATCTTCGTTTACAAATTTCTTGCATTGGTCATACAACATCTATATCATAATTAGGCTGTAGCACAGGATATAGTGTTAAGCAGATTATAAATAATCTGATAAATTAGTCAAGTATTACCTTAAAAATAAAACAAGGAGCAAAAGTAATGGCTGAAGTTATATTTAATGGCCCTGAAGGAAGAATTGAAGGCAGATATCACCATAGTGATAAACCTAATCCTCATATAGCTCTAGTTTTACATCCCCACCCTCTCCATGGTGGCACCATGAATAATAAGGTGGTATACAATACCTATCATGCTTTGGCTAAACATGGTTTCTCAGTATTACGCATTAATTTTCGAGGAATTGGCCGCTCTCAAGGCACCTTCGATAGCGGTATTGGCGAGTTAGCTGATGCAGCTACTGCTTTAGATTGGTTAGAACTACATAACCCAACTGCTAACTCTATATGGATTGCCGGTTTTTCTTTTGGAGCTTGGATTGCATTACAACTTTTAATGCGTCGTCCAGAGATTCAAAATTTTATTACAATTGCTCCTCCAGTTTCAAAATATGATTTTTCATTTTTATCACCATGTCCAACTCCTGGGTTCATTATCCAAGGAGACCAAGATAGTATTGTTCCTGAAGAAGATGTAGCAAGTTTCGTATCTAAATTATCTAAACAGAAGAGTGCTAACATTGAATATAAAGTTGTTCATTCTGCTGATCACTTCTTTCGCAACAAAATGGATGAATTAATAGAATCTTTAGACGAATATATTGGAACAAGATTATATAATGTTAAATCTGTTAAAACTAAAAACGATAGAAGAAGACGTCAGTCTCAAGTAAATACAGATATAGTTTAATCACTAGATCACTGAAGATAAACTGCACGCCAATTTTAGAAAAATAACATGCTAATTAAAAGCCTGTCAAGTAGCTAACTATAAATTTTATCTTCCACCTTTTCCACGTCCACCAGTGAACTTTACATCTGTCGCAATCCCTGGTAATGGAAGATTCTCTGGAAAATGTAATGGCGGAGCAGATATAGTTCCTAATCCAGATGGCGCAACATCAACACTGCTTCTTCTCAATGATTCAGCAAGTGAAGGTGGTGGCGCATCAAGCGGAGCGGCCCCACGTGGTGGTTGTGGTGATCTAGCCTTTCCACTACCAGCAACTGGTAGAGTTGCTGGTAATCTCAAAGCTGGGGCTGATGATACAACTTCATCTCTACCAGTAAATATTGCACCTAACCTAGCTCTAGACGCTGCTTGCTTTGCAACACGTGCTACATCTTTTTTAGTTTGCATTACCCTAAGAGCCGGGTCTTCTATACTAACAGAACTAGCACCACGATCTCTACCCTCTTCGGTACCAGCTCTTTCTCTAGCATCTGAAGCAGGCGCAGCTGCTACAACACCCTCTACTCTTACACCAACATCTCTTGGTTTAGGTGCTTTTTTAGCTTCAGCAATTACTATTTTAGCTGCCTCTTCACATAAATCAGCAACAGATGGATTACTGCTTCTAAATAATTTAGCAACCTCATGAAACATATTTTGAAGCGTAGAAGAAAACATTTGAAAAAACGAACTATCCGTTCTGGTGAAATCTGGATTTCTACCTGCGATTTCTTCACTATTATAGTGAGCCATAAATTTTGTGGCTGCGCTATCAATTATTCCATTAAATCTTTCTTGGGTCGCTTCATCCATGGCAGGCAGACCCTCACCAGTTAAGGCATTTAACGCACGCCTTAGTTGTTCTTTTACTATAACCTTCATTTCTCGAGAATCGCTAGCTTCAAACCATTCATGAACATTACCGGCAAATTGCTGATTATACCATTGTTTAATTTGTTGATATTCTGTATCTGTAGGCATTTTATCCTCTTATTAATTAATAATAAACTTAACTCTATCTTAACAGAACAATAGTTAAAAAAGGGTTAACTTAAGAAATATAATTAAAATTATGCTTTAGCTGGACCTGAATGTGTAGGCGCAGCAGCCGTTCTTGGTAACTCTCTTGTACCAACTGTAGAAGCAACCGCTAACCCTGCTGCTGCTGCCTGTAAGGCTGCAAGCCTAACTGGATTCATTTTTGCTCTGGCTGCTGACGTTAAAGCATCTAACCTTGTTTGAGCAGCTCTTTGAGCTTTTGCTGGTGGATCATCTCTTCTTCTGCTAGCAGCTACTCTCGTATCGTCACTCAAACTTGGATCCATTGACGCTTCTATCTCAGCTTGCCGAGAAGTACTAACAGGAGAAACGCTAGCCACCCCCTGAGGGCCAACACTATAAGCAGTGCCACTCCACATAGGGCTAGGCACTGGCGAAGCAACCATTTCTTTAGCTAATAACGCACTTTGTCTCTCCGTTTCTTGTCTATCCATTTCATTAAGCAGAATCTGACCAGCTTGTTTAAATAAACTGAAGCCAGGCATACTTGCTCGTGTAAATTTTACTGACTTACCTTTTTTTTGATCCTGCTCATAACGCATAAAAATTATTGCAGCTGCTTGCTCAACTTTGGCATTATATTTTTCTAAGGACTCGCGTTTAGCTTTACCTGGATCAAATTCCTCTTTAGACATAAGTATCGTAGAAAAAAAAGTAGTAGTCACCATACTTTTAACTAATTCTCGAGTTATTGTCTCTCCTTCTTTAGCTGATTCAGCAATTTGCTCAAACACCCTTTTATAAGCTTCTTTTATTAGCTTCTCTTGCTTTTTAATTTTTTGTTTTTCAAGTTTTTCAACTTCTGTAAGTATCTTTTTACTAACTTTATCACATAAATCAGCTACCTTAGGGTAAGGTTTACGAAAAAATTTAGCTACTTTATGTAGCATATTCTGCACAGCAGCTGGCAATATTTTGAAAAAGAAATTATCTTTTCTTGAAAAAATTCTAACATATTTTCGTTCTCGTAGAGCTGGTTCAGCTTCTGTTTTTGCATATTCTAAATTAGAATATAACTCACCGACAGCTCGATCAAGTACCGATTTATTTTTCCCCAAAACAATTTCTAATTTTTTAGAATCAAAATCTGGAAAGGAAGCCGTTACTAAATCTTCTAAACTTCTATAAACATGATGCTGCAATGCATCTCGAGTATAGGTTAGTAACTCTTTAGCTTCACCAAAGTTTTTTTGGTACCAATCTTTAATCGAAGTATAGGTTGATTTCTTTTTGACCATAAGCATCCTTCTTAACTAACTTTCTTATAACTAAGTATAAATTAGAATAGTTAATAAAAGATAAATTTAATAAGAAAGAAGCTTTTTATTACTCACCCTCACACTAGGAATAGTTATACAATTAACCAAAATTCTTCCTAACGCCCCTTTAATGTAATTATACTGTGTAGTATAATTACTAAAAATAATATTAAATATTGAGATAATAACGAGTATGTTTCTTTTCTCCTTTTTTTATAAGGGCTTCTTTAATTACTAAATCATGGAGATCTCTTGTAGTAGTTGGCCTAGAGGCATTAGTAATATTCATATAATTTTCTGCACTTAACCCTCCTAAAAATCCTTCAGGCCCTTCACGAAATATACGTTCTATAGCCTTTTCCTGGCGTTTGTTTAATTGATTTTGATATTTTTCAAAAAATTTTGCCTTTTTAATTAGAAACTCTATACGTGCTTGTGTGTAATTCTGAGCTTTCAAAATAACCTTAGCAAAATAAATAATCCACTTAGTAAGTTCATTGCTTTTATTTGCTTCTTCTAAAGCCAAATAATAGGATTTTTTCTCTTTCTCTATAATGGTAGATAAAGCAATAAGTGTAGGTCTCCCTATACATTCAGCTAATGCTTTTTCAGCAATAGCCCTTGCTATCCTTCCGTTACCATCTTCGAAAGGATGGATACATACAAAATATAGATGAGCGATAGAAGCTCTAGTAATAGCAGATAAAGGAGTACTCCGGTTAGGGCCAGTACTATTAAACCATTTAATAAAATTATCCATTTCTTTGGTTAAGTTACTAGCAGGTGGAGCCTCAAAATGTATTTTAGGATCATGTATAGGGCCAGAAATTACTTGCATTGGTTCATTTGATTTACGGTATTGTCCTACATCTTTCAAATCTGTGCGCAAGCCCATAAGCATTTTATGCCATAAAGCTAAAGAAGTATGAGAAATAGGATTATTATAAGTGTTATAAAGGTTTACCATTAATTCTGATATGCCTTTTTCAGCTGGTTTAATTTTACGGCTGTCTGATTGCAACCCAAATTGACGTAGAATCGAGGATTGAATACTATCTCTATTAAGGTATTCTCCTTCTATTTCTGAAGTTTTGAGTGCTTCATTCGCAATAATTTCAACTCTAATATTACTTTGGCTCTCTTCACTTAAATGAGTAAATGCACCAAATAATATACCAGAATTGTATAGTAGCTGATTTTCAAACTCTACTATATCCCTTTTATTATAAGAAAAATTTGGCCAATCTTTTTGTTGCCAGTTCCATTTCATGAGTTATATACCTTCAACCTATTAATTATAATATAGCAGTTTTATGATTAATAGGGAAGCTTTTTATTACTCACCTATATACTAAGAATAATTATATAATTAGCTAAATATTCCCTTCTATCCATTCTTTTAAGGAACTTTTTGGTAATGCACCAACTTTTGTTGCTACTTGCTTGCCATCTTTGAATAAGATTAAGGTTGGAATTCCGCGCACTCCATATTTAGTAGGCGTTTCAATATTTTGATCAATATTAATTTTGCATATATCAACTTTATCGCCTAATTCTTCAGATAATTCATCTAAAACTGGCGCTAATTGCCTACATGGACCACACCATTCAGCCCAAAAATCTACAATTACAGGCTTAGTTGATTTTAATACATCTTGTTCAAAATCTTTATCAGTAGTTGATGCTGTCATTGTTTTCTCCTTAATTTCTAGTTAGATTCACTATTACCAATACAAGTACCCAATCCACCATCAGTAAACACTTCTAATAATAAAGAATGAGGTACCTTACCATCTATAATATGCACTGCTTCCACGCCATTATCAAGTACACAAACACCTGTATGCATTATATGAGCTATTTCTTTAGATGAAATCTTACTTTTAGTAAGTTGTTTTAATTGATAGAGCCCCATGTTTGTAACAAATTCATCATTTTTATCTCTTAATCCACTACAATCTGACATCACTATATATTTACATACCGATAACGATGAAGCAATAACTCCAGAAACAGTAATAGCATTAATACAAAATGTTTCAGCATTTTCACCAATAGCAATAGGTGAAATTACTGGGATGATATCAGTATCTTCGAAGGTCAATAAAATTTCTGGATTAATCGAGGTAGGCTCACCAACATAACCTAAATCAATGATATTTTTTATATTACTACCAGGTAAAGATTGAGACCCTCGATATTTTTTTGCTTCAATTAAATTACAATCCTTACCGGAAAGTCCTATTGCCATTCCGCCTGCATCGTTGATTTTAGTAACAATTTTCTTGTTTAATAAACCTGACATAACCATTTCAACTATTTCAATGGATTTTTCATCAGTAACACGCATTTGATCAACATAAGAACTAGTAATATTAAATCTCTTCAACATCTCATCTACGTAACGGTCTCCACCATGTACAATGAAAATATTAATCCCTAATTCCCTCATTAATACTATATCTTGAGCAAATGCTTCTAATAATTCTTCATTATAAAGCACTTCACCATCACAATGAATTACAAACGTTTCTCCATTATAAAGCCTGATATAAGGCAAGACTTCCATTAAAGAATCTAATTTACTTGATCCAGATTTCTTCGTTTGGAATTTTACAACTGACATTTAGTCTCTCTTTAATATGTTATTAATTAATAAATAGCTCAAAAATTATGATTAGACCATGAAAATTATGATAGTTTTTGAATACATACACATAATTCTTCAATCCCTTGTTTTGATTTAGCACTAACTGTTAAATAATTTGGAAATAATGCACTATGTTTTTTGCGTAAGTCTGCAAACACTTCGTCCCACGATGCTTCTTCACGCTCTCTTTTATCGCATTTAGTAAAAATTAATTGATAAGAGATAGCAAGTTCATCAAGCAAGTTCATCATTTGCAAATCATGTTCGCGTAATTTATGACGAATATCAACTAGCAAGAATACTTTCCTTAAATTAGCCCTACTAGACAAATAATCATAAATCAATCTTCGCCAAGAATTTATCTCTTTCTTAGAGGCATTAGCATAGCCATAGCCTGGCAAATCCACAAATATAAGTTTTTTATCTATAGCAAAGAAATTTAATTGCTTAGTGCGACCGGGCGTATTAGAAACTCTAGCTAATAATTTTCGGTTAGTAATGGCATTGATTAAGCTAGATTTACCAACATTAGACCTACCCCAAAAAGCTATTTCCGGCAAATCAAACTTTGGAATATCATGCCCGTTTGTTACTCCGGCCAAAAAAGTACATTCAACACCGAACATAAATTTTTCCTTGGCTATTAGCCTCTAACCTTACGTATAGGCTTTTGCAAAAACCATTGTTGTAAAATTGAAAGGATATTACTCCACGCCCAATAAATCACTAAACCTGCAGGGAATGAGGAAAACATAAATAAAAATATTGCAGGTAAAAGTTTCATCATTTTGGCTTGTACCGGGTCTGCTGGCTGCGGATTAAGTAGCTGCTGAATATACATAGTAACCGCCATAATAATTGGCCATATTCCTATCATTAGGAATGAAGGTGGCTGCCATGGAATTAAGCCAAATAAATTAAATATTGTTGTTGGGTCTGGAGCTGATAAATCATGTATCCAACCATAAAACGGTGCATGACGCATTTCAATTGTCACAAAAAGCACTTTATATAAAGAGAAAAATATTGGGATCTGGATTAAAAGCGGCAAACAACCAGAAAGTGGATTTACTCGTTCACGTTTATATAATTCCATTATTTCTTTATTTTGCTGCATTTTATCATTAGCATATAGCTCTCGAATACGAGTAATTTGAGGCTGTAATTGCTTCATTTTATTCATCGATTTATAAGATTTATTAGCGAGAGGGAAAAGTACTAATTTCACAATAATTGTCACCATTAAAATACTTAAACCAAAGTTACCAAATAAAATATAGAAATATTGTAATGCCTTGAACATCGGCTTGGTAATAAAGTAGAACCAACCAAAATCTATGGCTCTATCAAATAATTCTAATTTAAAATATGTTTCATA
This sequence comes from Rickettsiales bacterium, assembly GCA_020049805.1. GTDB lineage: Bacteria > Pseudomonadota > Alphaproteobacteria > Rickettsiales > JABSSG01 > JAGVLN01. The sequence goes on from JAGVLN010000007.1 coordinate 40,279, forward strand.
ATAATCTAAGATGGATAACACTTTAGCGCCTACAAAAAAATGTAGGTTATATGATTCTTTTTCTCCTGGAGCTAGAATTTGTTTAGAGGAAATAAAGTCAACTTGATACCGATCGCGACCCTCAGTAGTATTATAGGTAAAATTACTATCATAACTCTGAGTAAAATCAGGAATTATTGCAGTTAACCAATATTTATCTGAGACTCCAAACCAACTACCTGAGGTATTACCTTTAAATTCTACTTTTTTTTCGTCTTTTAAATCTGTGTAATCAACTTCATGAAGAATTTTATTAAATACTCCTATAGGGCCTTCATATGAGATAAAAAATTTCTTATTTTCATCTTCAGTTCTACTAACTAAGCCGTAATTATAATATGAAACAACTTGATCAGTAGCGTTATTAACCATCTGCTTAATTGAAAGCATATATTTATCATCAAGGAAAAATTCAATTTCAAACACTACACCTTGCTTATTTACCCACGTCAATAATACTTTGCTATTTTCCGTCAACACATCTTTATTTGCACGCCATAAAGTTTGAGAATTAGGTAAATCTAACCCTGTATTAGATAACCAACCAAATTCAGCAAAATATGCTTCTTTAGTTTTTGCTGGAGAGAGTAAAGTAACTGGTGGGCTATTAGGATCAGTACTAACTAAATATTTTGGTAAAATTATATCATCAATTCTTGCTCCAACTAATGAAATTGATCCTTCTAAATCTTTGCTTTTAATTTTGACACGTGGAGTAGCGTTAATAGCTTCTTCTCTACTAGCAATTTTTGAAATTTTTGTTATTGGAAGAGCTATATCAGAAGATTTTGGCAATGATGAATCCGCCAATTGATTTGCTAATTGCGCTTCTCTTTGTTGTTCTTCTTTTAGTGGCTTTTCATAAAAATACTGCCAACCAAATAGTACCAAAGTTACCATTATTACTGCTATAACTAAATTCTTTGTTTGTTCCATATTTATAACCTAATTAATTGGAAGATTTTTTACATGCTGGCACCAAGTCTATTCCACTTGCTCCAAAAGGATGGCATCTAAGTAACCTTTTAATGCTAAGCCATAGACCATAACCAACACCATGTTTTTGAATTGCTTCAATAGTATAATGAGAGCAAGTAGGATAATAACGACAAGCATTAGGCATTACTGGAGAAATAAATAGTTGATAGAATTTAACTAAACTCCACAATAAAAAAGATATAATTTTATTTATTTTCATGTTGTAACTGTAATTTTTGTAACCCTTGAACTAAGCTATCAACCATATCCGCAAATTTTATATTTACTGCTGCTTTTTTGGCGATAAAAATAACATCTAAACCAGCAATTGGATGAATAGTATAGGCTTTTTTTAATGCAGCCTTTAATCTTCTTCTTGCTCTATTCCTCTGCACCGCATTACCTATTTTTTTTGTAACTATAAAGCCAACTCTAATTATTGAGGAAGAACTATTATTTTCTACGTTAGGTGTGATTCCAGCAACAATTATAGCACAATTAGCAAAAAACTTGTTTTTCGAAGTATGAAGACGTAAAAAATCTGTTTTATGTTTAAGACTAATGATTTGCACAGCAAGAATTTACTAACCTTAAGCAGAAAGACGTTTTCTTCCCTTAGCACGACGATTATTAAGTACGTGCCTACCACCTACTGTGCTCATACGAGAACGAAAACCATGTCGACGTTTTCTAACTAATTTACTAGGTTGATAAGTTCTTTTCATGATACTTTCCTTGAATAATAATTCTTAACTTGCAACAAACATAGAGAGGTTTATACTAAATAAATAAACTTCAGTCAATTACTAAGATTTTATATGTTTAATAAATTATTATGGCAATTTTCTTCAATAATACTAAGTATAGTAAACATAAGTCATGCTGAGGAAGAATCTCTTTTAGGAAAACTAACCTCAAGTAAAGTTATCAGCCATTCTACAAATCTTATTAATGATATTTGGCATTACGAAATTACTAGTATCGATAATAAAAGCATTAGCATATCTAATGTGGCAATAAGTATTGTCTTATTTATTATCGGTATCAAAATAGCAAAATATTTAAGCATTACTATTAGAAGAAGAATGCTTGGTTTATTTCATTTAGATTCAAACGCTTCTAATGCTATTGAAAAATTTATTTATTATATCTTAATTGCCCTAATTACTCTTACTGCCTTAGATGTTTCTAATATTCCCCTTTCAGGACTTACTTTTATTGGTGGTGCACTCGCTATTGGTATAGGTTTTGGTAGCCAAAATGTACTTAATAATTTTATTAGCGGTATTATTATTATGATTGAAAGTCCTATTAGTGTAGGCGACATAATAGAAATTGAAGAAAAAATTGCAGTAGTAATGAATATTGGAGCTAGGTGTGTACACCTCAAAACCTATGATAATATCGATTTATTAGTTCCAAACAGCACTATCTTGCAAGATAATATTACCAATTGGACTCTAGAAGATAATATAATTCGCGTTACTTCTAGTTACTTAATTGATGATGAATCTTCGCCTGAACTCACCTGTCAACTTCTTAAACAAGCTTTGCAAGACGAACCAGGTATTGTCCAAGGTAATGAAGCAGTAGTATGTTTTGATAAATTCGATTTATATGGAATGAAGTTTGATATTTATTTTTACATTAACACATTAAGCCCAATGGATCGTAAACAAATTTTAAGCAATCTTAATATGAGTATACATAAACTGTTTACTGCAAATAATGTAAAAATTGCTTATTATAAAGGCATGTTTTAATCTTAAATAATGTAATTTAAAGTATGGCAAAAGCTAAATTACTATTAGCAGCATTATCAAAAAGCAGATTAGCAATTGCAGGAAGTGCAGCCATTGGTTTAACTAGCTGTGGATACTCCATTCAATTAGAAGCGATAAGTAGATTATATGAAAGGGAAGCTAGAGCTGCAGAAGTAGCATACCCAGACTTAAAATTAGGTGAAATTAGTAAAGCAAGTGATGATATGTTATTCGTTCCTGGCTCAATTACTTTAGCAAATCAAACAGGACATGAATTCACGGCAGAATTAGAAAAAAGGCTTGGTATAAGACCTTCTTTTATAAATTCACAAATGGATCTACTGGATTATCCAGGTCAGTTTTATAGTTCTGAAACTGCTAAAGCCCGCAATGCATTAGTAATCGAAGGAGTAAGAAAATTTATTGATGATTCTTCTGAATCAGAAGTTACTATTATAGCTCATAGCGCTGGTACAAAAACTGCCTTATCAGCCGCAAATTTATATTATAAAGAAAACCCTTCTTCGCATAAAAAAGTTAATGTTATCCTTTTAGGAGCTGGTTCTCCAGAAGGGGGGTTAGATGAAGCTTTAGAAACTATTAGCAAAGATTTAAGGATATCCATTACAGAGCTTCGTACTCATTACGATCTTGTTCCACTAGTAGGAGGACCTAAATCAAGCCATCTTACAGTGCGAGTTGATTCTCCTGTAACTCATACAGTAAAAGCTCTTACAAGCACTCTTCCTATGGAAGAATTAGATTTTGACGAACCCCATACAGAACGAAGAACTGCTACATGTATAGGCATTTTAACAAAAATGCTTGAAGATCACGATTCGGTAAATTATCTAGATGGCCTAACAGGATATCTTTCCAAAAAACTGCTGAAAAAAACTGCTGCAGCATTAGTACCTAAAGGGATGGCACTTGCAACAGCAAAAGGCCCAATAGCTCCTATTCCTGCCCCTTCTGCTACAGGTAAAAAACAGGAATTGTATTAGTATTATTAATAATACCATGCTTTATAAAAATTTTATGGCTGAAAGGTCATACTTTTTGACAAGATTTATACCTTAAATTTATCATTAAAGTTAAAGACAACTTTAAGGTGAATATGATCACTCAAAATAACAATGAAGATTATTATACGCTATTTCATTGGTCTAAATTACATTTATTGTCTAAACAAGGTACAGAACCTGATTTTGAAAAAACTTTAGCCGAAGAAAAGGACATCAATAAAAAGGATGTTAATGGCAATACTCCTCTTCATATAGCATGCTTATTCGAAAATCTTAAATACATACCATTACTTATCAAAGCCGGAGCAGATATTAATGCAGTTAATAATCTAGGCTGGTCACCTTTATTTTTAGCATGTGCTCAAAATTTATTATCAGCTGCTAAAGAAATCTTAAAATATAAACCTGATATAAATCTAAAAGATAATTTTGGTAAAACCGCTTTACATGTGTGCTGCCTGAATGGAAATAATGATTTAATAAAAGAACTTCTTAAATACAAACCTAGCATTAATATTCAAGATGATTATGGTATTGCACCACTCCATATTGCATGCGCTAGTAAAAATACTGATCTAGCAATGGAGTTAATTAAATTAGGCGCAGATATTAAGTTAAAAGATATCTACGGCTGTAATTTGCTTCATACCTGCAGTTTATATAATAATTTTGAATTGTTAGAAAAAATTATTGATCAAATTGATATAGAAATAAGTGATAAATTTAATAATACTGCTTTAACTATAGCATGTCTACGGAGCTCAATTGAATGCGCCCTGTTCTTAGTAAAAAGAGGAGCAAATTTATACGTTAAAAATATTTTTGATCAATCTCCAGAAGAACTTATTCAAAACTTTGAAATAAATCATTAATTAAAAATCTAGATTAGTATAGTGCTCTGGTGGGTTAAAACCTTGAACATAATCAGTAAGTAACCCTCGAAAACTAGGACGAGATTTTACTAAACTATACCACTGCTTAATTTCTTTACTATGTTGCCATGGTATGTCATTTAAAAAATCTAATACAGAGATATGGCTAGCAGCAACTATGTCAGCTAGTGAAAAAGTCTCTCCTCCTAGCCAGTTTCGCTTCATTAATAACTCAGTCATATAATCTAAATGTTTATATAAGTTGGATTTTGCTAAACGTATAACATCTGAACGAGGCGTAGCATTACGTGTATAATAACTGATAACTTTCTCTGCTAGAATTAGTCTTGTAACTTCTTGATTAAATTTATTATTAAACCAAAAAATTAATCTTCGATTCTCATTCTTAGCTTCAATATTAGTTCCCATAAAATCCACTTCAGGATAAGCATCTGAGAGGTACGGAAGAATAGCATACCATTCTACCACAATTAATTTATCATCTTTAAGTACTGGTACAGTTGAAGCAGGGCTTAATTGCATAAAATGTTCATTATTTTGCCAGTATTTTTCAGAGCTTGATTGAAATTCCAAATGTTTTTCATTAAGCAAAATTCGTACCTGGCGAGAAAATGGACATAATTCAAAATGATATAATTTCCTCATAGCTTTGCCTTATTCATTTTTTACTTCTTCAGGTGGTGCTTCTTCAGTTTTTATTTCTTCTGATTGTGTTGGAGGGGGGGCAGAAGAAAGACGTACTTTAGAAGGATCATAAGGTTCCTGTGTTGGTATAGGAGTTGGCGGCAGTAACCTTTTCTTAAAAAATCGATCTTCATAGTATTTAATTTTTTTCGATTTAATTGGTGGGAAAGATTCTATAAGTACTATTTGTTCATCACGTGGTAATAAAATAACTTCTTGCGGTAATAAAAGTGCTCTTTGCACTTCAGATACGTTTTCCGACCTACTAGCTGGGTTAAAATCTAAAAACTTTGGACGGCTCTGAGAAGCTTGTTCCACTGTTTTGTTACCACATAATTGAGAGATTAAGTTTGCTGTTTCTACGTTGTTAGCGGCAAAAGTAATACGGTAAGTAGTATTTGATAAAAATGAATTCATTCCAGCTTCTTCATAGATACCTTTTAATTGTTGGGTATCTTGAATAATTAAGAATAAGCGTACTCTATACCCCCTAAAATATGCAATACCGGTTTTAAAAGTCTCCATTTTACCTAAAGTTGGAAACTCATCCATTATGAATAATACGCCATATGGCTCTTCCTTAACATCTGGCAATTTGCGAGTTAAAAACTCTGAAGCTTGTTGATAAAATATTTGCATTAATACTTCTAACCTTTTAATGTTATCAGGAGTTAATCCTACAAATACTGTCGTCTTTTCTTTTTTAAAATTTTGAATATTAAAATCACTTGATGCGGTAGCAGTATCAATAAGCGGGTTAGCCCATAATTCTAGTCCTGAGTTTAATGTAGAAATAACCCCAGATCTTTCCTTATCAGCTTTCTGTAAAAATGCAGCTATATTCATATAAGCTACAGGATGAATATATTTACCAATCGTATCCAATACTACTGCAAGGTTATATACCACATCATCGCTACGCATAGTTCTTACTACCTCACCAAAGGATTTAACCTTTTCAGGCACTGCAATAAGATATAATACTACCCCTACAAATAAGCTTCGAGCTTCGTTATTCCAAAATTCTTTCTCGGGTAAAACTAAATTTGCTATTTTTTGAACATCGTCAACCATTTGCCCAGGTTTATTACTAATCCAATCAATTGGATTATAACAATGTGTTTTACCATCAGGTTCTGCCGGAGCCCATACATATACTTTTTGCCCAGCTTTAGCTCTCCATCCACTTGTAAACTGATGATTTTCTAATTTTATATCATGAACAAAAACTGATTCTTCCCAAAATAATAAATTTGGTATCACAAAACCCACACCTTTACCAGAACCTGTTGGTGCGAAAAGTAATGAATGTTGAAACCCGGATGCTACATAATAGCCTTCATCATCTTTTCCAAGCAGCATCCCACTTTTTGCTCGCAAACCAGCTTTAGTAATATCCTCTTGTGTAGCCCAGCGTGCATCACCATGTAAGGATTCCTTTTTCTTGAATGGCTTCCATTCCATAAAGCTTTGAAAACAAAATAAAAAGATAAGCAAGGCACTACCAAACAGCCCTATTAATGGCCCATATAATTTTAAAATAAAATAATTATTGTCAGTTAATGATGCTAAAACTCTATTATCTATCATCCATTGTGTGTAATACATTAATTGTTCAAGGAAATATGTTAAAGTATAAGTATTACGAGAAACATAACCTTCACCAAAATCCAGCACTTGAATATATTGTGAACCAAATGATAAATATACAAAAGCTAATGCAGAAATTACAAATAGTAATCCTAACACACTTGTAATAACTAAAAGATGCGCAATTAAATTTTTAATCTTTATAATCATTATTCATCTGCCTTAAACTTCTGCCGATTCGGATCATGCCTAAAATACACTTCTGAAACATACCTAACACCACCACTTCCACGCTTCAATTGTACTACTACATCAATTACAGATAAGATATAATTTTTAATTTCATTAGGTGGCATACCTAAACCAGCTTGCATTACCATTAACTTTAACTGTTCAATTGCCATTAACGGAGCATCAGCATGCAAAGTTGAAATTGAACCAGGGTGACCAGTATTAATTGCTCGTAAAAAGCTAAATGCTTCAGCGCCTCTTAATTCTCCCACAATAATTCGATCAGGACGCAACCTTAAGCAAGCTTCTATTAGATCTTGAATAGTAACTTTAGCAATGCCTTGCCCGCCTTTTGAGGCTAATAAATGTACCCTGTTTAAATGGTTAGGTAAATTAATCTCTCGAGCATCTTCACAAGTTATTAACCTTTCTTCATGCGGAATCTCTAACAGCGCCGCATTAGTAAATGTTGTTTTACCTGTAGATGTACCACCACTTATAATAATGTTTTTTTTAGCTTTAATAGCTAACTTCAAAAAATCTTTAATATTATTTGCTTCTAGAAATTTGTTTAATAAAACATTATTTGGGTCCTCTACTTCTTTAGTACTGGTATGACTAAAAGCACCTAATTTTTCATACCCATCTAGATCTAAATTTAATGTTGAACCTTTACGAATAGACATTGCTACAGTACCGGGTTCACAAGCCGGAGGAAAAACTATCTGTATCCTATAACCATTAGGTAAAGTAGCTGAGAGTAAAGGTGTAGCTTCTCCAATTTTTTGATCTGTAGATTGAGCAATTAAACGCCCTAAACTTAATAAATGATCTAAATCGAGTTGCGGCACTTTCTCGTTACGCATATCTCCGTATTTTTCAACCCATACCTCTCCGGGCTTATTAATAGAAATTTCAGCTACTCCTTCTTCTTGAAATAAAGAATGAAAAGGTAGTAGAAATGTTTCTAATGCTGCAAATTTACTCATCTTACCGTTACCGCACCATTAGATAAATTAGATGGGAATAATAAATCACGATTAACAAAGACGCTTACTAATGTACCTTGATCTAATGTAATAAAAGGTTTAGTAGTAAAAGATTGCTGGGTTAAATTTTGTACAGTATTACCTAAAGCAGTTGTTTGTTGTTGAATAGCCTGTTGAGTTGGGCTTGAAGTTGAGCTAGATGTTATTGATCCATCAGTATTAGTTGTACTAGTTGTAGTAGAACTATTATTACTTCCTGTAGCTTTACTTGCTAAATCAGCAAAAGCTATATTTAAAGCACTGAATAACACTGCATTAGTTATAGCTGGTGCTAATTGAGTATCTACTATTCCTTCTACACCAGTAGTACCAAGAGGACTAACCGCAGGTGACTGTACATCAATATCATACCCGTCAGGCATAATAATTCTACTCCAGATAAAAATAATTCTAGTCTGACCTGGGGTATAACCGCCAGCAAATTGACCTATAAGCCTTGATCCTTTAGGTATGAGAATATTATTGCCTTTCTCAGAATATACATCTGAACTGACAATGCCTCTAATTGGACCAGGATAATTAGTATTAACAGGAGTTTCAAGTACTGCTTCTATAATTTTTCCTTGGGCAATTAATAAGGACATATTACCAACATGGGTAATTTGTTGTTGCGTACTAGAGGTATGTTCTGGGACAAAATTTTCCACATACATAGGAGCAGCTTTTTTACTATCCTTATCTTCGCTTTTTGAAGTAAGCATAATAGAAGAAGTAATCTTTGCCTGAGACCTTTGCTGATCAGAAGTTTTTAGAGGAGTTGCTACAGGTGGTGGTTGCTCTATAGCAGGTTTTGGCTTAGCTACAGGAGGAGCTATTGGTGGTTGAGGCACAGGTCTTGGCGTTGGTGTATTACTTGGCAAATTAAAATCTGCTGGTGGTGGAGGTGTATTAGGTATCTCCGGTAAGGATAATTCTTCTGAACTTCCAACTGGCGTACTTATTAGCCCCTCATTATTATTTGTCGAAGGTTGCGAATGACGAAAAAAACTAAAATATATTATTATGCATATTACTAACCCTAATACCCCGGCCATAACCATACTTTGTTTAGTATTACGACCTACTTGGGTCTTACTAAAATCAATTTCAGCTTTTTCATCCTTTTCTTCGAGCTCGTTATGATACAGACTATCTTTACTATTAATATCTATATTGCTAGGAATAGAATTCATATCAGACATTGGGTTAGCATCTGATGATTCTTCAGGTCCTTTAACTATTTCTTCTTTATTACTATCCTTATCTTGCATATAACCTAATATATTTTTATTTAGTTTTCCCTTATAGGAAAATAGAAACGCACAACATAAGATATATCTTGATCAAACTCATCCTCATGAGCAGCTTGAGATACAACATCAAATTGATAAGTTCTTTTATTTGTAATTACCGTCATATTTGTTCTTATATCTTCTTCTAGAGGTTTTACAAATAATCTATTAGCAATCGGAGTAAGATTCCAGGAATAAGCATCTCCTAGAGAAAGAGTTTTAACTTCTTCTCCTTTTTCAAATTCAATACTTGATTGAAAGCCACTTTTTACAAGAAGAAGATACACTTCATTTTCATTATATACATATGTTTTAATCCTTCTATCGGTTGCCAATGGAATATCTCCATATGCACTTATGTTTAATAGCACTACAAAGAAAGTTAGGTATAATTTTGTTATAATCTTACGACACATCATCAGACACCGTATAAAATTTGACTTGAAAACCCAATGGATTAATCATCCGCTCATCAAATGTCATTTGCATTTGGGTATAATTCCATAAAACAGAGGCTATTTTATTATATTGCTTTTTGCTTCCTGAAGTTTCAGTAATTGCAAAGCGAACTTGAACATTATGATCGCCAGAAGGTGAGTCTTCCAAAAATTGCACTGAACGAACGGTTAAAATTGTAGAATTATTAGCAGCATATTTTGTAATAGGGTTAGTAGTGGGATTGTTAACGATATCTTTAAATTGATTATAGACTGCAGTATTAGAAAACAACCTCACAACCGTAGAATAATTATAATTATAGTCAACAATATTGTATGTTTCTCTAGCTTTGAGATACATTATTAAAAAATACTCGCTTATAGCTCTATCAGACGTCCATCTCTTGTCAGTAAAAGGGTTAACTATGTTAGTTATGCCTGTTTTATCTTCGATTTCGATAACCATTGGTTCAACAGTTTTGCTTAATGTCACTTTACCGATGAAAAAAACACATACACAAGATGCAATAATTGATAGTACAGAAATTAAAAATAAAACATTTCTTTGAACTACTAACGTTTCATAACGATCATAATACCAATTACGTGCTTGGTATACATGCACTACTTCAGCACTATTATGCTCTATTACTTCGTCATTCTCATTTTTTTTCAAATTAATGAACTTAGAAAAAAAACTCATTTTAAACCTTAAGCTTATGGTTAATAACAACCAATTTTACTCTAACTTTAATAAAATTATCATAAAAAACTATATAGTTTGCAACCCATGTCTCTTTTCTTAGAGATAATTTCTAAAGTTATTGCGGAAACCGTGTTTATAAAGCACAAAACCAATTCTTTAAAGATTAGACATAAAATAAATCATGTCACTAGGTGAATTATAATTATGCGCTATAAAATCCACCGCCTGATACAGGTTTAATTACGCCTGTAGTAGTTGGCAAGCTTAAAGGCATACGCAAATATGCACGCGCAGCTAAAAAGCCAAAAGCTTGAGATTCAACAAAATCACCGTTTAATTGCGTTTCTTTAAATTTTAACTCATCAATATTTTGCACAGGTAAATTATAATCTTCTGCTAAAACACGCATTAAGTATTTATTATGCCTACCCCCTCCTGAAACAATCCATTTTTTAGGAGTTTTAGGAAGGAACTCCAAAGCCGCAGTAATAGTTTTAGCAGTAAAGTGAGTCAAAGTAGCTGCGCCGTCTGCTGCATTAAGAGAAGAAACCTTTCTTAAAGATCCTATAAATTGATTTCGATCTAAAGATTTAGGTGGTTTACGATGAAAATAATTATTATTCATTAAAAGCTCTAACCTTTTATGGTTTACAGCCCCTGAGGCAGCTATACTACCTTCGTTATCATATTTCAATTGCAACCTGCTATTAACCCAATCATCGATTAAGGCACAACCAGGGCCAGTATCAAAAGCTATAATATTTCCTTCTGGATCTAAATAAGTAATATTTGCTACTCCCCCAATATTAACAATGATTGTTGGATGCTGAGTATTCTTAAATAAGGCCGCGTGAAATAACGGTACCAATGGAGCTCCCTCTCCGCCATTTGCCATATCACGGCGTCTAAAATCTGCAACCACATTAATACCCGTTAATTCGGCTAATAATGATGGGTTCCCTAATTGCCAAGTTTTACAGGCCCTAGCATCATGGAAAATTGTTTGTCCATGAAATCCAATTAAATCAACTTGTTCTTTAGATAAATTCGCTTCCTTCAATAACTTACTAACTGCTTTAGCATGGTATATAGTAATTTCATCTTCCACATCAAGCAATAACTTGCTGTCATAATCTCCATAAATTATACGGCGAATATTTTGACGAAATAACTCAGGATAAGAAATGCTAAAATTCTTGCCTAAGCTAATAATCTTATCACCATTCGTTACCACCAAAGAGGCATCTAGCCCATCAAACGAAGTGCCACTCATAGTTCCAATAGTAGTTAAAGTTTTATTTGATTTACTCATAATTTTTAGATATTAGCAAAATTCTCCTCAGCAAAATCCCAGTTTACTAGATGTTCTAAGAAAACAGAAACATAATTAGGCCTTAAATTTTGATAATCAAGATAATAAGCATGTTCCCATACATCACAGGTAAGAAGTGCTGCTTGGTTACGAACCAATGGCAAATCTGCATTTGCAGTTTTTTCTATTTTTAGTTTACCATTTTCAACTACTAACCAAGCCCACCCACTACCAAACTGTGTAGTAGCTGCATTTTTAAACTCTTCACAAAATTTCTCATAACTGCCAAAATCAGTATTAATCTGCGTTAACAAATTACCTCGTGGTTTTCCGCCTCCGCCTGGCTTCATACAATGCCAAAAAAATGAATGATTCCATACTTGGGCAGCATTATTAAAAATTCCTACTTTAGTTTTATCACCTGCTGATAGTAAAATAATTTCTTCCAAGCTTTTATTAGCTAAATCACTTCCATCTAAAAATTTATTTAAATTATTCACATATGCTAAATGATGTTTTCCATGATGATAACTAAATGTTCTACTGCTCATATGCGGTTCAAGCGCATCGGAACTGTATGGTAGATCAGGTAAAACAAAAGGGTATTTATCTTGATTTGCATATTTATTAGTCATATTTTCCTCCAAAAAATCTATCTAAGGCGTATTTAGAAAAAACTTGTGATCTTTGTCAAAGCTGCCATTCCAACTAAGGCTACCAAAATCACAACTGTTGTTGAGATAATTAAACCAATTACTGCTGTAACCATACCAATAATTGCAGTTAGTCCATCTTTATACATAATCCCTAAAGACATGATAAAAATTGCTGCACTTGGTATAGCATTACCAAATAATATCGGCAAAGCAATCGATACTGAACATAGAAAAGCAAGAATACCTATTACTCGCTCCGATGACTCCGTTAGGACTCCTGAATAGCGTGGCTTTAAAAATTTTGCAAGTTTCTTAAATAGTGGTTCAGATTTAGTAACAAAACTACGGAATGTATCAATTTTGATTTTCTTATTACGCAACCATTTAGGTAACCAAGGTTGTTCTAAACGATAAATTAATTGTATGGTCAAGATACAAAGAGGAATTCCAAAGATTGTAGTAAATCCAGGAGGAGTAGGTATAGGTAAAGCTATAGGGAAAGAGAGAATGGCCAATAGTAAAGCCAGGCCTTTATCTTTTAATTTATCAACAATGTCCCCAAATGAAATTTCTTTCTCCTCATGTTGATTTAGAATATCATGTAATAAAGTAAGAATCGTTTCATTACCTTCTTCTATTTTAACTAGAGCCTTACTATTTTTTTTCATTTTTTAATTTCCTCGTGTTCTTCTTTTCTTCATGCTGTTCTAAATGATCCGATTTTAAGCCATCGCGAAAATGGCGTATTCCGCGACCTAAATCTCCCATAACCCTAGGTAGTTTCCCTGCACCAAAGATAATCAATATTACTAATAAAGTTATAAGTAAATGTGATAATGAAATTCCCATGAATATAGCCTCTAATAAAAGTATTACACGATCATTGTGCCTGGATTAAAATTTATTGTCTAGTGATTTTTTTGAACCTAGTTTTATTATTTAAAAATAACTCAGGCTTGCGTTGTTCTAAATCCGCTTCATAGTCAGCAAAGTTACCCTCAAACCAATAAACTTGATCTCCTTCAAAAGCAAGAATATGAGTTGCAATTCGATCTAAAAACCAACGGTCATGACTAATAACTAAAACACAACCAGCAAACTCATAAATAGCTTCTTCTAATGACCGCAAAGTATCAACGTCTAAATCATTAGTTGGCTCATCAAGCAATAACACATTAACTTCATTGCGTAGCATTTTAGCTAAATGCACGCGATTTCTTTCTCCACCAGATAATTGTCCTACTAATTTTTGCTGATCTGCTCCTCTAAAGTTAAAACTTGCACAATATGCACGGCTTTTTACTACGAACTTTCCAAGTTTTATATCATCCATGCCACCTGAAATTTCTTCCCAGACATTCTTTTTGTCATCCAAACTATCACGTGACTGATCAACATAGCCAAGCTTAACTGTATCTCCTAAACGAATTTTGCCTGTATGATCTTTATCCTGACCAGTAATCATTTTAAATAAAGTAGTCTTACCGTAACCATTAGGACCAATGATACCAACTACTGCTCCAGGTGGTATAGTGATACTTAAATCATCAAATAATTTCCTGCCGGCAAATTCCTTACCAAGATTTTCCGTTTGAATTACTATGTCACCTAATCTAGGTCCTTCAGGTATATGAATTTGAGCAACACCGACGTTAGCTTTTCTTTCTTGATTGATTAACTTATTATATTCATTAACCCTAGCTTTGCTTTTTGATTGCCTTGCACGAGGAGATTGTCTAATCCATTCAAGCTCTCGTTTAATTTGTTTTTGACGATTATCTTCTTCTTTACTTTCTTGTCCTAATCTTTGTTCTTTTTGCTCTAACCAAGAAGAATAATTTCCTTGCCATGGAATACATTCTCCGCGATCAATTTCTAAAATCCATTGCGTTACGTTATCAAGAAAATAACGATCATGGGTGATTAAAACAACCGTTCCTGGATAATTTTTAAGATAGTTTTCTAACCATAATACTGACTGCGCATCTAAATGGTTGGTTGGTTCATCAAGCAATAACATATCAGGCTTCTCTAATAACAATTTACACAAAGCAACTCGACGTTTTTCGCCACCAGAAATTTTTTCAACATTTGCATCTTTGACCGGACAATTTAAAGCTTCCATAGCAATTTCAACTTCACGCTCTATTTCCCAGCCATTTACTGCATCTATTTTTTCTTGCAATTCTCCTTGCTCCATAATTAAATCATTCATCTCATCATCAGACATAGGCTCAGAAAATTTATTGCTGATTTCATTAAAGCGATCAATAAGTTTAGTGACATCACCTACAGCTTCCATAATGTTTTCAAATACATTCTTATCTGGATTAAGTTTAGGTTCTTGAGCTAAATACCCAACACGTATACCTTCTGCAACCCAAGCTTCTCCAGTAAAATCTTTATCAATACCCGCCATGATTTTAAGAATAGTCGACTTACCAGAACCGTTAGCACCAATCACACCTATCTTGGCACCAGGTAAAAAAGATAACCAAACATTCTTTAAAACTTCCTTATTAGGGTAGCTTTTGTTTAGACCCTTCATTACGCAAACATACTGATAATTTTTCATTGTATCACACCTTATTATTAAATATCTAATCCCTGCAATATTAAATAAATTCAATTAGATAAATTAGCAAGAATTATGTTTTAAATGAATCTTCAGTAAGTATAATAAATATCCAATAAAAACCTTATCTTTTGTAATTACAATTCAAATAAACTGTTATATATCTATTCTCATGACAGAAAAAAAGAATAAACTTGAATTTTGGCATCTAAGCAGTTTGTTAATGTTAGTTCTGCTAACTAAACTAACACTAGACCTATATTTACCTATATTACTAGACATGAAGGAGGCGCTTAATGCTAGTAATTTCGAATTAAATCTAAGCATAAGTACTTATATGATAGGCTATGCTTTTTCACTTATCATCTCTTCTCCTCTTGCTGACCGGTTTGGTATAAAAAAAATAATGATTATTTCAACAATCAATTATTGCGTAACTGCATTAATTTGTGCATTTGCTGATAATATGACTTTAGTAATAATTGCTCGGCTTTTTCAATCAATGAGTGGTGGATCAGGAACTATTTTGGGTAGAGTTGAAACTCATAATTATTATAATCGCATTAGCCAAATCAAAGCATTAAGTTATTTTCTCACCGTCACCTCTTTATCATCCACAATTTTACCAATCACCAGCAGCTATATAAATGAACTAACACATTGGCGAATAATTTTTGTAATTATGGCCATAATTTCCTTCATTACTTTAATCCTAATCATATATAATATTAGGGATGATAATCCAATTACTAAACAATCGATTTCATTATTAAAATTAGGGCAAGTTTATAAAGAATTACTTACTAATAAATATTATGCGGCTATTAGCTTTGTTGCTGTATGTACATGGTGTAATTATTTTATTTATCTTGGCGCCTCACCTTTTATTTACCGAGAATATTTAGGTGCTACTTCTTCTGAATTTGCTGTTCAACTTGCTATTACTTCTGGCGGATATTTAGTTGGTACAATAATCGTACGTCATATAGCTCATCGTTATGCATTGGAACGTATAATTTTATGGTCATGTGGAGCAATGTTGATAACATCGATTGTCATAGGTATGGTAATATTTATTTTTTCGTTCTCGATGTCTAGTTTGGTTTTCTTATTCTCTTTTTTAATGATTTTTTTAGGATTAATCCTCCCCTGCTGCCAAGCTTTAATTTTAGATCACTTTCCTCATCACGCTAGCAATGCTTTGGCTTTATTCTTCTTTTTACAGTATTTAGCTTCCGGGCTAGGCACTCTTTCATTCACTTATTTTAATACTGCTAATTTAATTAACGTGATGGCTCTTTTTACAATAATTTGTGCTATATTAAGGTTTGGAGTATATTACTTTTTCGCTTTTATTTCACCATTCAAAAAAGAACATATAAACTTAAATTCTGGATTATAACTCTCCTAATTTTAACCTTTCATTAACCTTCTAATGTTATGATTAAAAATAAAACAGAGAAATTATGCCAAACCCTAAAAGCTATCACCCAGTAAAAGATGCATATAATGCTTTAGTAAGATTAATACATGATAATAGCGCATGCTTCTATGGAGCTATAGATCCCAAAGATATGATAACTGGCCAATTAACAAGAATGGCGCAAATGCTTGATTCTTCATTATCTAAATTATCTACTACTGAGAGGAATAGATTGTCAATCATAGTGTCTCAACAAGCTGATACACTTTTAAGTATGTTCGAAAAAGACATGCATCGACCTTTAATAGACATGGAACCAACTTTTTCTGCTAGATCAGCACATTTAGCTAAAAAATTAACTACACGCGAAGAAAAAAGCACAATTGAGCAATTCCTTTTTAGTGATAAAATGCCACATTTTTTCAAAATGTTTTGTCATGAAGTAGCTAAGTTTTGCAGAAATGTACTTGGCAAACCAACTATAGCCGATGAAATAGAACGTGGTGCAGCTGCCATAGTTAAAGAACATAAAAAACTTATGAGAGATGCTAAACTTGCCGGTAAAAAAGTTGCAACAGCTAAACCACAACTTTCTAGCACAGGCGACTTACACTCTAGAGGAAGTGCTTATATACGCTAAATAATAGGAGATTAATATGCCAATTGAACAACCTAAACTTAAACCAACTAAATTTGGCACTATTAAACCGAGTAGCTTTATTTCCTTCATTAGAACTGGCAGACATTCGCTTACTCATACTAATGACCATCAACAAAATTTATTACATCATTTTTTGATAGATGATACTCATTGGAACCCTGGAGATTTTAAATCTTTATTAGCTGGTGATCAATTAACTCCTGCCGAAAAAGATGCTCTTAGATCTTTAACTACTATGCCTGATGATCAAGGTATGACTCCAATACATTACGCAGGAATATATGGAGATACCCATTGGTTAAGAGATTTATCGCAATATTCTAGCTTAATTAGAGCTGATATCCATAGTAAATCACCTATCGATTATTTATTAAATAATGATGATCCAAAATTGCTTTTAGAATTTGTAGAGGTGGTACTTGATGGTAATATAAATAAAGATCTGGGCAAAGGAATAACTCTAGCTCATTGCATTGCCAGACATCCCTTAGGTGCAAAATTTTTCACAGCTTTAACTAAAGGTGGTTACAATTTAGATATGAGCATAAGAGATGATAATGGCAACACCCCTTTAATGGCTGCTGCTGCTGCAGGTAGAATTGAAAATATCGATGCAATATTAAATGTTGTTATTCCAGGACAGGTTAAACTTGAAGTTACTGCAAAACGCTCTAAAGAAGCGCTTGACCGTCTAGATCCTAGAAGCCGTTCTAGAGGACCTGTAATTCCGTTGGAAACAGAGCTAACAAATGCAATTGCTGTTAAAAAAAGAGAAATATTAAATGTAGTTAATAATTCATCTCAAAATGCTGTACATTTATTAGTATCAGCTGATCCGACTGTTAGCGCTGCTTACATCAAAACATTATTTGAAGCTATGGCTACAAGAGGTGAATATATTAGCGCCAGAGATATAGCGGGCGATAATGTAGCGCATATTGCAGCAAGAGCCGGGAATTTGCAATTATTACTTGATTTAGCTACTGATCCAATAAAAAAACGTCTTTTAAACACTGAAAATGATTTAAGGCAAACTCCTTTGCATCTACTACTTCAACATAAGCAGAGTAGCATGCTTGCAAGGGATCCTGCTTTTATGGTAGAGTTAGATACATTACTTACTAGAATGCCAGGACTTTTAGGTGTAAACGTAGACAGTTCTGGCAATTCATTAGTTCATTATGCAGCTGCTAATGGTTATTACGACCTTATACCTCGTTTACTAGAACGCGATACTGGCGCAGTGGTTGTGCATTGGGCTAATAAAGATGGCCAAACTCCAGTACACCTTGCAGCCTTAAACGGACATAACGGGATGCTCAAACTATTGCTTAATCCTGCTTTAGGTATTGATATCAATGCCCAAGATAAGAACGGCAACACTGCCTTATCATTAGCTGCTCAAAGAGGAGATATGGATGCTATGAGGATACTAGCTCAAAATGGTGCTAATCCTTATATAAACTCTAAAGGACAAACAGTATTTAATGTATTAGAAGGCGCCGATAAAACGTTTAAAACAGAAGCATATGCATTGTTAGTATTGAATGCCGGGTTTACTGGTTTAAATAAAAAACAACAAGTGGAAGCTGAACAAATTTTGCATAATGTAGCACAAACTTTTGTTGATAAATTACATCAATTATCCCTTAACCCAAGTAGAAATTATACCATTTTCTTAACCAAAGTTTCTACTATTACTACTGAATTTTTAGAAAAATACCGACCTCTAACCGAAGCACAAAAAAATGATTTTAATGGAGCATTAACCAGCCAATTAAAACCTATTTTTGATGATTTGGCTAAATTACATGCTGCAAAAAACCATGTTTCTAATAAAGCCTGGTGGGATTTAATCGGCCGTACTATCGATTATGTGTCTAATGCCTTAGTTGTAGCTAAATACACAGTTTGGGGTATGGGTAAACCCGAAGAAAAATTACTAAATGCTGCCAAAAAAATAGTTAATACTAAACTTCATACTGTATCAAAACAACACGAGCATCCTCGCACTATGCTTGAAGAAGGTCCTACATTAGCGCGAACAAGGGGTACTCTTACTGCTCGTACAGCATCACAGGATGAGCCTCCGCATGCTGCACTTGAAGAGGGGCGTGCAGTGGCACAAGCAGCATTAAATGGTACTCGTGTCATCCACCATCCACCAGCTGGAGGAGAGCCACCTCAAGGAATAAGCCATACACAACAAACTGGAAGAACAGCAGCTTCAAGCACAGCATTAACCGATACCCTTCGAAGGGCACCTATACCTGCTGAATCTGCTGCACAAGCGCAACATCTAGCAAGCTCAGCTAGACCAGAAATTCCAGCTCATGCAGTAACATCATCAACTACATCACCTGATACACATGCAGCACCTCCACCAGCTAGTAGAAGACCACATCCTCTTCTCGACGCTCTTGGAACAGGCCAGAAATCACAAGCTGTAAGTCTGCCACCAGCAGGAATATTAACCAGTGCCATTCGAACTGCGAAAGCACAACACCCAGCAGGCGCAACTATACCACCTGGTACACACGCAGTACATCCACCAGCTCGAAAACCGCATCGCAATCTTGGAATAGGCCCTAGAAGCCTTGGAATAGGGCCTACAACACCATTACCTGGAGGAGTTAGAACTAAATAAACTATTTACTTTCTCTTTGTAGGTGATTTATCTATTAACTCTAAAAAAACCTCACTAGGAAAAGACCATACATCGCTTATATCATTTAAATAAGTTTCAGATTGGTCATATTTATTTCCTTTTTTAAGGATTTCTTTAACTTGGGCAGCAGAGTATTCTTGGTCAATTTTATTATTTATCTTATTATTCATTTAACTCCCCTTACCAGAGAATTTCACCCCTCTGGATCCAATTGGTAAATGCGCTATCCCATCCTCCTTCCTAGCAGCAATAGCCGTTAACTCTCTCTTGCTTTTATTAGACAATTGAGCAAAAACTCTATCCATCCCAAACAATTCTTTATGAGTTTTACTTAATTCATTAAACTTTTCTTCGGCTATTCTTACTCTTTCAGCAAATTCATCAAGGTATCCCTTTTTAATATTAGCAGGCATTTTTATATTTTTTTCAAATTGTTCTGAGATTTCAAGGATATCGTATTCAAGATCCATGGATTCTTGAAATAGTGTTTTTAATTTCCAAGCTTTTTCTCTTAGAGTTTTATATTTTTTTGAATCCTCTTTTCCTTCGTCATATAATATATTAATTTCTTCAACTACTATTTTATACTCATTCCTCAAATCTTGAATTATGCTCTGAATTTTTGTTATTCCTACTGAATTAGCTGAAGTTAAAATAGCAATTTTTTCTTCTATTAATTTATTTATACTGGCCCTTTCTGCCGGCGTTGCATCTTCTCCTAGGGCACTGGATAAGTAATTCCATGCTTTTTTAAATGCATTTTTACCTACATTCCATAAAAGAGCACCAGCTATTACACCCATAGCTGCATCACTCACTCTAGGAACCTCGATATCCCTTACAGCTCTTGTATAACCATCATGTGTATCAATTCTTGGAATATCTGGCATCTCAGGCTCATATCCTTTATAAACTCGATACCCTTCTTCTGCAAGAAGGACTGTAGCTGGAGGAGTAGGTATTGCCGGTAATGCAAAATGGACATCAGATATATTGTATGGGTTCATTACCATATATTTTCTTTCAATTACTTTTTGTAATATATCAGGATCAGCCACCCTGGCTTCCGCTGAGAATAAATCAGCAGACAAAACAGGTTTCGGCAATTCAGTAGGCAAAACATCGGAATCATATACTGTGGCCACTATTTGTTTCCCTAGGTTATTAGTTAATGCATCTACTAATAACCCCCCTACAGCTTTATGAGCGTCAATCATGTAGCTTGTAGGCACAAATCTTCCAGTCATTCTACCCCTTTCAATAGATCTGTTTATAGCTATTTCTGGGTCTAAAGTCATAACCTTAATTATCATTCTACCTTCAAGGTATGTGCCAATATCAACCATTTGTTGGCTAAGAGTTACGGTATCTAGCATGGCATGACGCCCGTTATTCTCAGCTATCAAACGCTTTAATCTAGCAATTGTTAATTGAGACGTTAATCCAGCCTCATCATGGGTTAATATTGTATGAAATCTTACATCATCATCTAACCTCTCATGTAATGAAAAAAATCCTCTATAATAATCAGTATTAATTTTAACTATATGCTCTTCTGGCACCCCTGCAGCTTTTGTTTCTTCTAAAAAAAGTGCAACTGCAGTACCTTTTCCACAAGCAGGAGGCCCAGCAATAAGGCCTGTAATTCTATCTTTACCAACTGCTACTGGTAATTTTTTGAGCTCTAAACCTATTGGTTCATCTTTCCCATCAGGTGTAAAACTAATTACAACTCTTTCTTTCAAGGCCTTATCTAGTTCTGTCTCTACTATATGTTCTACCAACCTAGCAGCTTGCTCTTTATATAAAGTATCATAACAACTTTCTTTGATCACCGTATCACTATCTTTTCCTGACTCATATTGTCCTGGGATATACAAACCATCTCTTTCACGTTTTTTCACTAAGTTATAAATTTCTTGCATTTTTATATCAATAGGATTAGTAGAATCTGCTGTACCAGCCTTTACTCTTTGAAAAGATGCTTCTACATCGCGATTTAGTTGTTCATGAACTTCTGCAAATTCTGATCCTTGAAAATCTCTTATGGCAGGTAAAACCCTCTTATAATAAATATCTCCAACCATTGCTTGTAAATGTTGTTCATTCGTTATTTGAACTTCAGTTTGCAATACCGAATGAACAA